>NZ_DATMBZ010000127.1:0-31981 GCF_035558935.1 Gaiella sp. | reverse complement strand
CGCTGGTCGTGCTCGGGCTCGTCGCCGCGCTCGGTCTCGCTGCGTGCGGCGACACCGTCGGATACTCGAAGGGCACGGGCGACAAGATCCGCGGCAAGGAGCTCTTCACCAAGGGGTGCGGCAGCTGCCACACGCTCGCCGACGCAGGGACGACGGGCAAGATCGGCCCCAACCTCGACTACGCGTTCGTCCAGTCACGCATCGACGGGCTCGGCGAGGACACGATCCTCCAGGTGGTGCGCGGGCAGATCGCCTACCCGGTGACCACCCCCTCGACCGGCGCGCCCGGGATGCCCGCGAACATCTACGAGGGGCAGGACGCAGAGGACGTCGCGTCCTACGTCGCCTCGGTCGCGGGCCTGGACGCCGAGGGCAACCCGATCAATCCCGCCAACCCGCCGAAGCCGACGCCGCCCGGCGGCGGCACGGACGGCAAGGCCATCTTCGCGTCGGCGGGCTGCAGCGGCTGCCACACGCTCGCAGCGGCGGGGGCGAGCGGGACGGTCGGTCCGAACCTCGACGACGCGAAGCCGTCGAAGGCGCTCGCGATCGACCGCATCACGAACGGCCGGGGGGGCATGCCCTCGTTCAAGGGCCAGCTGAGCGAGGCCCAGATCGAGGCCGTCGCCGAGTTCGTCTCCTCGAACGCGGGGAAGTAGACGACGGGCGAGCTACACGCTCGTCTCGGCGGCGAGGTCGACGACGACGTGGCTCACGGGCACATCGAAGCGCAGCCGCGCGTTCTCGACGACGCCCTGCTCGAGCCAGTTCGAGCGCCCCGGCGGGTGGGTCGAGACGACGATCTCGTCCGCGGGAAACGTGCGGAGCGCGTCTTCGAGCGCCTGGAGCGGGTCGCCGTCCCCGATCTCGCCGCGCGCGGTGACGCCGGCATCGCGCAGGCGGGCAAGGGACTCGTCGAGGCGCTCCTGGGCGGCCGCCCGGGCACCGTCCTCGTCCGAGGTCCACGTCCGGAGCCTCGAGTTGAGCGCGGGGCAGACGAGCAGCACGTCCTCGCTCACGCCCTCGGCCTTGCGGCCGAGCAGCTCGCGCAGCTCGTCGCCGCCGACGGTCTCGTTCGCCACGACGAGGATCTTCCGCGCGGGACCGTCGTCGTGGACGACGTGCGCCTGCGGCGGCCGCTGACGCATCCCACCCCTGATCGCCCACAGCGCCACGGCGACGAGCGCGAGGAACACGATCAGCCCGAGCCACGTGTTCACCCAGGCGGCGAGCACGACGAGGACCGCGCCGCCGAGCGTCACGAGGACGACCTGGAACGCCGAGGCCTCGTCCCTGAGCGGGTTCTTCAAGGGGCGGCTCCGCCTTCGGCCGAGCCGCTGGAAGAGCACGGCATACGGCGTCTTCTAGCGCATTCGAGCTGCAGGCGCGAATCCGCTACAGGACGTACACCGCGAAGAAGACGATGATCCACATGACGTCGACGAAGTGCCAGTAGATCCCGGGGATCTCGACGCCGTGGTGATGCTCGGGAGAGAAGTGGCCGCGGAAGGCGCGCACCGCAGCGATGGTCAGGAGCGAGAGGCCAACGAACACGTGAGCGCCGTGGAGGCCCGTGAGCCCGAAGAAGACCGAGGCGAACGCGCCGTCGCCGGTGTTGAAGCCGACGTGCGCGTACTCGACCATCTGCGTCAGCAGGAACGCCGCGCCGAGCAGGATCGTGATCACGAGGCCCGCCCGGAGACCGTTCCGGTCGCCGCGCTTGATCGCCTGGGTCGCCCAGTGGACCGTGAAGCTCGACGTGACGAGGATCGCCGTGTTCACGCCCGCCACGAAGACTGGGAACTCGAACGGCGGCGGCGGCCACGTGGCCGGTGCGTCGGGGTTGACGACCCGGACGAAGAAGTACGCCGTGAAGAAGGCGCCGAAGAGCATCGCCTCCGAGGCGATGAAGAGGAACATCCCGAGCGTCGCCGGGTCGAGCCGCGAGCTGCGGTTCGCGGGCGGCGGCCCGTGGTGCTCGTGCCCGACGGCTTCGGCGTGCGCGCTCACTGCCGCAGTCCTTCCAGCGGGGCTGCCGAAGGCAGCTCCGCGACGACGTGCTCGACCGGCACCCCGGCGTCCTTCCGCAGCCGCTCGACGACGTCCCGGCGCAGCCAGCCCGACCGCTCGCCGGGGAACGTCGAGATGATCAGCTCGTCGACCCGTTCGTCCTCGATCACCTGCATCGCCGCCGCGTACGGGTCGGGATGCGCGATCTGGCCGTGCGCCTCGATTCCCTCGTCGCGGAGCGTCGCGAGCGCCTGCCGGAGCCGCCGTTCGGCCTCGGGGTGCTCGCCCCGCCCGGGGTCGCTCTGCGGGGAGACGATCAGGAACCCGGCCGGGCCCTGCGCAGCGCGCTCCCGGATGTGGTCGAGCAGCCGCTCGCCGAGGACGGTTTCGTTCGCGACCACGAGCACGTTTACGCGGCCCGTCCTCGCCGTCACGTCGGAGACGACGTGCGTGAACGGTCGGTCGCCTGCGAGCCGGCGGAGCTCGGACAGGACGTTCTTCTTGCGCACCCAACCCGACTTCTCCTCGGGGTGGGTCGAGACGATCAGCTCGTCGACATCCTCGAGCGCGAGGACGTCTTCGACGGCGGCGACGGGGCCGCCCTCGAAGACGTCGCCGTGCGCCGGGATCCCGGCCGCCCGGAGCTCCGCGATCATCCGGTCGATCCGTCTGCCGGCGGTCGCGCGCCGGGAGTTCCGGTAGACGACGTAGCCGGCTCTCGGCTCGTTCACCGGCGCGATCACGATCGCGCGGATCGGGCCTTCCGCGGCCCGGCGCCGGACGGCGTCGAGCAGCTCCTCGCCGGCGAGCGTCTCGTTCGCGACGACGAGGACGTGCTTCTGCAGGCCGCTCATGCGGGAGCCTCCTCGAGGACGGCGCCCTTCAGCACTGCATGCCTCGCGCCGGGGACGCCGTACTCGTACGGGCCACCCACGACCTGCGGGATCTCGTCGAAGTTGAACACCGGGGGCGGCGACGAGACCTGCCACTCGATCGTCATCGCCCGCCACGGGTTGGACCCTGCAATCGGCCCGCGGGCCCAGCTCGTGACGATGTTGTACGCGAACACGATCACCGAGGCGCCGAGCGCGAACGACGCGATCGAGACCACCATGTTCAGCGCTCCGTAGGTCGCCGCGTAGTCGGCGACACGGCGCGGCATCCCGTCGAGCCCGACCCAATGCATCGGGAAGAAGGTCACGTTGAACGCGACGAACGTGAGCCAGAAGTGGAGCTTCCCGAGGCGCTCGTCGAACATCCGGCCCGTCATCTTCGGGAACCAGTAGTAGATCCCCGCGAAGATCGTGAACACGGAGCCGCCGAACAGCACGTAGTGGATGTGCGCCACGATGAAGTACGTGTCCGAGGCGTGGATGTCGATCGGCACGGCGGCGAGGTAGACGCCCGAGAGACCGCCGATCACGAACGTCGAGATGAACCCGAGCGCGAAGAGCATCGGCGTGTTCAGGTGGATCTTTCCCTCCCACAGCGTCGCCAGCCACGAGAACACCTTGATCCCGGTCGGCACGGCGATGAGCAGGGTCGAGATCATCATCGGGATCCGCAGCCAGTCGGCCATCCCGGCGACGAACATGTGGTGCGCCCAGACCGAAAACGCGAGCACGAGGATGCCGATCAGCGAGACGGCCATCAGCCGGTAGCCGAAGATCGGCTTACGGCTGAACACCGAGATCACCTCGGAGATGATCCCGAAGCCGGGCAAGACCATGATGTAGACGGCCGGGTGCGAGTAGAACCAGAAGATGTGCTGGTAGCCGAGCACGTACCCGCCGTTGTCCGGCGTGAAGAAGCTCGTGTGCATCACCCGGTCGAACATGATGAAGAACTGGGACCCCGCGATGAACGGCGTCGCGATCACGACGAGGAGCGACGTCGTGAAGTTCGCCCAGACGAGGAGCGGCATGCGCCAGAAGGTCATCCCCGGCGCGCGCATCGTGATGATCGTGACCAGGAAGTTCAGCGCCGTCGCGATCGAGGACGCGCCGGCCCACTGCACGCCCATGTTGAAGAAGACCTGCCCGAACGGCTGCTCGGAGGCGAGCGGCGCATAGCTCGTCCACCCGGTGGCGAACGCGCCGCCGGGCGCGAGGAAGCTTGCGAGGAACAGCACGCCGGCGACGGGCAGCATCCAGAAGCTCAGCGCGTTCAGGCGTGGGAACGCCATGTCGGGCGCTCCCAGCATCAGCGGGACCGCGAAGTTCGCGAGCCCGGCGAACGCGGGGATGATGAACACGAAGATCATCAGCGTCGCGTGCGCCGACACGAGCCCGTTGAACGTCTGCGTGTCGAAGAACTGCATCCCCGGCTGCGCGAGCTCCGCGCGGAAGAGCATCGCGAGGAACCCGCCGACGACGAAGAAGAAGAACGTCGTGACGAGGTACTGGATCCCGATCACCTTGTGGTCGGTGTTGACCTTGAAGTAGTCCGTCCACTTGTAGGCGCCGTGGCTCGCGTGGTCGTCGACGAGCGTGGGCCGGCCGGAGAGCCAGTAGAGCCAGTAGTCGAAGACGCCCATCCCGAGCAGGAAGCCGATCGGCGCCGTCACCATCCCGGCGACGAGGACGATGTACTCCCAGTCGTAGACGGGATCCCAGCCCGCGAGCCAGCGGAGCGTGACGACGATGTACATGCCGATCACGAAGAACGCCGCTGTGCACCAGAGCGCCCGCACGTAACCCGGCCGCATGAAGATGCCTCGGCGGCGCGGGGGCGGCCCGTGCGGGACCTCGTGGTGGACGGCGTGCTCTTCGGTCGTGGACGTCACGAGGCTCCCTTTCCGCTCAGGTACGCGACCAGCGCGTCGAGCTCGTCGGGCTTCAGCGTGTCCCCGAACGTCGGCGGCATCACGTTCGGCTGGTAGCCCTTCGCGATCACGGCGTTCGGGTCGACGATCGACTGGCGGACGTAGTCGGCGACCGGCTCGCCCGCGGCCTTCGCGTCGGCGGCGAGTTTGTCGAGGTCGGGACCGACCTGCGCGTCGGTGCCGGCCGGCGTGAACGTGTGGCAGCCGCCGCACCCCGCCGAGGCGAACGTCGTCTTGCCGAGCGCGCTCGTATCGGAGGTGGCGCCGCCCGTCTGGCCTCCGGCCGCGCCGCTGGTCGCGCCGCCCGCTCCACCGGCGGAGCGCTGCTTCGCGAGCCAGGCCTGGAACGCCGGCTGATCGAGGACGCGCACCGGGGCCCGCATCGTCGCGTGGCCGAGCCCGCAGAGCTCGGTGCAGATCAACGTGAACGTGCCCGTCCGCGTCGGCGTGATCACGATCTCGGTCGTGATGCCCGGGACGACGTCCTGCTTCTGTCCCATCTGCGGGATCCAGAGCGAATGGATCACGTCGGCGGACTGCATCTCGAACTTCACGTTGCGGTGGAGCGGCATCACGAGCTCGTCGCTCATCACCTTCCCGGGGTACTCGAACTTCCACGCGAACTGCTGCGCGAAGACCTTGACGTGCAGCGGGTTGCTCCCCGCGTCGGCGTTCTTCGAGAGCACGACGGCGCTCACGACGCCGATCGCGATCACGAGGATCGCAGGGACGATCGTCCAGGCGATCTCGAGCCTGGTGTTCCCGTGGATCGGTGGGCCGTCGGTGTCGTCGTCGGGCTGCACGCGAAACGCCCACACCGCCTCGATGATCACGGCGGCGACGAGCGCGAAGATCCCGATGCAGATGATCGTCGCGAACCAGTAGACGAACGTGATCCGGTCCATCTCCTCCGAGGCGGACTCCGGCAGCCAGCGGATCAAGACCGCAACGAGGGTCGCGACGAGCGCCGCAAGCGCAGCGATCACGACCATCTTGACCATGGCGGCCCGACGGATCACCGCCGACGAGACTACATCAGCGAACGTGGGGGAACCCCGGTTCCCCCACGAGCCCCCTTCGCCGTCGCGCACGAACGAGCAGCCTGGCCTCCGGCCGTCATGGCATGGCTCACGGGCCACCGGCGTCGATCCGCGGCGCTATCCTTCCGCCTCCTCGGGCCGTTAGCTCAGCTGGTAGAGCAGGGGACTCTTAATCCCAAGGTCGAAGGTTCGAATCCTTCACGGCCCATGCGCGAATTGAGGAGGGGGCTCGTGGGGGAGCCAGGGGTTCCCCCGCGCTGTTCCAACGGTCGAAGGTTCGAATCCCTTCACGGCCCATCGACGCCGCGCGTCGCCGCGTGCGCTACTCGCGGGGGTCGAGAAGGACGGAGGCGAGACGACGCAGCGTCTCACGGCCGAACGGATCGCCCTCCTCGAGCGGTTGGACCGCGACCTGGCTGGCGCCCGCGTCGAGGTGCGCGTCGCAGCGCGCCGCGATCGTCTCCTCGTCGCCTGCGACGATGAGCGCGTCCACGAGCGCGTCCGAGCCGCCGCGCGCGAAGTCGGCCTCCGCGAATCCGAGCCAGCGGAGGTTGTCGAGGTAGTTCGGCGTGTCGAGGTACCAGGCGAGCGCCCCACGGGCTCGCCGGCGGGCATCCACCGGATCGCGGGCGAGCACCACCTTCTGCTCGACGACGAGCAGCGCCGCCGGCCCGAGGATGTCGCGTGCACGACGCGTGTGCTCGACGGGGACGAGGAACGTGTGCGCCCCGAGAGCCCTTTCCCGCGCCAGTCGCAGCATCGGCGGACGGAGCGCGGCCAGGATGCGCGGGACGGGCGGCCGCGTCACCTTCGCGCCGTCCGGGCTGACGAACGGGTCGTCGTCCATGGCGTCGAGAAAGGCGCGCATCGTGGCGACCGGCCGTCGGTAGGTGTGCCCGCGCGGGTCGACCTGCCGCGGATGGCTCACGCCGAGGCCGAGCAGGTACCGGTCGTCGAACGCGTCCGCCAGGACGCGTGCGGCGTTGGCGGCCGAGACCCCGTCGCGCCCCCAGATGTTGGCGATGCCGGAAGCCACGCGGATGCGGTCGGTCGCCGCCAGCAGCACGGCAGCGTTCGTGAACGACTCCCTCGTCCCGAGCCCTTCGGGGTACCAGAGCGTGTCGTAGCCGAACGCCTCGATCTCGCGCGCCGCCGGCCGGGCGTCGGCGGCGGGCGCGACCGTGAACGCCGCGCACCACGCTCCGATCGTGCCGAGCCGCATGCCGGGACGGTAGTCGCGTGGCCGGCGAGCGGGTCGTGCATGTCGGTTCCCCCGTTCGGGGCGATTTCGCGGGTGCGCCGGTGGGTACCAATGTCGACATGAACTCCACCATTGCGTTCGTCCGCTCCGACGCCGTCGGCGCGATCGAGATCGTCGTCAACTTCGGCCCCCTGACGGGGCGCGAGGCGACGCTCGCCGAGAACGATCGCCTCGCGCGGCGGCTGCTCGCGATCGCCGACCATGTGCGCGTCCACGCCGTCCGGACGCACGACATGAGCGACGAGACGGAGACGATCGTCCACCAGGTCGTCGTCGAGGCCGAGGCCGGCCAGGACGAGGCGGGCACCATCCGCGACGCCTGCGAAGCCTGGGCGGTGGAATGCGCCGAGGAACGGTCGCTCGAGCCGCTCGATCCCTGACCGAAGCGCCGCCGGAGGCTCGCCGGTCGCTCGTAGACTGCTCGAGTGATCGTCGCGAGGATGCGCGCCGTCGCGGAGCCCCGGCCGACGGCGGCCGACGCCGTCCCGACGACGTGATCGGGCGACGCTGAGTCGCGTCACCCAGTCGGGCGCGCGTCTGTTCGTCGTGCTGGGCGCCGTGACGGCGATCGGCCCGGCGGCGATGGACGTCTACCTCCCGGGGCTCCCCGCACTGGCGGACGACTTCGGCGCGAGCCCGTCGGCGGCCCAGCTGACGCTGACGACGTACGTGATCGGGCTTTCCCTGGGCCAACTGCTCGGCGGGACGACGAGCGACGTCCGTGGCCGGCGGCGACCGCTCGTCGCCGGGATGGCGGTCTTCACCGTCGCCACGTTCGCCTGCAGCCTCGCCCCGAGTCTGTGGGCGCTCGCCGCGCTGCGTCTCGTGCAGGGCGCGGCGGCGGCGGTCGGCGTCGCGATCGGACGGGCCGTCGTGCGGGACCTCCATGTGGGCGCGGCCGGAGCGCGCTACCTCTCGCGGCTGATGCTCGTGGTCGGCCTCGCGCCGATCGTCGCTCCGATCCTGGGAGGCCAGCTCCTGCGGTTCACGTCCTGGCGGGGCGTCTTCGTGGCGCTCTCGCTCTTCGGGCTTGCATTGACCGCGGTGAGCGCGCGATTCCTTCCCGAGACGCTCCCGCGCGAACGCCGTCGCGCCGCCGGGTTAGCAGCCACGACGCGGGCATTCGGTCTTCTCCTCCGGGACCGCCGTCTCGTCGGGTTCGTGCTCGTCGTCGGGCTCGGTGGCGGGGCGATGCTGGGGTACATCGCCGGGTCGTCGTTCGTCCTCCAGGACGTCTACGGCGCGTCGCCGCAGCTCTACGGGGTCCTCTTCGCCGTCAACGCTCTCTTCCTGGTCGCCGGGGCCCAGATCAACGCCCACCTGCTCACGACGCGATCGCCGCACGCGCTCCTACGGGTCGGCGTGGGGACGATGGTGGTGGCCGGCGTCGGCCTGCTCGCGATCGTGTCGCTTCCGCAGCTCGGTCTCGCGGCGGTGATGGTCCCCTTCATGCTCCTGATGCTGAGCTGGAGCTTCATCCAGGCGAACGCCCTCGCCCTCGCGCTCGTCGACCACCCGGACATGGCGGGGACGGCGGCGTCGCTTCTCGGCGTCGGTCAGTACGCGTTCGGCGCTCTCATGGCGCCGCTCGTGGGGCTCGGCGGAGAGGGCACGGCGGTGCCCATGGCGATCGTCATCATGATCTGCGGGATCGGCGCCGCGGTCGCGCTCGAGGGCCTGGCGTCGGGCACTCCGCGTCGCGTCGTCGTGCGGTCGGAGACCCCGACGTAGGGCCTCAGGACGCAGCCGCGCCGAGCGCGTCCGGAAGCGGCCGAGCGTGCACGACCACGAGCGATCGCGTCGGCCTCGTCAGCGCGACGTAGAGCTCCCGCAGGCCTGTCTCGCCCTCGGCGATCAGCGCTGGCTCGACGACGACCACGTGGTCGAACTCGAGCCCCTTCGCGCGGCGCGGCGGGAGGAGCGGGATGCCGTCGTCGTACGCCGAGTGGGCCGCAACGTCGGGGATGAGCGGCTCGGGGAGGATGACGGCGAGCAGCCCTTCCTCCTGCGCAAGGCTCATCGCCCTCCGCAATGCCGTCGTGACGAGCTCGTCCTCCGCGACGCGCTCGATGCGGGGCTCGGCTGCGCCGGTGCGGAACGCGAGCGGCGCCTCGACCTCCGGTGCGATCCGCTCGAGGAGCGGCAGCGCGAGCTCCATGATCTCGGCGGGCACGCGGTACGCGTGGCGCAGCTCCTCGATCTCCGCCTCTCCGGGGAGATGAGCGAGGACCTGCTCCCAGCGGGCGTAGGCGACGGGCCCAGTCGCCTGGGCGATGTCCCCGAGGATCGTCACGGAGCCTGCCGCGGCCCTCCGGGCGACCATCCGGAGCTGCATCGGCGTCAGATCCTGCGCCTCGTCGACGATCACGTGCCCGAACCTCCGCGGCGGCTCGGCGACCAGCGCCCGCGCCTCGTCGAGGAGCGGCACGTCGTGCTCGCTCCAGCCGAAGCCGGCCCGGGAGCGATGGAGCGATCGCAGCTCGTCGTCGTCGAGGAGGCCGGCAGCAGCCGCCTCGAGTGTCGGCCGCGACGTCAGGAGGCCGCGCACGAGCACCTCGGGCGCAACTGTGGGCCAGACGCGGTCGAGCCAGCGTCCCAGGAAGCCCTTCGCGTTGAGCGCGCGCTCGACCTCGCCGAAATCGCGCCAGGCGAGCCCGCCGAGCCGCGCGCCGTAGTGCTCGTAGAACCGGCGGAGGACGTCCATGCGGAACCGCTCCCGCGAGCGGGTCGTCAGCCCGAGCTCGTCGCGGGCCTCCTCGAGCAGCTCCGCGACCTCGCGCTCTCGAACGCGGATGTACTCGCCTTCCATCCGGGCGACCAGCTCCTCCGGGTGCGCGCCGGAGCGCTCCGCCGCTGCGCGGGCGATCACCGCGGCAAGCCGCACGTCGCCCTTCAGTCGTTCGGTCGGCGGTGGATCCGCCGTGGTGACTGCGATGCCCTCGACGAGGTCCGCCACCGCCCGCTGCTCGACGTTCTCCTCGCCGAGCGTCGGCAGGACGTGCGAGACGTACTCCATGAAGGTCGGGTTGGGCCCGACGACGAGCACGCGGCGCAGCTTCTCCCGGTGCGAGTAGAGGAGGTACGAGGCGCGGTGGAGCCCCACCGCGGTCTTCCCCGTGCCGGGCCCGCCCTGGACGACGAGCGGCGGCTCGGGGTCGCGGGTGATCAGACGGTACTGGTCGGCCTGGATCGTCGCGACGATGTCGCGCATGTGCGGCTCGCGGCTGCGCTCGAGCTCGTCGAGCAGGAAGTCGCCCCCCGCGATCGAGCCCGAGCCGTCGAGCGTCTCGTCGCTCAGGTCGAGCAGCCGCCGCCCCTCGGTGCGAAAGCGCCGACGCAGCGTGACGTTGTGTGGGTCGGCCGGGGTGGCGACGTAGAACGGCCGCGCCGCCGGCGCCTGCCAGTTGACGACGAGCAGCTCGTTGTCGTCGTCGTGCACCCAGCGACGCCCGACGTAGAGGGGGGCCGGCGTCGTGTCGAGATCGAGCCGCCCGAAGCAGAGCCCGCGTTCGGCGTCCTCGAACGTCTTGAGGCGCCGGACGGCCCACGCTTCGAGCGCGAGCGCCGCGACCTCGCTGTCGGTGGCGTCGGCGGCTCGCTCGACCACCTCTCGCATGTGGTCGAGGCACTCGTAGGCGTGATCGACGTACGCCTGCTCCGCGGGGAGATCGGGGTGGGTCACGCGACAAGGATGAGCGGGAGTCGGCGGCTCGGCAACTACGCTCGGCCGCGTGAAGATCCTCACCGTCGTCGGCAACCGGCCGCAGTTCGTCAAGTCGGCGCCGCTCTCCGAGGCGCTTCGCGCGGCAGGGATCGACGAGGTCGTCGTCCACACGGGGCAGCACTGGGACGACGAGCTGTCGCAGGTCTTCTTCGAGGAGCTCGGCCTGCCCGAGCCCACCTACCGCCTCGATCTCCGCACGGCGGACGTCGAGGCGCTGACCTCGCCGATCCGCGAGGTCGTCGCAGCAGCGCGGCCCGACCTCGTGCTGGTGCTGGGCGACACCAACTCCACGCTCGCCGGAGCGCGCGCGGCAGCAGAGGCCGGAGTCCCCGTCGCGCACGTCGAAGCGGGCCTGCGGAGCGGCGACCTGTCGATGCCGGAGGAGCGCGCGCGGATCGAGGTCGACCGGCTCGCGACGCTCCTCTTCTGCCCCGACGAGCGTTCGGCCGAGACGCTCGCCCTGGAAGGCGTCGCCGGGCGGGCGCTCGTGGTCGGGGACGTGATGGCCGACGCGACGCTCCGCTTTGCGCCCATCGCCCGAGAGCGCGTCCCGCCGCCGCATCCGCCGGGGACGTACGTCGTGGCCACGGTGCACCGCGAGGCGAACGTCCGGCCCGAGCGCCTGCGGCGGATCGTCGAAGGGCTCTCGCGCGTCGACGACGCGGTCGTCTTCCCGGCACACCCCCGCACCGCCTCCGTGTTGCGCGAGGAGGGGATCGAGATCGGGCCCAACCTCGAGCTGCGCGAGCCGCTCGGCTACCTCGCGTTCGCCTCGGCCGCCTCGCAGGCGCGCGTCATCGCGACGGACTCGGGCGGCCTCCAGAAGGAGGCGTACTGGTACCGCGTTCCGTGCGTGACGACACGTCCCTCGACGGAGTGGGTGGACACGGTCGAGCTCGGCGCGAACGTGCTGGTCGACGACGACCCGGATTCGCTCGTCGCCGCGGTCCGGGCGGCCTCGTTCCCGGCGGAGGCACCTCCGCTCTACGGAGACGGCCACGCCGCAGAGCGCATCGCTCGGTCGCTTCGGCGCTTGTGACACAGTGTTACAAGTCATGCGGCGCCGGTAGCATGTCGCGGCTGTGACGACCCCCGAGACGAGCGCCCCGGACACCGTCCCCGCGACCGCGCCGTACGAGATCGCGATCGTCGGTGCGGGCTACGTTGGCGTCCCTCTCGCCCAGGTGTTCGCGGACGCGGGGCGCCGGGTCGTCCTCGTCGACGTCGACGCGAGGCGCGTGGAGCGCCTGCGGAACGGCGACAGCTACATCGAGGACGTCCCGCCGGAGAAGCTCGCCTCGCTCGTGCGCGACCGCGTGCTCGGAGCGACCACGGACTACGACGTCCTGCGGGAGGTCGACGCGATCCTCGTCGCGTTGCCGACGCCGCTTTCGAAGCAGCGCGAGCCCGACCTCTCGATCGTGCTCCAGGCGGGCGCCGAGATCGGCAAGCGGCTCCGGCCGGGCCAGCTCGTCGTCCTCGAGTCGACGACGTACCCCGGGACGACGCGCGACGAGCTACGCCCTGTTCTCGAGCGCGAGTCGGGCCTGCTTGCGGGAAGAGACTTCCACCTCGCCTTCTCGCCCGAGCGTGTCGACCCCGGCCGCGTCGACTGGACGACCAAGACGGTGCCGAAGGTCGTCGGCGGGATCGACGAGGCGTCCACGGACGCCGCGGCCGCGCTCTACGGGTCCGCGGTGGACACGATCCACCGCGTCTCGTCGCCCGAGGCGGCGGAGCTGACGAAGCTGCTCGAGAACATCTACCGCTCGGTCAACATCGCGCTCGTCAACGAGCTCGCGCAGCTGTGCGACCGGATGGAGATCGACATCTGGGAGGTCGTCGACGCGGCAGCGACGAAGCCGTTCGGGTTCGCCGCATTCCAGCCGGGGCCCGGACTCGGCGGCCACTGCATCCCGATCGACCCCTTCTACCTCACGTGGAAGGCGCGCGAGTTCGACTTCTCGACCCGGTTCATCGAGCTCGCGGGCGAGGTGAACCAGAACATGCCGTACTACTGCCGCTCACGCGTCTCGCAGGCGCTCAACCACGGTGCGCACAAGTCGGTCTCGGGCTCCCGGATCCTGGTGCTCGGCGTGGCGTACAAGGCGGACATCTCCGACTGGCGCGAGTCGCCCGCGGTGAAGGTCATCGAGCTGCTCCAGAACGCGGGCGCCTCGGTCGCCTACCACGACCCGCACGTGCCCTCGTTCGCGACGAACGGTCTCGCGCTCGAGTCCGTCCCGCTCGCGCCGGCGGAGTACGACGCAGTCGTCATCGCGACGGCGCACTCCGGGATCGACTATTCGTGGCTGGTCGAGGAGGCGCCGCTCGTCGTCGACCTGCGCAATGCGACCGGCCGCGCCGGGATCACGAGCGAGAAGGTCTGGAAGCTTTGAGAGGCCGCGTCGCCCACGCGGGCGTCGGCGGCTGGGGGAAGAACGTCGTCCGGGTCGTCGGCGAGCTGGCCGACCTCGCGTGGATCTGCGACACCGACCGGGCGCGGCTCGACGAGTACGCGCAGCGGTACCCGCAGGCGCAGCTCACGAGGGACTTCGGCGACCTCCTCGCCGACGACGAGGTGGAGGCCGTCGTCATCGCAACGCCTGTGCCCACGCACCACGAGCTCGCGAAGGCTGCGCTCGAGGCCGGCAAGCACGTCTTCGTGGAGAAGCCGCCGGCGATGCGCGTCGAGGAGATGGAAGAGCTCGTGGCCCTGGCGGAAGCACGCGACCTCGTGCTGATGCCCGGGCACCTGCTCCTCTACCACCCGGGTCTCCGAAAGGTGAAGGAGCTCGTCGACACGGGCGAGCTCGGGGAGGTCGCCTGCGTCTACGGGAACCGCCAGAACCTCGGCGTGATCCGCTCGAACGAGAACGCGCTCTGGTCGCTCGGCGTGCACGACCTCTCGGTGATCCTCTGGCTCCTCGGCGAGGAGCCGAGCGAGGCGGTCGCCCATGGGGTGGACTACCTCCAGAAGGGCATCGAGGACGTCGTCTTCTGCTTCCTCCGCTTCCCCTCCGGGAAGGTCGCGCACATGCATCTCTCGTGGCTCGACCCGCACAAGATGCGGAGGATGACCGTCGTCGGCCGCGAGAAGATGGTCGTGTTCGACGACATGGAGCTCGAGCGGAAGGTGACCGTGTACGAGAAGGCGCCGTGGGAGCCCGCCTCGACCTACGGAGAGTGGCGCACCCGGACGGGCGACATCTCGAGCCCGAAGATCCCGAACGACGAGCCGCTGCGCCTCGAGCTCGAGCACTTCCTGCGCCTCGTCGAGGAGGGGCCGGGCGACCATCGCGAGGCGAGAGACGGCCTCGCGGTCGTTCGGGCACTCGACCGGCTGACCGCGAGCCTCCGAGATGGCCGCTGAGATCCATCCGACGGCGGTCGTCCATCCCGGCACGATGCTCGGCGACCGGGTGCAGGTGCTCGAGCACGCGGTCGTCGGGAAACAGCCGACGCTCTCGCCACGCTCGACCGCGAAGGGCGAGCCACTCCCTCCGACGGTCGTCGGTGAGGGGAGCGTGATCTCGACCGGGGCCATCGTGTTCGCGGGCGCGACGGTGGGGGCGCGGGTGATCCTCGGCGACCAGTCCTGCGTGCGGGAACGCGTGACGATCGGCGACGACGTCGTGGTCGGCCGCGGCTCGCTCGTCGAGAACGACACGACGATCGGCGCGCGGACGAAGATCCAGGCCGACGCCTACGTGACCGCGTACTCGACGATCGAGGAGGACGTCTTCGTCGCGCCGTGCGTCGTGACGACGAACGACAACTTCATGGGCCGTACCGAGAAGCGGCTCGAGCTCATGAAGGGGCCGACGATCCGCCGGGGCGCACGCGTGGGCGGCGGCGCGATCCTCTGTCCCGGTGTCGAGGTCGGGGAAGAGGCGTTCGTCGGCGCCGGCGCGGTCGTGACGAAGGACGTGCCGCCGCGCGCCGTCGTCGTCGGAAGCCCCGCGCGCGTGATTCGCGAAGTTCCCGACGACGAGCTGCTCTAGCTGTCACGCACCAGGCAGCCGACGCCTACCGGACGCGGACGATCGAGAGCCGGTACGCCACCGGTGTGCCGGTGGGAGCCGTGAGGCGCGTCTGGAGGAAGTGCCAGCCGGGTGCGTCTGCGGTCCACGAGATGCGCTCCCGCCGCCCGGGGGTGGCCGAGATGCGCACGCGGAGGTCCTGCCGGGCGAGATCGGAGATCGAGACGGTCTCGGGACGCCACAGCGCGAGCGCCATCCTCGCCCGCTGCGCCGGGACGAGTGAGACGTAGAGGGTCTCGCCGTGGTGGAGAAAGATGCCGTAGACGTCGTCCTGGTCGTCCCAGAAGTCGACGGATGCCTTGACGAAGCGCGCCTTCTCGCCGGCGGGGAAGTACAGCCGGTAGGCATCCTCGCCCGCGTCGTCGTTCGGCTCGTTCGCGTCGCGCGGCGGGAGGGTGCCGGTGAGTGACCCGATCGCCCCGGTCGCGTCGAGCGCGCCCCAGCCCGTGTACGCGTCGCGTCCCGGCCCGCAGGCCCGGCACCCGGTGCCGTCGTTCGCGTCGACGGCGGTGCGCTCGATGATCGCCGTCACCTGCTCCGGCCGCAGCAGCGGCCGGACGCCGAGGAGGTTCGCGGCGACGGCGGTCGCCTGCGGCGCGGAGAACGACGTCCCGTCCGGCGGGCGGAAGTCGTCCGTCGCGCAGGGCGTGTACCCCTGGTCGACGCACGCAGCCCGGGCCGCCGTGAGCGAGCGCGGGAACGTCGAGAGGATGTCCTCGCCCGGTGCGGCGACGTCGTTGTAGACGGCGTCACGGTTCGAGAACGCGGGCGATGCGCCGCTGCGCGTCAGCGCGCTGACTCCGAGCACGTGCGGAAGCGCCGCGGGGTAGCTCGCGAAGCGCCAGGGCGTCTGCGGTGCCTGGTCGGCGTTGCCGACCGCCGCGACGATCACGGCGCCCTTCCCGACCGCGTAGGCGATCGCCTCCTGCTCGAGCCGCGAGTACGTGTCTCTGCTCGGGTTGCGCGGGTCACGAAGGCCGCCGAGGCTGATGTTGAGGACTCGGGCTCCGTGGTCGACGGCCCAGTGGATTGCGCGTGCCTCGGCCTGCACCGAGATGGTCCCGTTCGGTGCGACGACCTTCGCGACGAGGAGCTCGGCGGCGGGAGAGAGCCCCGCGATCCCGACGTCGTTGTCGAGCTCGGCCGCGATGATGCCGGCGACGATCGTGCCGTGCCCGCGCGTGTCCTGCGCCGTTCCGCCGACGAAGCTCTTCGAGCCGGCGATCCGGTGCGCGAGATCGGGATGCGCGAGGTCGATGCCCGAGTCGATCACGGCCACGCGCACGGGCGCGAGCGGCGGCGGCACCTCCCACGCGTCGTACGCGTGGTTGGCGGCTGCGTACCACTGCCTGGGGGCGAGCGGATCGGTCGGGACGAACGCGACTCGGCGGAGACGGTCGCGCTCGACCCATGCGATGCCCGCGATCCCGCGGAGCCGCGCCGGCGACGCCCGCACCGCAAGGGCATGGACGGGCGTGAGCGACGTCGGGCGGACACCCGTCGCGCGCTCGACCGCCGCGGCGACGGTCGCGGGATCGGCCGAGGGCCGGAGCCCCAGGGTGTAGCTCGCCGCGAGGCCGGACGCGGGGAAGACGAGCGCGGCGAGCGTCAGCGCCCCGGAGAGGGCGCGCAGCCTCACGCCGCGACCCGGACCGTGAGCGGCGGGCTTCCCAGGCCGTCGGCGGAGAGCCGGTAGACGGTCGTCGACGCGGGCCGGAGCTTGACGGCGAAGGACCCGTCGGCGGACGGCGCGAGGCGCTTCACCAGCACCCACGCTCCTGCGGCGGTCCGCTGCTCGAGCACGACGCCGGTCAGCTGGCGCGCGATCCCGGTGAGTCGCACGACGCCGCTCGCGGGAGGCGGCGCCGCAGGCCGGTCGAGCCGGAGCATGCCGAGCTTGAAACCGGTCGACTTGAGGCCGAGGCGAGCGCGGACGTCCGCGAGCCGCACGTCCACAAACGCGCCGTCGGCCGTCCCGAGCCGGACGGCCGCGGGCTTCCCGGGCGTGCCGGGGACGTACGCCACGTCGGTGACCATTCCCTTCAGGCCAAAGCGCTTGGCGAGCTGAGCGCCTGTGAGGAGCCGGGGCGGCCAGGCGTGGTTCGGCGAGACGGAGTCCCACGGATCGTCGACCGCGACGAGGTAGGGGACGTCGGTGCCGAAGGCGTCGAGCGCGCTGATCGTCCGGCCGCCGCTCGACGAGAAGTAGAACGTCTGCGCCGGCGCCCCGTCGAAGGTGAGGATCTCCCCGCGCGTGTCTCGCACGGCCTGGGTCGGCCCGGGCGCCTCCGAGTCCACGCCGTAGTAGACCTGGCTGCGCCAGTCGGAGTACAGGTCGAACGGCTTGCCCGTGACGACGTGGCCGACCGCGTACGTGCGGGCAGCCACGGCCTGCGCCTTGAGGGCGTCGAGGGGCCAGTCCTTCGGCATCTCGCCGGGCACGACGCCGAGCAGGTAGGCCTCGAGACCGACGACGTTCACGAGCTGGACGCGGCCTGCGACCTTGTCGACCCGCAGGTCGCCGCGGAACTCCTTGTCCCGGTAGCGGAGGAACGCCCCCTGCGCGGCTCGGATCGTCACGGGGCCCGGGAGCGCGACCCGCTTTCCGTCTTTGCCGGCCGGCAGCTTCAGGTCGGGCTTGACGGTGAGCTTTCCGTTGGGGATCGGATATCGCTTTCCGTCCCCGTCGAACACCGCGAGCACGTTCTCCACGGTCGCCGTCGCAAGCCCGTCCGCCACGAGCACGCGCACGCGGTCGAGCAGCGTGTCCGGCGCGGCGCTCATCTCCGTCCCGCGGTAGTAGGTGTCGAGTATCTGCCGGTAGTCGCGGCCTGCCTTCGCCTGGCCGAACGCGCCCCACTGGCTCATCCCGACGCCGTGACCCCAGCCACCGCCTGCGAGGACGAACGCGGCGGGCGGCACGGACGGTGCTGCCGAGCCCGTCGCCGCTGCGAGCGCGGCGGCGAGCGTGGCGACTGCCAGAACGCGGCGCATGGAGCTCTCTTCGGCGGCCGGCCCTCAGGCCTGGAGCCGCTCCGCGTACTGCTCCTCGTAGTAGCGACGGTATTCGCCCGACTTGATCGGCTCCCACCAGGCACGGTTGCCGCGGTACCACTCGACGGTCTCGGGCAACCCCCCCTCCCCGAACGAGTGCGCGGGCTTCCAGCCGAGATTCCTGAGCTTCGTGTCGTCGATCGCGTAACGCCGGTCGTGTCCCGCGCGGTCCTCGACATGCCTGATCAGCGACGCGTCGGCGCCTGTCAGCTCGAGGATGCGGTACGTCACCTCGAGGTTCTCGTGATCTTCCCCGCCGATGTTGTAGATCTCCCCCGGGGCACCCTCACGAAGGACGAGGTCGACTCCTGCGCAGTGATCCTCCGCGTGGAGCCACTCGCGCACCTGCTTGCCGTCCCCGTAGACGGGCAGCGGCTCGCCGTCGAGCGCGTTCGTGACGAACAGCGGCACGAGCTTCTCCGGATACTGGTTGGGCCCGAATGTGTTCGCGCCACGTGTGATGGAAGCGGCGACGCCGTAGGTCCGCACGTAGGCGAGCACCTGGAGGTCGCCTCCCGCCTTCGCGGCGCTGTAGGGGCTCGACGGTCGCAGCGGGTCGGTCTCGACGGCGCGGCCGCCCGCCTCGAGATCGCCGTAGACCTCGTCGGTCGACACCTGGACGTAGCGCGCGCGCGTCGAACGAGCCCATTCGAGGAGGGTCATCGTGCCGAGCACGTCGGTGTGGACGAACTCCTTCGGTCCGAGAATCGAGCGGTCGACGTGCGTCTCGGCGGCGAAGTTGACGATCGCCGCGCACCCCGAGCCCGCGCGCTTGACGGTCTCCGGGTCGGCGATGTCGCCGACGACCAGCTCGACTCCGGTCCCCTCGAGGTTCGCCGGGTTACCCGCGTACGTCAGCTTGTCGAGGACCACGACCTCGTCGCCCTGCGCGACGAGCCGCTTGACGAAGTGCGAGCCGATGAAGCCGGCGCCGCCGGTCACGAGGACGCGCATCCGGGGAAGGGTAGTCGACGCGTCTCACCTCGGTTGTCGACACAGACGGCTCGTCGAGCCTATGCGCCGTCGCGGATCACGACCGCGCGGACCGGCACGCCCTGCACGCTCGGCCTCAAGTCCTCACGCGCCACCCGTTCGGCGAAGGGCGCCTCGTCTTCCGGGTGCAGCGCAACGACGACCTCGTCGGCGTCGAACGTCGCGAGCGCGTCCTGGATCGCAAGCACCACGTCGGCTTCGCCCTTTCGTGCCTCGGACACGCGCGGCAGCTCGTCGGCCAGGTGCGCGGCCACCTGCTCGGCAGCCGAGGCGGCCAGCTCGTCGTTCGCGAGCCAGTCGAGGAAGCCCTGCTGCACGACCGGGACGACGACCTTGACCTCGTCGACGTCGGTGCCGAGCCGGGAGCGCAGCACATCCTCGCCGTGCTCGACGGTGCTGACGACGAGGACGTTCCGGCCCATGGAGAGAGCCTTCCCGCCCGCGCCGAAGGCTAATCCCGCTCGCTCGCGAGCGCCTCCAGGCAGGCGCGGAGCCCTTCGCGCCAGTGCGGCAGCTCGGGTGCGCCCTTCTCGCTACGCAGGATCGACACGGCGGGTCGCGGCGCCTTCGCCCCGAACTGCGCCGAGGTGATCCGCCGCACGGCGCAGGAAAGCCCGGTCTCCTCGAAGATCGCCTCCGCGAAGTCCGCCCAGCTGCAGTCGCCGGCCGCGGCGACGTGCCAGGTTCCGAATGCCCTCCCCGCGTCCACGAGCTCGCGCGTCGCGACGGCGAGGTGCCCGACGTACGTCGGGCACCCGCGTTGATCGTCGACGACCGCGACCTCCTCCCGCTCGGCCCCAAGGCGGAGCATCGTGCGCACGAAGTTGTGGCCCGTGGGGCCGAAGAGCCAGGACGAGCGCACGACCCACGCGCGGTCGCCTGCCGCGGCCTCCCCGTGAAGCTTCGAGCGCCCGTAGGCCGAGAGCGGCGACGGTGTGTCCGACTCGACGTACGGCGCGCCTTTCGCTCCGTCGAAGACGTAGTCGCTCGAGTAGGCGACGAGCGGCGCGCCGAGTGCCGCGGCGTTCGCCGTGCCGCCCACGTTCGCGGCGGCAGCGCCCTGGGGGTCGTCCTCGGCGCCGTCGACGTCCGTCCAGGCGGCTGCGTGGAGCACGAGATCCGGCCGCCACGGAAGGGCCGGCGCCTCGTGGCGGACGTCCCATCCGTCTCGACCGACCGGAAGCACCTCGTCGCCTGCGAACGCCACCGCGAGCGCGCGGCCGAGCTGGCCGCCTGCGCCGGTGATCAGGGTGCGGCGTCGCGCGCGGACAGGATCGGCGTCGTCGTGCTCCACAGGTGCGCGACCCGGTCGTCGTCCCACGGGATACCGTGCTCGTCCGGGTCGTCGGGGTCGTATTCCTCGGTCACGTGGTAGCAGAAGAGAAGATCGGTGAGCGCCTCGAAGCCGTGCGCGTTCCGCCCCGGGACGTAGATCGCGACCGGGTTGTCGTCGCCGATGTCCTCGGTGAAGGTGGCGCCGGTCTCCCGGTCGAGGACGACGACCCGGGCCGTGCCCTGGAGGCAGACGAAGAGGTCGTCCTGGCCGCGCTCGTGGTAGTGGAGGCCGCGGATCACGCCCTTGCGAGAGAACGAGAGGTTCGTCTGCACCGTGGGCCGCGGAAGGGCGCTGTCTCGGCGGAGCTCGCAGAACCAGCCGCGCTCGTCCTCGAAGCGGCGCAACGGGAACCGGACGACGCCCTCGACCGTCACCCGTTCGCCCCGGTCTCCTCGACGAGGCGGCCGATCTCGGCGAGGTGCTGCCAGTGCTTGCCCGCGTCCTCCCACCAGCCCTCGACGCGCACGACGTCGAGGCGGCCCTGCTCCGCGTAGTGGCGGTTGACGTCCGTGATCTCGAGTTCCCCCCGGGACGACGGCTCGAGGCTGCCGATCACGTCGAAGACGTCCGGGGGGAAGCAGTAGAGCCCGACCACGGCGTCGCTCGTCGGCGGCCGTTCGTAGCGCGTGTCGACGACGCCGGCCTTCTCGACGATGTCGACCACGCGGCCGTCCTCGTAGACGACGACGCCGAAGTTCTCGGGGTCGGGGACGTCCTTGACGAAGATCAGCGCCCGGTCGCTGTCCTGCGCCCAGGCGGCGATCGCCGAGGCCTGCGACCGCTCGAAGATGTTGTCGCCGAGGACGACGACCAGGTGGTCGCCGCGCGCGAAGTCTCGCGCCATGCCGACGACCTGCGCGATGCCCCCTGCCTCCGTCTGCACCTTGTACGTGAGGTCGAGCGAGAGCAGCGGCGTGTCCGAGCCGCGCGCGGCCAGCCGCCCGTCCCCGAGCAGGTCGATCATCTGGCCGGCGTGGCCCTTGCCCGTGACCACGAGGACGCTCTCCAACCCTGCCCGCTCGAGGAGCTGAAGCGGGTAGTAGATCATCGGCCAGCGGCCCACCGGCAGCAGGTGCTTGTTCGCGACGCGTGTGAGCTCCCCGAGGCGGGTCGCCTCACCGCCCGCGCAGACGAGGCCCTTCATGACGCGCGATCGTACTCACGCGGGATGCGGGCAGGCGCCGCCGCCGTCACGCACGGCGCCGGGCACGTGCCTCGGCCTTGCGCCGGCGGACACCCGGCACCGCGCGCACCGCGGCGAACCACACGTAGGTCACGGCGACGACGAATGCGGAAAGTGCGAGCGCGAACCGCTTCAGCATCCTCACGACGTGCATCGTAGAACGCCGCCGCGGGTAATACTTGAGCTTGGATCACGAGAGAAAGGAAGGCCGCGATGGCGAAGAAAGCGGCAAAGATGGGCGATACGATCGATCTCGTCCGGCCGTACCTCGAGCGGGCACTGCGCGACGAGGAGTTCCGCGAGGACCTGAAAGATGCGCTCAAGGCGGCGCGCGAGCTGTACGGGCCGCTCACGAAGCAGAACGGCGTCGGTGCGTCGGCGAAGGCGCTGGCCACCGACAAGAAGACCCAGGAGCAGATGCGGCGCGCGGTGGACGACCTGCTGAGCGCCAAAGACACGCTCCAGGGCAAGAAGAAGAAGAGCCACAAGGGCCGCAACATGGTCCTGCTCGCCGGGATCGTCGCGGGGGCGCTCTACAACCCCTGGACGGGCCCGCAGACGCGCGAGAAGCTCCTCGACCTGGTCGCCGGGAACGACGACCTGCAGCCGCTCGACACGTTCGAGACCACGGCCGCCGACGCGAAGGCCGGCGCCGCCGACTCGGTCGCGGACGCCGCGGAGACGACGGAAGAGGCCGCGTCGGACGTCAAGGCGAAGGCCTCGAAGGCCGCGAGCTCGAGCTAGGGACCGGTGCCGGAGCGGGCCTCGCCGCCGGCGAGCGCCCGCTTCAGCGCACCGGCCACGAGCCCGCTGGCGGACGAGATGTCGTCCGCCTCGAGCAGCACGGCGCCCGCCTGTGCCGAGGCGACGGGAGCCCCGGGCGGCCCCGCGAGACCGTCACGGCCGAGCAGGTAGGTCCGCCCGGAAGAAAAAGACACGTCTTCCGCGCGACGCCAGGCCACGAGGAAGGGGTACGGCGCCACGGCGCCGTCGTAGCCATACCCGAGGAACTCCACGGGGTGGATCTCGAAGTGGAGGTGCGGAACGCCGCCGTCCGCGTCTCCGGAGTCGCCGACGAACCCGAGGACGTCGCCCGCCTTCACCCGCTTCCCGGCGATCGCGAGGGGCGAGTACGCGCTCAGGTGCGCGTAGTAGAACTCGTTCCCACCCGCGTCGCGGAGCCACAGCCGCCAGCCGCCGATGTCGTTCCAGCCGACCGAGAACAGCGTCCCGTCGGCGACCGCGAGCAACGGCGTTCCGTACGGGGCGACGAGGTCCTCGCCGTGGTGCCACTTGCCCGCAACGTCCGCGCGGAACGCCCCGAACGTGTTCCCGAACGCGGCGGAGCCGAACACCGGAAACACGTAGCCGCCCCGCGTCAGCCGCGCCGTCACCTCGGGAGCGGCCTGCACGACCTCCGGCGGCGCTCCGGGAATCGAGCGGCCGGGCTCTCGCGGAGCGCTCGGCGACGGCCGCGGCGGCGGCGTCGACCGGAGCCCCGGCGTCGCCGTCGTCTTCCCCGGCGTCCGCGGCGCGCCGTCGACGTTCCGGGGGGGTGTCGTCGACGGGGTGGGAGCCGCCGCAGCGACGGCGCGCGCCGTCGCGACGCCGACGACGAGCTCGGTGCCTGCCGGCAACCCGGCGTGCTCCGTGATCAGACGGATGCGCAGGCCGGTGACGGCGCTCTCGGCCGAGCGCGGCGAATCCGACGTGGTGCGCGTCGACCCGAGGACGTCGAGCGTGCCCCAGTCGGCCAGCGGCAGCTGCACGTTGCCGCTCGGCGTGACCGGTTGGCCGAGGACGACGAGCCCCGTGATCGCCGAGGTACCGGCGTCGCCGGTGGCGCCGGCTGCCCCTGCGGCCGCGCCCGCCCGGACCGTCACGGACTCGGCGACGACCTCGCCCGCGAAGGCGGAGACGGCGAGCGCCCTGATCGAGCCCTCGGCGGACGACGACGTCCCGGGCTGCGCCGTCGTTGTCGCGGTCGAGGCGCCGACCCGCAGCGCGGAGCCGTCGGCCGGGTATGCGAACGCGCCGCCTCCGCTCGCCGTCGGCGGCGCGCTGAGCTGCGCGGTCGCCGCGCCCGCCTGTCCAGGCACCGTGACCTGGGCGACGAGCGCCGTCGCGCGGGTCTCGGATGCCGTGGGCGCCACGGGGGCCGCAGCGGCGATCCCCGCGACGGTCGCGGCGAGCACGAGGACGACGGCTGCCCGGACGCCCCTCACGACGGGTCAGGGTAGCGGCGCGCGCGACGGACGGCTCGCAGCGCGAGCTGCGCGGCCACCCCCAGGAGCAGGATCCCGAAGAGCCTCCGAAGGACGCTCTCGTCGATTCTCGTCGCGATCTGGACTCCGAGCTCCGCGCCGACGACGGAGACGGCCCCGATCAGGAGCGCCGCTCGAACCCTCAGGTTGCCGAACGACCGTTGCCGCGCGGCGCCCACAGCGGCTGTCGGAACGATCGCGAGGAGCGACGTCGCCCCCGCCTCGACCTGCCCGAGCCCGAGGAGGACGAGCGTCGGGACGAACAGGATCCCTCCGCCGACCCCGAAGACCCCCGAGAGGACACCCGCGCCGAGGCCGAGGCAGAGCGCGGCCGCGATCGTCCAACCGCTCATCCGACGATCAGCCAGACCCCGACGACGACCAGCAACCCCGCGAAGGCGAGCGTCAGGACCTCTCCGGAGAGACGCTGCTGCAGCTGTGTCCCCGCGAGCGCCCCCGCGACCGCGGGGAGCCCGACGAGCGCGGCGTACGCGGGCCGTACCTCGCCGCGCGCGGCGTAGAGCACGACGCCGGCCGTGGCGGTCACGAGGATCGCCCCGAGCGACGTCGCCGCGGCCGCGTGGGTCGGAAACGCGGCGAGCGCCACGAGGAGTGGGACGAGGACGATTCCGCCGCCGACGCCGAAGAGCGTCGAGAAGACGCCTGCGACGAGACCGATCAGTGCGAGGCGCGCCGTCATGGAGAGCCGTTCGGAGCGCACCGCTCGTATCCTAGGCCGCCGATGCCGGACGACCCCCTCCACGTGCTCGCCTCCGAGCCCGGGCGTGCGGCGATCCTGCTCGACGTCGACGGCACCCTCGCCCCGATCGTGGCGGGGCCCGAGAACGCGCTGATCCCGGACGAGACCCGCGCGGAGCTCGCCCGGCTCGCCGCGCGCTATGCGCTCGTCGCGTGCGTCAGCGGCCGACCGGGTGCAGAGGTCGAGCGGATGCTCGGTGTCCCCGGCGTGGCGATCGTGGGCGAGCACGGGCTCGAGCTCGAGCCGGACGCAGCCGCCTGGGCCGAGCGCATCCGCCGGTTCGCGCGCGGGGTCGACTGGCCCTCGGAGGCGAAGCCGCTCAGCGCCTCGTTCCACTTCCGTCGCGCCGACGACGAGGCGGCCGCGCGCGCCTACCTCACGCGCGTGGCCGAGGACGCGGCGGCGGCGGGGCTCGTGCCCCGGTGGGGGAGGATGGTGCTCGAGGTCCGTCCTCCCGTCGACGCGCACAAGGGGACTGCCGTGCGGACGCTCGTGGCTCGGGCGGGCGTCCGGCGCGCGCTTTACGCGGGGGACGATCGCACGGACGTCGACGCGTTCGACGGGCTCGACGGGCTCGAGCTCGGCGTCCGGGTCGCCGTCGCCTCGGCGGAGGCGCCGCCCGAGCTGCTCGAGGCGGCAGACGTGGTGGTCGACGGCACGGAGGGCGTGCTCGAGCTGCTGCGCGCGCTCTAGCCCGACCCCGCCTCGCGGCGCAGCAGCTCCCAGGCGTGCCGCACGTCGTCCTCGGTCGTGCGCGCGTTCCCGATCGCGAGGCGCAGGACGAGGCGGCCGTCGAGCCTCGTGTGGGAGAGGAACGCCTCGCCGCTCGCGTTGACGCGCTCCAGAAGCGCCTCGTTCTCCTCGTCTGTGCCCTCGCGGCGGAAGCAGACGAGCGAGAAGGGGCGCGGCGCGACGACCTCCCAGCCGGGCGCGTCCCGCACCCACTGCTCGAAGAGCGCCGCAAGGCCGAGGTGCTCGCGGATCACGGCCTGGAGGCCCTCCCTCCCGTAGCAGCGGAGCACCGCCCAGAGCTTCAGCGCCCGGAAGCGACGCCCGAGCGGCACCCCGTACTCGCTCAGGCTGACGACGTCCTCGCTGACGCGGAGGTACTCGGGCACGAGGCTGAAGGCCGCGCGGAGATCGTCCGGTCGTCTGCTCCAGAAGGCCGAGCAGTCCATCGGCGTGAAGAGCCATTTGTGCGGGTTGACCCCGATCGAGTCGGCCCGCTCCCAGCCCGCGAAGAGGTGGCGTAGCTCCGGGCACACGGCGGCGCTGCCCGCGTACGCGGCGTCGACGTGGAGCCACACGCCGGCCTCGGCGCACAGCTCGGCGAGCTGCGGCACGGGGTCGATCGCGGTCGACGACGTCGTCCCGATCGTGGCCACGAGGGCGCAGGCGTCCCTCAGATCGACCTCGTCGGCCCGCATCGCGTGGTGCCGGTCGCCCGGCACCGGCCGCAGCTCGAGCTCGAGCAGGCGGGCCGCCTTCGCGGTCGAGGAGTGCGTGTGCTCGGAACAGACGACCACCCGCTTCCCCGGCGACGCGGCGCGCGCGGCGGCGAGCGCGGTGACGAGCCCGGTCGACGCCGTGTCCTCGATGTGGCCGTGCATCCCCGCAGGCAGGCCGAGCAGGTCGGCGAGCCACTCGAGCGTCACCTCCTCGAGCTCCTGGAGCGCCGGAGAGGCACGCCAGAGGATCCCCACCTGGTTGAGAGCCGCGACGAGGAGCTCGGCGAGAATCCCCGGCTCGGACGCCGTCGTCGCGAAGTACGCGAAATAGCGTGGGCTCTGCCAGTGCGTGAGGCCGGGCAGGAGCACGTCGTCGAGATCGCGGAGGACGGCTGAGAACGGCTCGGCGGTCTCCGGTGCCCGCTCCGGGAGCGCCGCGCGAATGGCGCCGGGCTCGACCCGGGAGAGGACGGGCAGCTCGCGCACGCGCTCGAGGTAGGACGCGGCCCATTCGAGCGCCGCGGCGCCGTCGTCCCGGAAGCTGCTCACGAGCGGAGCTTCGCGATCTCGCGCCACGGCCGGGTGTTGAGGACGTTCGCCTTGGTGAGCCAGGCGCGGCGCGCCTGGGCGATGCCGAGGTCGCGGTATCCGAGCGCCTTCGTCGAGTGCGCGTCCGTGTTGACGGGGACCAGCACGCCGGCCTCGCCCGCAAGCCGCGCATGCACGTCGCGGAGGTCGAGCCGGTCGGGCTGGCTGTTGATCTCGAGCGCCGTCCCGGTCTCGACGGCGCGGGCAACGACCTTCTCGACGTCGACGTCCGCTCCGGCGCGCTTGTTCAGCTTCCGTCCAGTGAGATGGCCGATGCAGTCGACGTGCGGGTGATCGAGCGCAGCGAGGATCCGCTCGGTCGGGCTCCGGTCGAAGCCCTGGTGCAGCGAGGCGACGACCCAGTCGAGCTCGGCGAGGACGTCCTCTGCGACGTCGATCGCGCCGTCGGAGCGGATGTTCGCCTCGACGCCCTTCAGCACCCGGAAGGGCTTCATTCGCGCGTTGACCTCGTCGATCTCGCGCCACTGCGCCTCCATCCGCCCGTCGCGGAGGTAGTGCGAGTGGTCGGTCAGTGCGAGGAACGCGTACCCGAGGCCCGTCGCCGTGCGTGCCATCTCCTCGATCGAGCCCTTCCCGTCCGCCGACCACGTCGAGTGGCAGTGGAGCTCGCCCCGGAGGTCGGAGGCCTCGACGAGCGCCGGCAGGCTGCCGTTGCGGGCCGCCGCGAGCTCCCCGGCGTTCTCGCGGAGCTCCGGCGGGATCGGCTCGTAGCCGAGGAAGCGGTAGAGCTCGTCCTCCTCGCGGAACCGGTGCACCTCGCCGGTCTCGACGACCGTGACCCCGTACTCGGAGATGGAGAGGCCACGCCGCTGCGCCTCCTCGCGCAGGGCGACGTTGTGGTCCTTCGAGCCGGTGAAGTGCTGGAGGAGGCTGCCGTAGTCCTCGGGCGGGACGACGCGCAGATCGAGCCGCAGTCCCTGCTTGGTGACGACGGTCGCCTTCGTGTCTCCCTGCGCCGCGACCTCGAGCACCCACGGCTGGGTGACGAAGTGGGCGATGAGAGCGCCCGGGTCGGTCGCGGTTGCGATCACGTCCAGGTCGCGGAAGGTCTCGCGTCCGCGGCGGACGCTTCCCGCGCCGGAGACCTCCACGGCTGCGGGGTGCGCCCGCAACGCCTCGACGACCTCGTGTACGACCGGAAGCCCGACGCCGAGGAGCCCGCGCCGCTCGGGCTCGGGGCCGAAGCCCTTCGCGAGGGCCTCCAGGATCTTCTCCTCGCTCTTCGCGCCGAGACCCTGAAGCGTGCGCACCCGCTGCTGCTCGGCCGCCTGCCGGAGGCCCTCGAGCGTCGTGACGTCGAGCTCACGCCAGATTCGCGCCGCGGTCTTCGGGCCGAGCCCGGGCAGCCGCAGGAACTGGCGCACCTCGGGCGGCACCTCCGCGCGGCGCTTCTCGAGCGCGGCCATCTCGCCCGTCTCCGTCAGCTCGACGACCTTCGCCTCGATCGTGGCGCCGATCCCCGGCAGCTCCTTCGCCGTGCCCTGGAGCGCGAGCTCGGCGATCGATGCGCCGGTCTCGCGGATCCGCGTCGCGGCGCGCCGGTACGCGAGCACCCGGAAGCCCTGTTCGCCGAGGATCTCCGAGATGTCTGCGAGCTCGTCGAGCGCGTCTGCGACGTCTGCGTTGCGGGGGAGCGGCGGCATCCGACGATCATAGGGACGGGTCCGAGCGAGGCGGAGCGGGCAGACTCCGCCGATGAGCTCGCCCCTTCGCGCCGTGGTCTGCGTCCCGACGTACAACGAGCGCGAGAACCTCGAGCCGCTCGTCCGGGCGCTCGGCGAGGTGCTCGACACGACCCGTGACCGGGTGCTCGTGATCGACGACTCCTCGCCCGACGGCACCGGCGAGCTCGCCGACCGGCTCGCCGACGAGCTGCCCTGGGTGGAGGTGCTGCACCGGTCGGCCAAGGAGGGGATCGGGCGCGCGTACCTCGCGGGGTTCGCCCACGCACTTGCTTCGGGCACCGAGCTCGTGCTCGAGATGGACTGCGACTTCTCCCACGATCCGCGCGACGTGCCGCGCCTGATCGCCACGTGCGAGGAGGAAGCCGACCTCGTGCTCGGCTCCCGCTGGGTCGAGGGGGGCGGCACCGAGAACTGGGGGGTCGTCCGGCGCTTCGTCTCGCGCGGAGGCTCGCTCTACGCGCGGCTCGTGCTCGGCGTCGGGATCCGCGACCTGACGGGCGGCTTCAAGTGCTTCCGCCGGCACGTGCTCGAGACGATCGATCTCGACGCGATCGCTGCGCGCGGCTACGGCTTCCAGATCGAGGGGACGTACCGGGCGCTTCGGGCAGGCTTCGGGGTGGTGGAGATCCCGATCACGTTCGTCGACCGTCGCGTCGGCGAGTCGAAGATGAGCGGCGCGATCGTGCTCGAGGCGATGCGCCAGGTGCCCCTGCTCCGGTGGAAGGCGCTGCGGGGGCGTCTTTGATGGTCGACGCGACGGATGCCACGTTCCAGGCGGAGGTGCTCGACTCGGAGCTTCCGGTGCTGGTCGAGTTCACGGCGCCGTGGTGCCGCCCGTGCGAGGCGATCGAGCCGTTCCTCGTCGACCTCGGTCGTGAGCACGAAGGGCGCCTGCGGCTCGTACGGCTCGACATCGACGCGAACCTCCGCGTGCCGTCTCGCTACGGAGTGCTCTCGCTCCCGACCGTGATCGTGTTCGCCGCCGGAGAGCCGGTCGAGACCGTCCACGGCGCCCAGCCGAGACGCCGATACGCCGAGGCGGTCGAGCGGGCGCTCGCCGCGTAGCCCGGCCCTGCCGTCGTCTACCCTCGGCGCCGTGGACGACACAGCCGTCGTGCGGGAGCTGCTCGAGGCGATCCGCGCCCGCGACGTCGACCGCATCGCCGCCTGCTTCGCCCCGGATGCACGGCTCCGCGCGCTGACACCGCACGAGCTCCGCGAGCTGGACGGGCCGGACGCGATCGCCGATCGGTACCGCCGCTGGCTGGAGCCGCTCGAGTCGTTCGACGTCGTCTCGGGCGACGTCGAGCCGATCGCCGACCGGATCAGGCTCCGGTACCGCTTCCGCGGCCGCGACCGGGTCAAGGGGTGGCAGGAGAACGAGCACACCGCGTACGCCACCGTCACGAAGGGGCGTGTCGAGGCCCTCAACCTCTCGTGCGCGGGATTCCGGCCGTCGGAGCCGCCGGGCTGAGCGCCACCGCGGCCTGGGAGAGCGTCCTCGAGGGAGCCGTCGAGGTCGCCCATCGGAGCGTCGAGCCACCGCGTGCCGGGCGGCTCGAGTCGCTTCCCGCAGGCCTGCACCGGGACGTCAGGGCGGTGCTCGAGGCTCGCGGGATCACCGGCGTCTACGCGCACCAGGCCGAGACGTGGGAGGCGGCCGCACGCGGCGAGAGCGTCGTCGTGACGACGGGAACGGCGTCCGGTAAGTCGCTCGCGTTCTCACTCCCCGTACTCGATGCGGTCGCACGCGAGCGGACGGCGCGCGCGCTCTTCCTCTACCCGACGAAGGCGCTGGCGCAGGACCAGGCGCGCTGGCTCGCCGGGCTCGGCCTGCGAGGCCTCCGGCCGGCGATCTACGACGGCGACACGCCGGTGGAACAACGCGCCCACGTGCGGCGCACGGCGAACGCGATCCTCACGAACCCCGACATGCTCCACGTCGGCGTCCTGCCACACCACGACCGTTGGGGCGACGTGCTCCACAACCTCCGCGTCGTCGTCGTCGACGAGGCCCACGTCTACCGCGGCGTCTTCGGGTCGCACGTCGCCAACGTCCTCCGGCGGCTGCGTCGGCTGGCCCACGCCTACGGCGCGGAGCCGCAGTTCCTCCTCGCGTCGGCGACGATCGCGAACCCCGGCGAGCTCGCGTCGCGCCTCACCGGCCTCGACGTCCGCGTCGTCGACACGGACACGTCCCCGCGGGCGGAGCGCGAGGTCGTGCTCTGGAACCCGGAGCTCGTGGACGAGGAGCTCGGCATCCGTGCGAGCCCGCTCGGGGACGCCTCGCGGCTGCTCGCGGGACTCGTCGCGGCCGGGCTGCGCGTGATCTGCTTCACCAAGAGCCGCAAGGCGGCGGAGCTCGTCCACCGCTTCGCCGCCGATCGCCTCGACGCTGCGACGGCGCGACGGCTGGCGCCGTACAGGGCCGGCTACACGCCCGAGCAGCGGCGGGAGATCGAGCGGCGGCTCGTCGAGGGCGAGCTGCTCGGCGTCACGGCGACGAACGCGCTCGAGCTCGGGATCGACATCGGGACGCTCGACTGCGCAATCTGTGTGGGGTTCCCGGGCACGGTCGCATCCCTACGTCAGCAATGGGGCCGCGCAGGCCGCCGAGCCGGGGGACTCGCGGTGCTCGTCGCGAGCGAGGACGCCCTCGACCAGTTCTTCGTCGACGATCCGCCGGCCCTGCTCGGCCGGACGACCGAAGCGGCGCTGATCGACCATTCGGCACCACGGATCCTCGACGGGCACGTCCTCGCCGCGGCCTACGAAGGGCCGTTGACAGCGGCGGACGCGGACGTGCTCGGCCCCGAGGCTCTCGCCCGGGCGGCCGTGCTGCCGGAGCTCGAGGCGACGCCGGCCGGCTTCGTCTGGCGCGGCCGGGACACCCCCGCGGCGCGGATCTCGCTCCGCTCGGGGGACACCGAGGCGTTCGTCATCGTCGAGGAGGAGACCGGCTCCGTGCTCGGGACGGCGGAACGGGAGCGCGCGTTCTCGACGGTGCACGACGGCGCCGTCTACCTTCACCTCGGCGACCAGTACGGCGTCACGCGGCTCGACCTCGGGACGCGGACGGCGCTCGTGCGGCCGGTCGCCGTCGACTGGTACACGCAGGCGAGGAAGGAGACCGAGACGACGATCGTGACGCCGCTCTCGACGCGGCAGGTCGCGGGCGTCGAGCTCCACCACGGCCGCATCGAGGTGTGGGAACAGGTCGTCGCCTTCCAGCGAAAGGCCGTCGCGGACGGGAGCGTGATCGACACGACGCCGCTCGACCTCCCGCCGACGTCGTTCGAGACCGAGGGCGTGTGGTTTTCACCGGATGGCGGGCTGCTCGAAGGAATCGGCACGATGCCGACGCTTGTCTCTGCTCTCCACGCGGCCGAGCACGCGCTCATCTCGTTGCTGCCCCTGTTCGCGATGTGCGACCGCTGGGACATCGGCGGCCTCTCGACGAACGTCCACGAGCAGACGGGCCGGCCGACGGTGTTCGTCTACGAGGGGCACGCGGGCGGCGTCGGCATCACCGAGCGCGGGTTCGCCTGCTTCGCGGAATGGGTCGCCGACACGGCCGTCCTTCTCGCGCGCTGCCCGTGCAAGGCCGGGTGCCCGTCCTGCGTCCAGAGCCCGAAGTGCGGCAACCTGAACGAGCTCCTCGACAAGGCCGCGGCGAGGACGCTGCTCGAGCGGATGACGGCGGCATAGGTCATCGGCGCCGCGGGATCGGCGGTGCCGGAGCGCGGG
>NZ_DATMBZ010000126.1:0-3777 GCF_035558935.1 Gaiella sp. | reverse complement strand
GTCGGCGCCGTACCAGCGCGCCACCTGGGCGATCCGCTCGCTGTCGGTCGACACGACGATGCGGTCGAAGACCTGCGACTGCCGCGCCGTCTCGATCGCGTAGGCGAGCAGTGGATGTCCCGCCAGCCGTCGGACGTTCTTCCCGGGCACGCGCTCGGAGCCCGCGCGAGCGCCGATCAGCGCTATCGCGCTCGGGCTCACGCCCCGACCGTCGCCCACACCGCCCCGACCTCTCGGACCGAGCGCTCCAGAAGGGCCAGGCGGATCGCATCGATCTGTTCGACTGTCGCTGGAAGCCCAGACCCGGCTCGGATCCTGACGAAGAACTCACAGCCCACGGACGCATGGATCGACTCGACGTGCGCGTCGAGCATCCCGAGCGCGCTCAGCTCGAGTACGAGGAGTTCGAACGAGGCCGGTGTGAATCGCCAGACATGAGCGTCGACGTACTCGCCATCGTCGTCGTCCCGCGAGGCGAGCAACGACTCGACGTCGGCGAGCGACTCCATCAGCTCTACGGTCCCTCCGTCCGCCGCGCTCCATGCGATTCTTCCTCCCTTCCGCACGGCGTACGCGCGCTGATCGACGAACGTGGCGATGCCGTGGCGGCTCGCATGCCGGACGTGCGCATCGACTACCTCCCCGACGCGGGTCGGCCCTCTGAGGAGGTCGAAGCAGTAGCGCAGATCCGGGACGGCCAGCGAGAGCCAGCCGCCAGGAACCAAGGTTCGGAGGACACCGCCGACAAACCCGACGAGATCGGGCGTGTGCTCGATGACGTGACTCGCAAGGCACACGTCGAATCCCTGCCGTTCGGGCCCGAGCGCTTCGTCCAGCGGACCGTTACGCCAGACCACGTCGACGTCCTCGATCCGGCTGACGTCCACTCCGTGCACGGGATCGCGATACTTCTCCACCAGCTCCTCCCGGGTCGCGTGATCGACCACGCACGCATTCCATCCCTCCGAGCGCGGCGCCAACGGCGCGTACGAGGGGCCGATCTCCAGAATGCGCATCTCCGGAGCCACTCCCTGGAGGAGAACGCCTCGCCGGTCGAACGGCGGGGGCGTAGGTGGGGGCGCGGGGGTTCGCCCGAGTGCGGACGCGGCGCGGCGACGGATGCCGCGCGCCACCCGGCGCGGAGCCCATCGGGCTCGCGTCGTGGATGTTTCCCCTCCGACGGTCACGCTGCGCACCTGGCGCTCGCCTCCGCAGAAATCTCTTCGAGGACCGGGGTCTGGATCGCATGCAGACGGGCAGCACGGACGACCGAGCCCGTGATGGCGTCGAGTTCCGTTCGGCGCCCTGCGGCCGCATCGCGGGCGGTGGACGTCGTGAGATCCGGCGGCATCGCCGCGATCATCCCCCATTGGTCGGAAGCAGAAAGTGTGACTCCATCCGCGAGCGCCACCGCCACCGCCTCGTCGAGCGCCGCGACCAGCCGCTCGCGCCAGGCTGCGTCGTCGCGAAGCTCGCCGACCGTCCTCCCGCTCGCCGCCGTCGCAGCGGCCAGCACCGCGAGCCGCGCCGCCTTGTTCCACAGCACGGCGCGCTCGTCGTCGCGCACGACGACGTCGATCCCAGGAACGCGAAGCGGCGCGAGCGCCTCCGCCAGCGTCCCCGTGTCGGCCTCGCGCGACGCCGCCTCGACGACGGCGGCGGCGGCGGTCCGCTGTACGACGACGCCCGGCTCCGGCGAGAAGGCCTCGACCCGTCCGATGCTCCCTGCCGCGACTGCGGGCGGCCGAGCAAGTGACGCTGTGTCACGTGTGCCGAACCGCCGCCGGAGCGCGTCGAGATGCTCGAGGCCGTTCAGGAGGGGGAGGACGACAGCGCCCTCGAGCGTCGCCGGCGGGACGCGCTCCAGGGCCGCGTCCAGGTCGTACGCCTTGACCGCGACGACGAGGAGCGCCACGCGGGTCTCGAGACGCTCGACCGCCTCGGGGTGTGTCAGCGACGTCGTGTCGCCGTCGACGAGCATCAGGCCGGCCGTGCGGATCGTCGCGACGGTGCGCTCCGTGCCGACGCAGATCGCGCCCGTCCGCGCGGCGAGCATCCCGCCGATTCCACCCGGCCCGAGAACCGCGATCGGCTCGGTCACACGAGCTCGGGGTCGACGACGATGTTGACGTACTGCGTCTCCGCGTAGACGTCGAGCGCCTCGAGCCCGGCCTCCTTCCAGCCCGTCCCCGACTGCTTGACGCCGCCGAACCCCATGTGCGCCTCGCTTCCATGCGTCCCCGCGTTGACGACCACGACACCGGCTGCGACCTCGTCCGCGAAGCGCATCGCTCGGTGGACGCTCGCGGTGTGGATCGCTGCCGTCAGGCCGTAGGACGAGTCGTTGACGAGCGCGACCGCCTGCTCGAACCCGCCGACGCGGTAGAGCGCCGCGACGGGGCCGAAGAGCTCCTCGCAGGAGACGGGGGCATCCGGTGCGGCGCCCTCGACGACGGTCGGGGCGACGTGCCACCCGCGGTCGCCGACGCGCACGCCGCCTGCGAGGACGCTCGCGCCGTCGGACGTCGCCGTCTCGACGGCGTTCAGGATCCGCTCCATGCTCGGCTCGCTGATCACCGGCCCGATGCCGTCCAGCTCCTCCACACCGGCGAGCAGCCGCTCGCAGAACTCCCCGTAGACGCCGTCGAATACCACGATGCGGCTTGCGGCGGCGCACCGTTGACCGGCGTTCGAGAAGGCCGAGGCGAGCGTCCACTCGACCGCGCGGTCGAGGTCGGCGTCGTCGCAGACGACGAGCGCGTTCTTGCCGCCCATCTCCAGCACGGTCTTCGCGAGCCTGCGTCCCGCCGCCTCGGCGATCAGCTGCCCGGTCGCCGCCGAGCCCGTGAAGCTGACGAGGTCGACGCGCTCATCCTCGACGAGCGGCATTCCGGCTTCGGCGCCGAGACCCTGGACGACGTTCAGGACGCCCGGCGGCAGGCCGGCCTCGAGGCACAGACGGCCGAGCCACCACGCCGAGAGCGGCGCGTGCTCGGATGGCTTCAGCACGGAGGCGTTGCCGCAGAACATCGAGGGGAATGCCTTCCAGGCGACGTTCGGCAGCGGTGTGTTGAACGAGATCAGCAGAGCTGCGACGCCGACGGGGCGCCGCAGCGTGAGCACTGTGCGGTGCGGCATCGAGGCCGTCGTCGTGCGCCCGTACGAGCGCCGCCCCTCGCCCGCGACGAAGAAGCCCATCTCCACCGCCGCGTCGGTCTCGCCGAGCGCGAGCGCCATGGGCTTGCCGGTCTCCGCCGCGACGAGCTCGCTCGCCTCCTCGCGCCGCTCGCGCAGCAGCTCCGCGATCGCGCGCACCACGTTGCCCCGCTCGACCGGCGTGCGAGCTGCCCACTCCTGTTGCGCCGTGCGCGCCGCGGCGACGGCAGAGGCTGCATCGTCGGCGCCCGACCGAGCGATGCGGCAGAGGTGCGTCCCGTCCGCAGGCCGCGCCTTGTCGAGCCAGGCTCCGCTCGCGGGCGGCCGCTCCTCGCCGGCGACGAGGTTCGGCACCTCCGCAGGGATCACCATGCCGACCAGCCGCCGTCGACGACGAGATTCGCGCCCGTGACGTACGACGACGCGTCCGACGCGAGGAAGACGACCGCGCCGACCGCCTCGGAGACGTCCATCAGCCGTCCGAGCGGGGAGCGCGCCGCGAACGCGTCGACGAAGGGCGCCGGCTGTCCGTTCTCGATCCCGTGGGGTGTCAGCGTGTTGACGCGGACGCCGCTCCGACCCCAGTAGGTCGCGAGGTACCGCGTGAGGTTGAGGAGTGCG
>NZ_DATMBZ010000125.1:0-7506 GCF_035558935.1 Gaiella sp. | reverse complement strand
CCTCCCGGAGCGTCGACGGAAGCTCGGCGCTCATCTCGGACACTGTACGGCCCGCCTCGGCGGACCGTCCGTCCACCTGACCTGGTGTGCTCATTGACGGGTGGCCGCCGGGGCGCTGCTGCTCGTCGGGATCGCCGTGACGCTGCGCGCACGCCGGAACCCGCCGCCTCGACCGGCCCGAGCCGCCCCGCCGGCGTCAGTGGCCGCAGCCGCAGCCGCCGCCGCAGCACCCGCCGCCGCCGCCGCCCGCGCCGGTCGTGAAGCTGGGCTTGGACGTTGCGCCGACGACGGCGAAGGTCGAGAGCTGCTTCAGCACCTTCGCGGCGCCGCAGCTCGGGCAGGTCACGACCTGCTGTTCCGAGCGGACGAGCTCCTCGAAGTGCTCCTCGCACTGCATACACGCGTACTCGTAGATGGGCACGGCCGTAGTCTAGACGCGTGGCGACCTGGCACGCGCCGACGCTCGAGGGCCGGCTCGTTCGACTCGAGCCGCTCACGCGCGGTCACGCCGATGGGCTGTGGGATGCCTCCCGCGATGCGCGGACGTGGCGCTGGCTGTCCGTCGTCCAGCCGGTCGACCGGCGGGCGTTCGACGGCTGGCTGCGTGCCGCCCTCGACGCCGGGGCGAGCGGCGCGGAGATCCCGCTCGCGACCGTCGCGGGCGAGCGCGTCGTCGGCTCGACGCGGTTCCTCGCACTGCGACCCGAGCACCGGTCGGTCGAGATCGGCTGGACGTGGCTCCACCCGGACGCCTGGGGCACGGGCGTCAACGTCGAGGCGAAGCTCCTCATGCTCCGGCACGCGTTCGAGAGGTGGGGCTGCCGTCGCGTCGAGCTGAAGACCGACGCGCTCAACGAGCGCTCGCGCGGCGCGATGGAGGCGATGGGCGCGACCTTCGAGGGCATCCATCGCAAGCACATGCTCGTACGTGATCGCGAGAACCGCGACAGCGCGTGGTACTCGGTCACCGACGACGAGTGGCCGGCGGTCGAGCGCGGCCTGGTCGGGCGGCTCGAGGCGCACGGCTCGCGTTGACCCGCGCCGCGACGCGCCGGATACTCGTGGCGTGACCTCGCTCGCGGCCGAGAACCCCGTCTCGGTCACCGCCTTCTGGGTCCTCGCCGCCAGATACGCGGACGCAATCGGGCGGCATCCGGTCGGGAACGACACCTACGCCGCGCGTTTCATGGACGACGAGGCGCGGGCGGTTGCGCAGCGCTTCGCGTCGCTGAAGCGGCCGAACGCCTCCTTCCCGGTTCGCCACCGGATCATCGACGACATGCTCCGGCGCGAGCTCGACGAGGACCGCGGACGTCGCGTGGCGGTGATCGGCAGCGGCTTCGACTCCCGACCCTTCCGGCTCCACGGAGGCCGCTGGGTGGAGCTGGACGAGCCCGCGCTGCTGCGCCACAAGGAGGCGCGGCTCCCTGTGTCGGAGGCACCGAACGAGCTGGTCAGGGTGCCGATCCGCTTCGCGGAGGAGTCGCTCGAGGAGAAGCTCCGCCCCTTCGCGACCGACGACCACGCGATCGTCGTGCTCGAAGGCGTGATCGGGTACCTCACCGACACGGATCGAGAAACGCTGCTGACGACGCTCGGGAGGCTCTTTCCGAGCCATGCCCTGATCTGCGACCTCCTCACGAGGACGTTCCTCCGTCGGTACGGCCGCAAGCTCGTTCGTGTCCTCGCCGAGCTCGGCGCACCGTTCGCATCCTCCGACGACGCACCCGAGGCGCTGTTCGCCGCGCTGGACTACCGCGTGCTCGAACACGTGTCCGTGGTGCAGCGCGGCGTCGAACTCGGCGCACGTGGCGCCCCGCCGGCGCTCGTCCCGCGCCTCCTCCCGAGCCTGCGAGACGGCTATCGCGTCTGGCTGTTCGAGCACGGGACAGCGGAACGGGACTAGTCGGACAGCCCGCGCCGTTATAGTCGAGTGAGCCCGGTATCCGCGAGGAACTGGAGCCTGGATGATCGAGAGCGTCAACGTCATCGGTGCACGCGGCCGTGTGGGCGGTGCTGTGAGCGCCCGGCTTGCCGAGCGCGGAATCACGCTGTGCGCAGACGGAGCAGGGCTGGTGCTGCTGTGCGTCCCGGACCGCGCGATCGCAGACGTCGCGGCGACGATCGAGCCGGGCCCATGGGTGGCCCACGTCAGCGGCAGCACGCCGCTCGCCGCGCTCGAGCCGCACGTGCGGCGCTTCTCGGTGCATCCGCTGCAGACGTTCACGCACGACCGGGGGCCCGAGCAGCTCGACGGAGCGTGGGCGGCCGTGACCGGCGAGACCGACGAGGCGCTGGCCATGGCGACGGAGCTCGCAGAGACCCTCGGGCTGCGCCCGTTCCCGCTCGGCGACGACCGGCGCGCGCTCTACCACGCAGGAGCAGCGATCGCCTCGAACTACGTCGTCACGCTACGCCGTGCGGCCGGCGAGCTCCTCGCGGGCGCCGGCGTACCCGACGAGGCGCTCGACCCGCTGATGCGCAGGGTGATCGACAACGGCTTCCAGCTGACCGGGCCGATCGAGCGCGGGGACTGGGAGACCGTCGAGCGGCACCGCCAGGCGATCGTCGAGCACGCGCCTCACCTCCTCGCCGCGTACGACGAGCTGGCACGCCTGACCGCAGGCAACACGGTGCCACTTGGGAGCCGCGCGTGATCGTCGCGCGGACCGTGGCCGACGTGAGGGCGGCGCTCGCAGACCGGCGCGACGGCGCGGTCGGCCTCGTACCGACGATGGGAGCTCTCCACGCGGGGCACCTCGCATTGCTCGCGTCCGCGCGGGACAGGTGCGACACCGTCGTGATGAGCCTGTTCGTCAACCCGGCCCAGTTCGGTGAGCCGGCCGACCTGAACGGCTATCCGCGCGACGAGGGCCGTGACCTCGAGGTCGCCCGGGAGGCGGGCGTCGACGTCGTCTTCGCCCCGTCCGCGGTGGAGATGTACCCGCCCGGGTACCAGACCTGGGTCGACGTGACCGCGCTCGGCGCCCTCCTCGAGGGCGAGCACCGCCCCGGGCACTTCCGGGGTGTCGCGACGATCTGCCTCAAGCTGTTCACGATCGTGCGTCCCGACCTTGCGTTCTTCGGTCAGAAGGACGCGCAGCAGGTGGAGGTGCTGCGCCGGATGATCGGCGACCTCCACCTCGAGCTCGAGCTCGTCGTCGTGCCGACCGTCCGCGATGCCGACGGCCTCGCGCTGTCCTCGCGCAACGTCCGTCTCTCGCCGGAGGAGCGCGAGCGGGCGCTGGCGCTGCCCCGCGCGCTCGCGACACGAGACGCCGCGACGGCCCGCTCGATCCTCGAGGCCGCGGGCCTCCACGTCGACTACGTCGAGCTCGCCCCGTTCAAGCCCCCCACGCTCGCCGCCGCGGTTCGCGTCGGCTCGACCCGCCTGATCGACAACGTCCCCCTGGAGGAGGAATCGTGAGCACCCGTCCCCGCACTCCCGGCCCGAACACCCCCGCCCCCGGCAAGCTGCCGATCACCGAGCTCGCCGAGCTGAAGGCTCGCCGGCAGCCGATCGTGATGGTCACCGCGTACGACGCGCCGTCGGGCCGCCTCGCGGACGAGGCGGGCGTCGACCTCATCCTCGTCGGGGACTCGGCGGCGATGACCGTGCTCGGCCACGACTCGACCGTCCCTGCGTCGATGGAGGAGATGATCGTCCTCACGCGCGCGGTGACGCGCGGCTCGCACCGCCCGCTCGTCGTCGCCGACATGCCGTTCGGCTCCTTCCAGGTCTCCGACGCCGACGCGGTCGCGAATGCGATCCGGTTCGTCAAGGAGGCGGGCGCAGACGCCGTCAAGCTCGAGGGCGCCGGCCCGTCCCTGTCACGCGTCACGGCGATCGTCGGCGCCGGCATCCCGGTGATGGGCCACATCGGCCTCACGCCACAGTCGGCCACGGCGCTCGGCGGGTTCAAGGCCCAGGGGCGCACTGCCGACCACGCGCGCCGCCTCGTCGACGACGCACGAGCGCTCGAAGCGGCCGGCTGCTTCTCGCTCGTCCTCGAAGCGGTGCCCGTTCCCGTCGCCGATGAGATCACGAGGCGGCTTACGATTCCGACGATCGGGATCGGCGCCGGGGCTGTGACGGACGGGCAGGTGCTCGTCTGGCACGACCTGCTCGGGCTCTACGACGGCCGCTCGCCCCGCTTCGTGAAGCGCTACGCCGATCTCGCCACGACGATCCGCGACGCCGTGGCGGCGTACGCCGACGACGTTCGCGAGGGGCATTTCCCCGAGGAGGTCCACACGTACGGGATGTCCGACGAGGAGCGCGACGCCTTCCGCGCCGCCGTCGGACACGGGCAGCTAGAGCACCGTCGGGAGCACCGCGAACGCGGCCACGATCACGCCCGCCAGGAGTAACGCGCCCAGGACCCCACGCCAGGGCAGGCGGAACGTCGTGCGCAACCCGAGCACGACGAGCCCGAGCGACCACGCGGCAAACGCGAGGCCGATGCCCACGACGACGTCTCTTCCCGTCCCCGCGTCCTCGCCCCCCGTGCGGAACCAGTCCCACCCGTAGCGCAGCGCGATCACGGGCACGACCAAGACGAGCGACAGCGCGAACGGGACCGCCGCGAAGGCGACGAGCTGCCGCGCGATCCTGAACCTTGCCTCGACGCCGACGGCCTTCGCGCCCAGCCAGAGCGCGACGCCGAGCAGGAAGTACCCGGCCGCGCCGTAGAAGAGGCCCGCGATGAACGTCACGACGAGGAGGACGAGGCCGTCGACCGTCGAGTCGTCCATCACGGTTCCCCACGCGGGCGTCAGGATCACGGCGGCCATCCCGACGAGGATCGTGATCGCGAGCACAGGCTCGGAGCGGGCGTCGACGTCGACGTCGTCGTCGTTCGCGAGTGCGGCGAACACCGGGCGCGGCGCCGTGAGCACGCGCGGCACGCGGCGCCACCAGTCGCGGCTCGCCGGCTCGCCGGCCCGCGCGCGCTTCGCGCCGATCCGGTCTGCCGCCGCGACGGGCTTCACGGACGGATGCTCGGCCATGGCCTCAGGGTACGCGTTGGGCCGCCGTTCGCTCTCCGGCCGAGTCAGCGAGCGCCGCGGGCGTTCGCGCCGCGACGAGGCGGCCGAGCGCCTCCTCACTCAGCTGGTTTCCCGTCACCGCGGCGAGGAACGGCTCGCGGGCCAGCGTCCGCAGGACGACCGGCGCTGTCGCGGTGACCGTCGCCGTTCGGGGCACGTCGAGGATGAGCGCGAGCTCGCCGAAGACGTCGTCGGGACCGAGCTCACGGAGCACCTCTCCATCCTGGTCGACCGACACGCGGCCCTCGGCGATCACGTAGACGAGGTCACCGGCGTCCCCCTGGCGCACGAGCTCCTCGCCCGCGCCGGCACGTCGCTCTCCGAGGGAGGCCGCGAGACGACGCAGCCCGGCATAGGGCAGCGGCGCGAAGATGGACGTGCGCGCGAGCAGCTCGAGCTCGGCCACGCGAACCTCCATGCCGTCGTCGATCCGCCCGAGCGCGCCGTGTGCCAGTGCGGCAAGGACGGCGAGGAGCCCGCCGGCGGCGATCAGCGCTCCGCGCGACCCGAGGATGTCGAGTGCGAGCGGAGCAAGGAGCGCGCCGGCGGCCACCGCCACGATGACCACCAGCTCGAAGAGCCCGAAGATCCGTCCGACCATGCGCTCGTCCGAGTGCTCCTGCATGCTCGTGAAACCCGAGACGTCGAGCAGGCTGTTCGCCAGGCCGGACAGGGCGAGGCAGGCCAAGGCGACGCCACTCTCCGGCACGAGCCCGAGCAGGACCAGCGGCAGGCCCCATCCCGCGAGCGCGAGCTCGAACGGGCGGCCCAGCCTTCCGCGTCCCACGAGCGTGAGCCCGGCGAGCGCGCCGAGGATGCCGCCGACCCCGAATGCGGCCGTGAGCACGCCGACACCCGACTCGCCGATCCCGAGAAGGTCGATCGCGACGACGACGAGGAAGACGCCGAGGGCCCCGCGGACGAACGCCTGGGCGCCGAACAGGCCGACGACGAGGCGGACCGGTGGGTTTCCGACCAGCGCACGGGCGCCCTCGCGGAGCTCGTGGACGACCCCGGGGTGTCCCTCGACAGTCGAGGGCAACGCGGCGGGCTGCACCCCCGCGATCGCCACGAACGAGAGGAACGAGACGGCGGCGCACGCCGCGAAGACGGCAGCCGGCTCCGAGACGGCGAGGAGGACAGCGGCACCGGCCGGGCCGAGCAGGACGGCCGTCGACTCGAACGTCAATGCGGCGACGTTCGAGGCCGCGAGCTCGCGCGGCGTCCGTGCGAGGAGCGGGGCCAGCGCCAGGTGGCACGGACGATGCGCCGCGAGCGGAACGGCCGCGAGCACGGCGAGCGCGTAGACGACGAGCGTGCTCGCATCGAGGGCGAGAGCCACCGCGGCACCGAGGCATGCGAGCGCCCGCACGAGATGAACCAGGATCAGGATTCGCTCGCGGCGATAGCGGTCGCCGATGACCGCCGCGACGGGCGCGATGAACGCGCTCGGCACCATGCGGGCGAAGAGCACGAGCCCCACGACGCGAGCGCCGTCCGCCTCGTAGGCGACCACGCTGAGCGCGACGAGCGAGGCCCATTCGGCCGTGTGGAAGCCGCCCCAGGCGAGCTGAGCGCGCCGGAGCCCGGGATTGCCCCAGAGCTCGCCCACGGCCTCCAGCCGTTCACGGACGTCGTCGCGGATCGGCATCGGGGCGAGGATCGCAGCGGCGGCGCGCCGCGTCCAGGCCTAGATTCGCCCGAGATGGGACTCGACCGTCTTCGCGGAGGAAGAGGCCTACGCGTCAGGCGGCGGCCGCGGCGGCCGGCTCGGCGAGCACGGCGCGGAGGAACTGACCCGTGTGGCTCTCCTCGACCTCGGCCACCTGCTCGGGCGTCCCCGTCGCGATCACCTCGCCGCCGGCCTCGCCGCCCTCGGGACCGAGGTCGACGATCCAGTCGGCCTGCTTGATCACGTCGAGGTTGTGCTCGATCACGAGCACGGTGTTGCCGGAGTCGACCAGCCGCTGGAGCACCTCGAGCAGCTTCTCGATGTCGGCGAAATGGAGCCCGGTGGTCGGCTCGTCGAGGATGTAGAGCGTCCGGCCGGTGGCGATCTTCGAGAGCTCCGCGGCGAGCTTCACCCGCTGCGCCTCGCCGCCCGAGAGCGTCGTCGCCGGCTGGCCGAGCCGGATGTAGTCGAGCCCGACATCGTGCAGCGTCTGTAGGCGACGGCGGATCTTCGGGATCTTCGCGAAGAACTCGAGCGCCTCCTCGACGGACATCTCGAGCACGTCGGCGATCGACTTGCCCTTGAAGCGCACTTCGAGCGTCTCACGGTTGTAGCGGCGCCCGTGGCACGTCTCGCACGGGACGTAGACGTCGGGCAGGAAGTGCATCTCGATCTTGATCTGACCGTCGCCCTTGCAGGTCTCGCAGCGGCCACCCCGGACGTTGAACGAGAACCGCCCCGGCTTGTAGCCGCGCACCTTCGCCTCGGGCGTCAGCGAGTAGAGC
>NZ_DATMBZ010000124.1:0-2970 GCF_035558935.1 Gaiella sp. | reverse complement strand
CGCGGACGGGACGCACGCGCTGCGCGCGACCGCTCACAGCAGGCGCCGCCTCGTCAGCAGCAGGCGCCGGTCCAGCCGACAGGCCCTGTCACCGTCGAGTCGGGCGTCACCGTCAAGGACCTCTCCGGCGCCCTCGGCGTGCCGATGGCGCAGATCATCAAGATCCTCATGGGCCTCGGCCAGTTGCGGACGGCGACGCAGTCGCTCTCCGACGAGGAGGTCGAGCTGATCGCCACGGAGGTCGAGCGCGAGGTCACGATCAAGCACGCCGCGGACGACGCGGAGCCGGAGATCGTCGAGGACGCCGACGTCGACCTCACCCCGCGCCCTCCGGTCGTCACGATCATGGGCCACGTCGACCACGGCAAGACGACGCTCCTGGATGCGATCCGCTCGACGGCCGTCGTCGAGACCGAGGCCGGCGGCATCACGCAGCACATCGGCGCGTATCAGACCGAGGTGGACGGCCGGAAGCTGACGTTCCTCGACACCCCGGGCCACGAGGCGTTCACCGCGATGCGCGCACGCGGCGCCAAGGTCACGGACATCGCCGTGCTCGTCGTCGCGGCCGACGATGGCGTGATGCCGCAGACGAAGGAGTCGATCAGCCACGCCCGGGCCGCCGAGGTCCCGATCGTCGTCGCGATCAACAAGATGGACGTCCCGGACGCGAACGCCGACCGCGTCAAGACCGAGCTCGCCTCGGAGGGGCTGCAGCCGGAGGACTGGGGCGGCACGACGCAGTTCGCCGAGGTCTCCGCGAAGCAGCAGTCGAACCTCGACGAGCTGCTGGAGAAGATTCTGCTCGTCGCGGACGCGGAGCTCGACCTTCGCGCCAACGCCAAGGCCGAGGCCTCGGGCCCGATCGTCGAGTCGCGGCTCGACGTCGGACGCGGCCCCGTCGCCACGATGCTCGTCCAGCGCGGAACTCTGCGCGTCGGGGATGCGATCGTCGCGGGCGACGCCGCCGGCAAGGTTCGCGCGCTCTACGACTACCGCGGCGACAAGGTGAAGGAGGCGCATCCAGGCGAGCCGGTGGAGATCCTCGGCTTCGACCGGCCGCCCCCCGCGGGCGAGCTGTCACGCGTCGTCGAGCACGAGCGCCAGGCAAAGGACATCGCCGAGAAGCGCGCCGAGCGCCTACGCCGAGAGCAGCTCGCGCAGCGGTCGAAGACGGCGGGCGTGTCGCTCGAGACGCTGTTCGAGCGGATGCAGGAGGGCGCGGTGCAGGACCTCAACGTCGTCCTCAAGGGCGACGTGCAGGGGTCGGTCGAGGCGCTGATGGGCGAGCTCGGCAAGATCCAGCACCCCGAGGTGCGGGTCAACGTGATCCACACCGGCGTCGGCGGGATCACCGAGAACGACGTCAACCTTGCATCGGCGTCGAACGCGCTCGTCGTCGGCTTCAACGTGCGCCCGAGCGCAGAGGCGAGGCAGCTGGCCGAGCGCGAGGGCGTCGACATCCGCACCTACCGCGTGATCTACCAGCTCACGCAGGACATCGAGCAGGCGCTCGTGGGGATGCTCACGCCGGTCACGACCGAGGAGATCCTCGGCGAGGCGGAGGTGCGGGCGCTGTTCAAGGTCTCGCGCCTCGGGACGATCGCGGGCTGCATGGTCACGAACGGCGTCGTCCGCCGGGGCGCGAACGTGCGCGTCGTCCGCGACGGCACCGTGATCCACGAGACCTCGGTCGCGCAGCTCAAGCGCTTCAAAGAGGACGCGCGCGAGGTCACGGAGGGCTTCGAGTGCGGCATCCTGCTCGACGGCTTCAACGACGTGAAGGAAGGCGACGTCCTCGAGGTCTTCGAGACGCGCGAGGTCGAGCGAACCGACCTCGCGACGACCGCCGCCGAGTAGCGGTTCGACCGCGGCCGGCTAGCAGCGCTGGACGAGCCGTGCCGTCGCGGCCGCGCGCGCCCGGTAGCCGGTCATCGTCGGGTGGACGCCGTCGCGGCCGAACCACGTGGGATGGGCACGCGCCATCGCGGCCCAGTCGAGCACGCGGAGGTTCGCGTGTGTGCGGGCGATGGCGCCGAGGGCGCGGTTGTAGCCGTCGTACGAGACGCCTTGATACGGCGGCCGCACGATCGTCGCCCAGACGACGCAGCGCCGGGGGCCGGCGGCGGCGAGCGTCTCACGGACGATCCGCGCGAAGCCCGACACGCGCCCCGGGTCGTCGTTCGTGCCGGCGCTGACGACGATTACGGGTGGGAGAGAGGCGCCGAGAGCCCTGAGCGCCGGCGGCACGTCGGATGCGTGCCGGCTGATCACCGCCTCCGAGCGGACGCTCCAGCCGCGCAGCAGCCCGTCGAGGAAGAGATCGGTGCCGACCGACAGCGAGTCGCCGTAGCTGAGCACGGTGCGGTTGCCCGCGGCGGAGAGCGGGGAGGAGGCGACGAGCGCGCATGCGAGCACGCACGCGGCCAGGACGAGGCGCTCGGGGCAGGACACGGGTTCGTCTACGGTAGGCGCGGGTCGGCTCCTGCCGGCGCCCCGCACACGAGATTCGAACATGTCCACGGGATTCGTCGGCATCCTCTCCTTCGAGCTCCACTTTCCGGAGAGCCATTCGCTGAAGGAGAAGCGCATGCACCTGCGCTCGGTCAAGCAGCAGCTCGCGAACCGCACGGGCTGCTCGATCGCCGAGGTCGACCATCACGACACCTGGCAGCGGGCACGGCTGACGCTCGCGTGCGTGACCCGGCAAGCGAGCGAGGCCGAGCGGCTGCTCGACGAAGCGGAGCGTTGGCTCTATGGCCAGCCATTCGACCTCTCCGCGCGACACCGCGAGCTGGTCGCCCCAGCACCCTAGTGGTGTACGCGGGTGTATCGGGGTGTACTATCGCGGAATGGGACGGACGAACGTCGTCGTCGACGACAGCCTCATCGAGCGGGTGATGCGCGTCTACGGGCTCAGGACGAAGCGGGAGGCGATCGACTTCGCCCTCCGTCGCACGCTTGCGGTCT
>NZ_DATMBZ010000123.1:0-6484 GCF_035558935.1 Gaiella sp. | reverse complement strand
GGTTGGGGGGCCTAGAACGTGCCGAAGCGCTCGTAGGCCTCGAGCGGCGACATCCCGTCGCGCACGGCATCTCTGATCGCGTTCTCCGTCCCGACCTTGGTCTCGGCCGCGACGAGCACCTCCGCCGCAAGCGCCCCCGGCACGACGACGACCCCGTCCTCGTCGCCGACGACCCAGTCCTCGGGCTCGATGCGGACGGTCCCGATCGTGATCGGCACCTGTGTCGCGGTCACCTCCCAGCGCCACGTCGAGTCCTCGGGCGTGACGAACCGGGTGAAGACCGGCAACCCGAGAGCCTCGATCAGGCGCACGTCGCGGCAGCCGCCATCGATCACGCAGCCGGCGACGCCGCGGCGCGCGAGCGACGTCGCCGAGAGCTCCCCGAAGTGGGCCGAGCGCTCCTGGTGGCACTGGTACACCGCGACGTGCTCCGGAGGCACCTCGCCGAGCATCCGCAGCGTCTTACGGATCGCTCCGTCCCAGTCGTCGTGCTCGGAGGGACGGCCCTCGACGGTGAACGCCCGTCCGGCGACCCGCATCCCCGCCGCCAGCGGCCGGATCGAAGGAGGCAGCGTCTGCTCGCGTCGGCCGAGGTCGTCGAGGACGTCGACGAGGGCCGCCGTCGGCACCACTGCGAACCGTCCGCGCACCGTCTCCTCCGCCTCAGCCCGCGACGACGACCATGCGATCGGACTTCACCCGGGACATCCTCGTGATGCTTCCGTCGGGGTAGCGGACGACGACCCGACGGACGGACGTCGCCGCGCCGAGCCCGAAGAGCAGCCGCGGATCGTCCGACGAGAGGTAGCTGCTCCCCGCGCGCGCAACGCGCACGATCCGGCGGCCGTCGGGGAGGAGGGCCGTGACCACTGCGCCGGGGACGAACCGCCGGAGCGACACCTCGAGCCAGTGACCCGGGGCGCCGTCATTGCGGAAGAGCTGCAACCGGCCCCCGATCGTCGCGAGCGCGACGTCGGGATCGCCGTCGTTGTCGAAGTCCGCGACCGCGACCCCGCGGCCGTTCCTGCGCCCTGACGCGCCCGTCTCGAGCTCCCGCACACGACCGCCGTCGGTGGTGACGACCCGCAGCCGCTGCGCGTCCTTCGCGAGGCTCGTCACGGGGATGGAGCCGTTCGCGAGGACGAGCTCGGGGTTGCCGTCGAGGTCGAGATCCGTCCAGCTCGCGCCCCAGCCGGTGAACTGCTGGCCGAGCGCCGGCGCGAAGTCCGGTCGCGCGTCGACAAAGGCTCTCCCGGCGCGACTGCGGTACGCAGCGTGCAGCTGGCCGCGAGAGTTCGTCACGAACAGATCCTCCCGCCCGTCGCCGGAGTAGTCGCCCGCCGCGATCCCCATCCCGGCGCCCGGGTCGGCGAGCCCCTCCGTCCGGCCGCGCTCCACGAGCCGGAAGCCGAGCCCGCGCGGGTCGGCCGCCGCGCCGCCCGGCCAGGGCTCGTTGACGTAGAGCCGGTTCGGGTCGAGGTCGTTCGCGACGTAGAGGTCGAGCCGGCCGTCGCCGTTTGCATCGGTGAAGGTCGCGCCGAGACCGTGGTCGAGGCGCCGCGCCTCGAGCCCCGCGGCGCGACCGATCTCGCGGAACGTGGGGTGCGTCCCGGCGCCTCCCTCGTTCAGGAAGAGGAGGTCGCGGACGCCGGCGTGATCGGCCGGGAAGCCGGACTCGGAGCCCGGCAGGCGGTGGTTGACGTCGGTGTAGCCCGCGACGAACAGGTCGAGCTTCCCGTCGCCGTTCACGTCGGCCACCGCTGCCCCCGTGTGCCAGCCCGGCTCGTCGATACCGGCTTTCTTCGCGCCCTCGGTGAAGGTGCCGTCACCGTTGTTCCAGAGGAGGGCGTCGTACGCGTTCCGCGCGACGTCGTAGCTCGCCGTGGTCACGACGAGGTCGGTCGTCCCGTTGCCGTCGAGGTCGGCGGCGACGCAGCCGCTGCCCCGCATCTCGAGCCCGGTGCCCGTCGAGGCGGTGACGTCCACGAAGCGGCCCTTCACGTTTCGGTAGAGCCGGCTCGACGGAAGGCCACCGTGCGAGTCGTACCCGGGCACGTCGCTCTGGGCGTAGGAGTTGACGACGTAGAGGTCCTGCCACCCGTCGCCGTCGTAGTCGAGCCAGCAGAGGCCCCCGCCCATCATCGCGCCGGTGTCGACGGACACGCCGTACCGGAAGGCGCCGTGCCGGAAGTCGAGCCCGACGCTCGCCGCGACGTCCGTGAGCCTGAACCGGGCCGGCACGGCGGCGGCTCGCGTCGGAGCCCGCTCCGCCTCTCCCCGTACGCCCGAGACGAGATAGCGGCCGCCGGTCGCGACGAGCTCGAAGGTCCGCACGACTGGCTGCGGCTCGTCCCGTCGCACGACGACCGCAGCAGACCGCCCGTACGTCGTCGTCTGCGACTTGCCGGTCAGCGTGGCGAGAATCAGCGGCGGCCCCTGTCCCTTGCCCCGCTCGAGCCGGAGCCGGACGCGCTCGGCGTCGTACGTCGCCACGTCGAGCGTGCCGTTCCGGCCGGCGTCGATCCGCCGCCAGAGCTCGGCGAGCCAGGAACCCGTCGCCGATCGTCGCGCCGACGCCTTGTCGCGCGCGCGAAGGGACTCCGCCGCGTCCCCGAGGTCGGCGACGAACGCCGCGGCGACCCTCCGCGCGGTCGCGTCGTCGATCGCCGCGACGCCCTTCCCCGAAGCGACCGTCACGTGGGGGACACGGCCAGAGGCGAGCGCCGCGGGCACGTCGGCGGCCGCCGACGAGAGCACCCCCGCGACTGCGACCGCGCCGCCGGCCGCGAGCGCCAGGACCCCGACGGTCGCGAGCTGGACGCGTCGCGTGCGACCGCCCGTCCAGGCCACGATCCGCGCGAACGGGGCCCGCCCTCCCGCCAGGACGAGCAGCGGGCGCGCGGCGCAGACGATCGTCAGCGACCCCAGCACCGCGAGCTTCGCCGAGAACTCGCTCGTCCACGGCGCGATCAGGAGCGGGGCGACGAGGCCGACCGAGATCGCGTACGCCAGGCGGCCGCGCCTCGTCTCCGGGATCGTCCGCGGATCCGTGATCATGAAGAAGAGGAAGACGAGGACCTCGGGTGACGTGACGAGCGTCCACCAGAGCTCGCGGCCCCCGATCGGCCCGAGGTGCCACGCGGCCGTCATCTCGTGCCCGGTCGCCGCGAGGACCGCGATGCCGGCCGCGAACGTCAGCCAGAACCCCACGGCGATCGGCGTCAGGTGCAGGCGCGCGAGGATCGCGAGGCCGCCGCCGACGATCAGGACGAGCGCGAGGGCGAGCCACACCGACATCGGCCCCCACCAGAACGGCAGCGGGTCGGCGCGCTCGGGGCCGAAGAGCACGAAGCAGAGGACGAGGCCGATGTTCGACGGGTTGAAGATGTGGCGACCGCGAAAGGTGATCACGTACTTCGAGAGGAGCCCGACCGCGGCCGTCCCGGCGAAGAGCCACCAGCCGTTCATGCTCCACCAGTCGCCGTGCTCGGTGCCCGGCACCCGGAGCACGAACGCGACGCCGTTCCCCGTCAGGAGCGCGCTCGCCGGCCACATGAGGACCTTCTGACGGCGGAGGGCGATCGCGACCTCGAGCACCGCGCACGTCACGAGCGAGACGAGAATCTGGGCGATCGAGAGCTGGAAGTCGAACGCGGTCTGCCCCAGCACCTGGAGCGTCACGATCACCGCGGCGAGGTGGAGTCGCGGGTCGCGCAGCGTCGGGAGCAGCACCGGGTACGAGGTGCCGCGGATCCGCAGCGACGGTCTCCCGGGCGCGGCGATGGCCGGAGCGCTCATCGGCGACAGATGGTACGCGCGTCCGTGCGACGCGCTCAGTCCGCCCAGAAGCCCTCGAACGCACCCGGGTCCGACGGCAGCGCGAGCACCTCGCGCACGAGGCCGTCCTCGAGGCGGAATAGCAGCACCTGGTCGAGGTCGAGCCGCCGTCCGAGCCGTTCTCCCGACGCCCGGTAGAGCGCCGCGGCCCGCGAGTCGCTCGCGAGGACGTCCACGAGGTGCGACGCGTACGTCCCGTCCGTCTCCTTCGGCAGCCGCGCGAGGAAGCGGAAGATCTCCTCGCGCCCCCGGTAGACGCCCGCCATCGCACCGTCGCCCGGAACCGTCCAGACGGCATCGGCTGCGAAGAGGTCGCGGAACGCAAACCCCTGCTTCCGGGCGAAGGCGTCGAAGATCCGCCGGACGATGGCCTCGTTCGCGGCGCGCGCGTCAGCCGTGGGCACGGCTGCGCTCCCACTCCTCGATCAGGCCCTCGACGTGCCGTCGTTGGGCCTCGGTGAAGTCGAAGAGATCGAGGAGCCTCCGCGCCTCGGACGGATCGTCGTTCGCGACCGCCGCCTCGAGGTGCTCCCGCTGTGGCGTCGGCTGCCGGAGCTGGCGGCGCAGCCAGCGCAGGAGGCTCACAGTGGCCTGGTCGGTCATCGCGCGCTTACGCTACTCGGGTGGACACCTATCTCGCGATCGCCAGCCGCCGCGACCAGCGGCGGTATCGCCCGGAGCCGCTCTCCGACGACGTCGTCGGGCGCATCCTCGACGCCGGCCGCCTGGCAGGCTCCGCGTCCAACCGGCAGCCGTGGACGTTCGTCGTGCCCGAGGGCCGAAGCCGCGTCGAGGCCGTCGCCAAGACGGTCTACGTCCCGGACAACGTGCTCGGGGCCGGTCTCGTGGTCGCAGTGGTGGTGACGGGAAAGGGACCGGTCTCGTTCGATGCCGGCCGTGCCGCGCAGAGCATGCTCCTCGCGGCGTGGAACGAGGGAGTCGCGTCGTGCCCGAACGGCATCGCCGAGCGAGACGCGCTGCACGCCACGCTCGAGCTCGGCGAGGAGGAGACGCCGGTGATCGTGCTGACGTTCGGGCTGCCCGAACGCCTGCGCGACCCGGCGTCCCGGACGGCCGAGGACTGGAGCGCACGCGCGAACCGGCGGCCGCTCGGCGACGTGGTGCGGCGGCTCCCGTGACGGTGCCGCTCCGCGGCGGCGTCGACGTCGGCGGCACCAAGATCCAGGCGGTCGTCACCCGCCGCGGGGGCAAGGTGGTGGGCCAGGCGCGGAGGAACACGCCGACCGGCGGGCCCGAGGCGGTCGCGCGCGATGTCGCGCTCACGATCACCGAGGCTGCGACGAACGCCGGCCTGCGCGTCCGCGAGCTCACGGGCGTCGGCGTGGGCGCTCCGGGCGCGGTCGACGGCTCGACCGGCACCGTGCAGCAGGTGCCGAACATCGACGACTGGCAGGGCCCGTATCCCCTCGGGCCGGTCCTCACCGAGCGGCTCGGGATCCCCGTCACCGTCGGCAACGACGTGAGCGCAGCCGTCGAGGCCGAGCGGCGGTACGGAGCCGGTCGCGGCACGCGATCGTTCCTGGGCGTCTTCTGGGGAACGGGCGTGGGCGGCGGCCTCGTGCTCGACGGAAGGCTCGTGCGAGGCCGCGGCTCGGCCGGGGAGATCGGGCACGTTTGTGTGAAGCCCGGCGGCCGTCGCTGCAACTGCGGCCTCCGGGGCTGCGTCGAGGCCTACGCGGGGCGGGGCGCGCTCGAGCAGCGGGCGAGGCGCGAGGCGCGGAAGCGGAAGACGATCCTCTTCGAACTGCAACACAAGCGCGGCCGTGACACCCTCACGAGCGGCATCTGGCTGAGGGCGCTCGACGCGCGCGACGCCGTCGCCACCGAGCTGCTCGACGAAGCCGTCCAGGCGCTCGGCGTCGCGATCGGCAGCGCGGTCACGCTCCTCGACGTCGAGCTCGTCGTCATGGGCGGCGGCCTCGGAGAGCGACTCGGCGCCTCGTGGCTCGGGCGGATCGAGAAGGCGGCGCGGCGGCACACCTTCTTCCGGGAGGCGCCTTCGTACCGCCTCGCCGAGCTCGGCGACATGGGTGGCGCGATCGGCGCCAGCCTCCTCGCCCGCCGAGCACTCGAATCGGAATGACTTCGTCGGCAGGCGCAGCGCGTCGCCCGAGGCGTTCGACGGCATGAGGCTTCGTTGCCGTTCGAGTTCTGAGCCCGGTTGACACTCGAGCACGGCGCCGTTTAGTTTGGGCGCCTTCCATACAAACGCCGCCGATGTCCCCATTCCCATCCCCTCGTGGAGCCTCGCTTCCCGCCGACCAGACGACGGTGCGCCGGGCGAACCTGTCCGTCGTCCTCCGACACGTCGCGTCGGCGGGCCCACGGTCGCGCGCCCAGGTCGCGGCGGAGACAGGGCTCACGCGCGGCACGGTCTCGAGCCTCGTCACCGAGCTGATCGCACTCGACCTGCTCCGAGAGACGGGCGAGGCCACGGCGCCCCGCGGCATCGGACGCCCGGGGGTCGCCATAGAGCTCGCCGACGTCGTGGTCGGGATCGGGCTCGAGGTCAACGTCGACTACCTCGCGGTCTCGGTCGAGGACATGACGGGCGCCGTCCGGTACGAGCGCCGGGCGCACCGCGACAACCGCGGAGGTGCGCCGGGGCCCGTGCTCGACCGGCTCG
>NZ_DATMBZ010000122.1:0-7031 GCF_035558935.1 Gaiella sp. | reverse complement strand
CCCGCGCGCGATCGACCCGGACGACCCGGAGCTCCTCGCGGACATGGTGCTCGCGGCGGCGAACGAGGCACTGCGCGCGGCCACCCAGGCCGTCGAGACCAAGCTACGCGGCCAGATGCCCGACCTGGGCGCGCTCGGCCTGCCCGGAATGTAGCTCTCCACCCGGTGCTCCTCGACGAGCTCGCGCGCACGTCCACCGCGGTCGCGCAGACGAGCGCTCGACGAACGAAGATCGAGCTGCTCGCGTCGTGCCTGCGGCGTGTGACGCCGGACGAAGTCGTCCCCGCCGTCACCTATCTGTCCGGCGAGCTGCCGCGCATCGGGGTCGGCTGGGCGTCGCTGCGCGACGCTCCTTCGCCGGCACCGTCACCGCCGACGCTCGAGCTCCTCGACGTCGAGGCGGCTCTCGCACGCGTGGCGGCTGCGGAGGGACCTGGGTCCCGAGCAGTAAGGCGACAGGCGCTCGCGGCCGTGCTGGGCGCCGCGACCGAGTCGGAGCAGCGTTTCCTGCTCCGACTCCTCGGCGGCGAGCTGCGGCAGGGCGCGCTGACCGGTGTCATGGTCGATGCGGTCGCGAAGGCCGCCGGGCTTCCCTCCGCCGACCTGCGCCGGGCGCACATGCTCGCCGGCGACCTTGCGGTCGTCGCGCGGGCCGCGTTGATGGACGGGGCCGAGGGCCTCTCCCGCTTCCGGCTCGAGGTGCTGCGCCCGATCGGCCCCATGCTGGCTCAGTCCGCAGGAGACGTCGCGGAGGCGCTCACCCGTACCGGGCCGGCAGGCATCGAGTGGAAGCTCGACGGAGCCCGGCTCCAGGTGCACCGCTCGGGGCACGTCGTCCGTGCGTTCACGCGCAGCCTCGCCGACGTGACCGACCGCGTCCCCGAGGTCGTGGCGGCGACGATGCTGCTCCCGCTCGACGCGGCCGTCCTCGACAGCGAGGTGATCGCTCTCACGGCGGAGGCACGGCCGCTTTCGTTCCAGGAGACCATGAGCCGGTTCGGCTCCTCGTCCGCGCAGAGCGTGCGCGACGGCGTTCCACTGACGCCGTTCTTCTTCGACTGCCTCCACCTCGACGGCGAGGACCTTCTCGAACGCCCGTACTCGGAGCGCGCCGCGCTCCTGGCAACGCGCGTTCCCGAGGACCGTCGCATCCCGAGGATCGAGACGGCCGACCCCGCCGCGGGAGAGGCGTTCCTCGACGCCGCGCTCGCCCGGGGACACGAGGGCGTGCTCGTGAAGTCGCTTGCCGCGCCGTACGAGGCGGGGCGGCGAGGCTCGGGCTGGGTGAAGGTGAAGCGGGCTCAGACGCTCGACCTCGTCGTGCTCGCCGCCGAGTGGGGCCACGGCCGACGCCAGGGACGCCTCAGCAACCTCCATCTCGGCGCGCGCGACCCGGCGAGCGGCGGGTTCGTCATGCTCGGCAAGACGTTCAAGGGCATGACGGACGCGATGCTCGACTGGCAGACCGAGAAGCTCCTCGAGCTCGCCGCGGCGCGGGAGGGCCACGTCGTCCACGTCCGGCCGGAGCTCGTCGTCGAGATCGCCTTCGACGGCGTGCAGCGCAGCTCGCGGTATCCGGGAGGCCTGGCGCTCAGGTTCGCCAGGGTCAAGGGCTACCGCCCCGACAAGACGCCGGCCGAAGCGGACACCATCGACGCCGTCCGCGCGTCGCTCGGGGAGGCGCACACGTCCGCAGCGGAAGGCTAACGTGACGGCGTGCTGAGCCCCGCGGTGGACAACCTCGTCGCGCAGCTCACGCGGCTTCCCGGGATCGGCACGCGCACGGCGCAGCGGCTCGCCTTCCACATCCTCGCCGCGCCCGCCGACGAGGCGAACGCGATCGGCAGCGCGATCGCCGAGGTCAAGGCGCGCGTCCGGCCCTGTCGCGAGTGCGGGAACCTCACGGAGGAGGAGCTCTGCGGTGTCTGCTCCGACCCACGCCGCGACCGGACGGTGATCTGCGTCGTCGAGCAGCCGGTAGACGTCGTCTCGCTCGAGCGTACGCACGAGTATCGCGGCCTCTACCACGTACTCGGCGGCGCCCTCTCTCCGCTCGACGGGGTCGAACCGGGCGACCTTCGGATCCATCGGCTGATGGAGCGCGTCGACGCCGACGGGGTCGAGGAGATCGTTCTCGCAACGAACCCGACGATGACGGGGGAGGCGACCGCCGCCTACCTCGCCGACCGCCTTCGCGACCGAGTGACGGTGACGCGTCTCGCGAGCGGCCTGCCCGTCGGCGGCGACCTCGAGTACGCCGACGAGGTGACCCTGGGCCGTGCGCTCGCCGGCCGCCGGCCGGCCTAGCCCCCGGGACCCCGCAGGGAGATGGTCGCGTCGGCTAGAAAGACGTGGTGATGCACGCGCAGCCGAAAATCGGCGTTGTCGGCGCAACCGGTGCGGTCGGCACGGTCACGCTCGGCCTGCTCGCCGAGCGAGGCTACGACCACGTGCGCGCGTTCGCGTCCGGTCGCTCGGCGGGATCGAGGATCCCCTTCGGCACAGACGAGCTCCTCGTCGAGGAGGCCACGCCCGAGGCGCTGGGCGTCGGCGACGTCGATCTCTTCCTCTTCTCCGTCGGGACGTCGGCGAGCCGCGAGCTCGTCCCCGTTGCCTCGGCGGCGGGAGCCATCTGCATCGACAAGTCCTCCGCGTACCGCCTCGTGGACGGCTATCCGCTCGTGGTGCCGGAGGTGAACGGCGGGCGTGCGCTCGAGTCCCTCGAGCGCGACCGGATCGTCGCAAACCCGAACTGCTGCACGATCCCGCTCACCTGCGTCCTGAAGCCGCTCCACGACGAGGCCGGCCTCGGCCGTGTGCGCGTGTCGACGTACCAGTCCGTCTCCGGCGCGGGGGCGCAGCGAATGGACACGCTCGCCCACGAAGCTCCGGCCGACCACGACTTGGTGATGGACTGGACGTGGGAGGGCGACGAGTCGGACGAAGAGGCGAAGCTCCGGGCCGAGACGCGCAAGATCCTAGAACTCCCCGATCTCCCGATCTCGGCGACCTGCGTCCGCGTCCCCGTCATGATCGGCCACTCGGAGGCGGTATGGCTCGAGCTCGAGCGGCCGCTGACGGTGGACGAGGCCACGGAGATCCTCCGCAACGCCCCGAGCGTGCGGGTCCTCGACCTCCCGAGCTTCCCCACTCCTGCGGCTGCCGCCGGCGCGGACGAGGTCCTGGTCGGCCGCATCCGCCGCGACACCGCGGCGGAGAACGGCATCGCGCTCTATCTGTCGAGCGACAACCTCCGCAAGGGCGCGGCCCTCAACGCGATCCAGATCGCCGAGCTACTGCTCGAAGGCGTCGCGGCGGCTCGCTAGAACGCGCGGCGGGTCCGGAAGAGCGACGGCACGGTCAGGAAGATGAGCCTGAGGTCCTCGCGCAGCGACCAGTTCGTGACATAGACGTAGTCGAGCTTCGTCATCTCGTCGAACGGAATGTCGCTGCGGCCCAGCACCTGCCAGAGACCGGTGATCCCCGGCTTGAGGTCGAGACGCTTCCGGGCCCATGCCGTGACGTATCGATCCTCCTCGAGGATCAGCGGCCTCGGGCCGACGAGCGACATCTCGCCCTTGACGACGTTGATGAGCTGCGGGAGCTCGTCGATGGAAAACCGCCGTAGGTAACGACCGACCTGCGTGACGCGCGGATCGTCCGGGATCTTCGTCATCCGCGGATCGCGGTTCCGGTGCATGTTGAGGTGCACGACCTCCGCCTTCTTGTCCTCGGCCTCGGCGACCATCGTCCGGAACTTGTAGATCCTGAAAGTCGACCCGTTTGCTCCGCGCCGCACCTGGCGGAAGAAAATAGGCCCGCGAGACTCGACCTTGATCGCGATCGCGACGCCCGCGAACAGCGGGGCCAGCACCACGAGGCCGAGTGTTGCGGCGCAGAGGTCGAACGCCCGCTTCAGTACGCGCGACGAACGGGCCAGGCGCGTCGGCCGCAGCCCGACCAGCGGGATGCCCTCGAGGGTGTGCACCTGGGCTCCTGCCCCGAAAACCTCGAAGTACCTCGGAACGATGTCGATCTGGACGTCCAGATCGCGGATCGCCCGGAAGTTCGCCAGTACCTCTTCGTGGGAGTCGTTCGAGAAGGCGAAGATCACCCGTTCGACCCCGTGCTCGAGGATGCACTCCCGCAGGCGGTCAGGCCCGCCGAGGAGGAGCGGAAGGCGTTCGGCGAGATCGTCGTCGAGGGCAGTAGGACGGTCGTCCACGAACCCCACGAGCCTGATCCCGTACTCACGATGGTTCAGCAGCTTGAGCGCGAGTTGCTGACCGACGTCACCCGCGCCGACGATCAGGGCGTTCTGCGTGTACCCGGGCAGATGCCGGCAGAGGGTTCGCGCCACCGCGCGAAGGGTCGGGATCAGCACGACGGCGAGAAGCCAGAAGACCCCGAGGCGAGAGAGCACGGGATGGACGAGTCCCGTCGCCACACCGAAGAGCGCGAAGACCCAAATGCCTACCGTGACGCTACGGAACACGCCGACGATGTCGTCGACCGTCGAATGATCCGTCCTTTCCTCGTCGCGGTCGTACAGGCCCTCGAGGCGAAGGAGGAGGATCCAGAGTGGGATCGCGCACAGGAAGCCGAGATACTCGAAGCCGGGGGTGACCTTGTCGGTCGTATGGCCGAAGGTCGGTACGAGCAGGTTCGCAACGGTGAATGCGAGAACGAGCCCCGCGACGTCGGCGACCAACAGCATCCGTCGCACGAGCGCGCCGCGACGGTAGCCCCGGCGCGGCACGGGCTGCTCGACGGCCAGACCGTCCAGATCGTCGAGCCGGATGTCGTATGCAGGCATCGCGGCGTCGGCACTCACGCGCCAACCGCCAGTGATCAGGCTTTCACTCATCGTGCTCCCCCGTACCGACGTCCGCGAACGGACGGCGCCCCCGAACGCTCCACTCCCCGTGCCCCCCTTGAAACGTGCTCCCCCTTCACGAACCGCGACAGTCGCCGCTTCGGAGTCAAGATACCCCTTCTGCGCAAAAGCGCAAGGCCAGAGCGTTGCGCGACACACCAGGGGCCCCCTCGTGGATGGCGAGAACCGGCCGAGACCGACTCGTCGCCTCTCGAACGACGTCGCTACGCGGCTGTCGGCGCGGAGGAGACGAAGGCGCCCTATCCCTCGTTCCGGTCATCCGAACGAGTGGCGCCGTTCATCAGATCGAGTGAGCGGCAAGCCTTGGCACATCCCGCACGAGCCCTGCCGTCGAGGGCAGTCTCACCGGCTCGATCACCCTCGAAAGGGGGGTAAACCGGCGACGCCTGGCGGCGACAAGACTAAGCATGCCTATCCGCCGCCCTTCCACCCCCACGCTCATAGCGCTTCTTGTAACGCTCGCCATTGGAATGCAGACAACGGTCGCGGCCGACGCTGCGCCCAGCCGTACCAAGGCCCAGAGCCGCTCCGGCGACACGTCGGCGCCCCAACGCATCCGCGTCATCGGCGTCACGGCCGCAGACACCACGACTATCGGGGTCGCGTGGTCGAAATCACGTGACAACGTCGGAGTCGCCGGCTACGGCGTCTACCTGGACGGAGCACAACGGGGTACGACCGAGACCACCTCCTACGGACTGAAGGCCCTTGCTTGTGGAACGGGCTACATCGTCGGAGTCGACGCATTCGACGCAGCGGGAAACCGGTCGTCACGCACGGCGACGACGGTCTCCACGGATCCGTGCTCGGATCTCACCGCACCCAGCGCCCCCGTCGGGATCCAGCGTCTTGCGGCAACCGAGACGTCGGTCGTCCTGGCGTGGACCCCCTCCGACGACAACGTCGGCGTCGTCGAGTACGGGCTCTACGTGTCCGGGCTCCGCGTCGGGGCCACGAGCGAGGCGTCGGCCACCATCTCGAACCTCGAATGCGGCAAGACCTACAGCCTGGGCATCGATGCAGCCGATGCGGCGGGCAACCGATCCGCACGGAGCGACGCATTCTTCGCGACCGCCGCCTGCGTGGACAAGACTCCTCCTTCGGCCCCGACGGGCCTTGCCGTCACCGGCGCGACGCAGACCGCGATCCAGGCCAAGTGGAACGCTTCGACGGACAACGTCGGCGTTGCCGGATACGGAACCTACGTCGCCAACGCGCGCGTCGGAACCTCGACCGTGACGAACGCGTCGTTCGGCGCGCTCCAGTGCGGCACGACGTACACCTTGGCGATCGATGCGGCCGATGCGGCGGGCAACCGGTCAGCAGCATCCACCATGACTGCGGCGACCGCCGCCTGCACGCAGTCGCCGCCTCCGCCGTCGGGTGATACGACGCCGCCGACGGCTCCCCAGAACCTGAGCGTGTCCTCGGCCACCCAGACCGCGATCACGATCGGCTGGGGCGCCGCAAGCGACAACGTCGGGGTCACCAACTACCGGATCTACCGGAACGGCACGATGATCGGCCAAGGCCCCGGCTCCGCGGGCGGCGCTTCCGACGCGTGGTCGGACTCCGGCCGCACGTGCGGGACGAGCTACCAGTACGCCGTCGAAGCGCAGGACGCTGCCGGCAACACCGGCCCGAAATCGACGGTCACTGCCGCCACGACACCGTGCGCGGTAGCTGACACGTCGGCCCCGACTGCACCGACGAACGTGACGGCTTCGACCCGCACCGGCACGAGCATCACGCTCACGTGGGGTACGGCGACGGACAACGTCGGGGTCACGGGATACGGCCTCTACAAGGGCGGCACACGCGTATCGACCACGGCCGGGACGACCGGCATCGTGAGCGGCCTCACGTGCGGCACGAGCTACACGCTCGGGGTCGACGCCTACGACGCCGCGGGCAACCGGTCGCAGCAGGGCGTCGTCCTTGTGTCCACGACCTCGTGCTCGGACACACAGGCTCCGACGGCGCCGACCGGGGTGACGACCTCGAACCTGACCCAGACCGGTGTGACGGTCAAGTGGACAGGGTCGACGGACAATGTCGGCGTCACGGGCTACGACGTCTACCGCAACGGCAGCAAGGTGACGACCGTCACGGGGCTGACCTCCGACCAGACCGG
>NZ_DATMBZ010000121.1:0-6082 GCF_035558935.1 Gaiella sp. | reverse complement strand
GGCGTGCCGAGGGTCACGTTCTCGGGGCTCACGGAGGGAACGTTCGCCGGAGGCCGCAGGCTCGTGCTCTCCTCGTCGATCTACGACGACCCGGGCCGCACGACGTTCGTGGTGCTCGACACCCGGACGCTCGCGCCGCTCCGCTCGATCCGCCTCTCGGGAGCGTTCGCGTTCGACGCGCTGTCGCCCGACGGCCGCAGGCTCTTCGTCCTCCACTACCCGCAAGGGGTGAACGGCGGGATCCGGTACGTCGTCCGCTCGGTCAGCCTCCGGACGGGAAGGCTCGAGCCCGGCGCGATCGTCGACAAGACCGAACCGAGCGAGCGCATGAGTGGGGTCGCGCTCGCGAGGGCCTGGAGCCGGGACGGCACCTGGGCGTACACGCTCTACAACGGCGGCACGTCGCACGCCTTCGTCCATGCGCTCAACACGCGCGCTCGGATCGCTCGCTGCATCGACCTCCCGTGGGCGGGCGACGCGCAGAGCATCCTCGACGGGGCGCGGCTCGCGGTCGGCGCGAAGGGAGCCCTGAGGCTCACCAACGCGGGTGGCGAGTTGCTCGCGCGGATCGACACGCGCACCTTCTCCGTGAAGGCCTGACGAGCGTCAGCCGGCGGCCGCCACGGCGTCCGCCGGCAGCGTCTCCGTGGCGTCCGCGATCGCGCGTACGACCTCGACGATGTCGCGGTTTGCGTTGAAGACGCGCAGCTGGCGCTCCGCCGAGTTGCCGCGCTCGAGCAGCGCCGTGATCCCTTCGAGCTCGCGCTCGGACCCGAGCTCGCGGGCGTGCGGCTCGAGCTCTCGCAGCGTGCGGCGCACGAGCTTCGCGACGGGGATGCGGATGCGATGGCCCTTCGCGAGGTCCATGACGGGCGCGTCGAGGCCATACCGCGCGGCGAGCCACTTGTTCTCGCTCGTCAGGATGCGGTGGTACGACGGGATCTCCTTGCCCTCGTCGTAGCTCTCGCTCAGCTGCTTGACGAGCGACTGGCAGTAGGCGGCGATCGCGACGGCGTCCTCGAGGCGCGTCACCGCGTCGCAGATCCGCACCTCGATCGTGCCCCACTTGGGATGCGGCCGAATGTCCCACCAGATGTGCGTGTAGTCGGCGATGCAGCCCGTGCGCTCGAGCTGTCCGACCACGGCCGCGTAGTCGGCGTAGTCACGGAAGCGCGGCGGCGGCCCGGAGCGCGGGAAGGCCGAGAAGACGATCTGGCGGCTCGACGCGAGCCCGGTCGGCTCGCCCCGCCAGAAGGGCGAGCTCGCCGACAGCGCGAGCAGCGGCGCGAGGTGGGGGAGCAGGCCGTTCACGACCTGGATCGCCTTGTCCGGGTCGTCGACGGCGACATGGATGTGCATCCCGAAGATGAGCTCTCGGCGCGCCACGTACTGGAGCTGGTCGATCAGCGCGTGGTAACGGTCCTTGGCCGTGATGCGCTGCCGCTCGAAGAGACTGAACGGGTGCGTCCCGGCCGCGCCGACGCGAAGGTCCTGGCCCCGCGCGACGTCACGCACGTATCCGCGGAGAGTGGCGAGCTCACGCATCACGTCGCCGGCAGTACGGCACACCGGGGTCGCGATCTCGAGGACGGACTGCATCAGCTCCGCGTTCAGCCGGTCGGCGAGCTCGTCGCCCTGGATCGCGTCGAGCACCATCTCGATGTGCTGGACGAGGTCGAAGCTCGTGGGGTGGAGGAGCATGTACTCCTCCTCGACCCCGAGGGTGTACGGCTCGCCGGTGCCGAAGCGGTGTTCGAGGACGCTCGCGGCGAGGCTCTCGGTGACGCCCGTGATCGACCCGGGGACGACCTGTTTCACGGGACCATCGCCTCCGCCTCGATCTCGACCTTCCAGGCTGGGTCGAGCAGCTGCGCGACGACGCAGGTCGCGGCGGGCCGGACGTGGCGGAACGCCTCGCCGTGGGCCCGGGCGACGCCCTCCCAGTGGGCGGGGTCGGTGACGTAGATGTTCGTGCGGACGACGTGCTCGAGCCCCGACCCGGCCTTCCGCAGGGCCTCGCCGACGAGCTCGAGGCAGAGCCCCGCCTGCTCGTAGGCGCCGTCGGGCGGCGGGGACCCGTCGGCGGGGATCGGTGCCGTACCGGAGACGTGCACCCGGTCTCCGACGACGACCGCGCGCGAGAACCCCGCGACGCCCTCGTACGGCGAGTGCCCCGTGATCAGCCTCCGGCGCATGGGCGGGCCTAGTATCGCCCACCCCGGGCCCAGGCGGTTCCCGCGCTACGCGGGAACGACGATCTGCTGCACGGCCCAGCGGTTGCCGTCCGGGTCGCTGAAGAAGACGAACCTCCCCCAGGGGAAGTCCTGGACGTCGCTGACGTCGATGCCCCGCTCGACGAGCGCGTCGTGCGCCGCCTCGATGTCGTCGACGACGACCTGCAGGCCCTTGACCGAACCGGGGGTCATCTCGGTCACTCCCCGTCCGATTGCGATCGAGCACGCCGAGCCCGGCGGCGTCAGCTGCACGAACCGGAGATCGTCGCCGACGACGTGGTCGTGGTCGGCGACGAAACCCGCTTGCACGTAGAACGCCTTCGCCCGATCCACGTCCGAGACGGGCAACGCCACCAGCTCGAGCCTCATCGTGATCTCGCTCATATCTCGCTCCTTCCGCCTGCGGTGCTAGACTCTTTCTGTCACTAAGAAGTTTACTTACTAAGAGAATCGATGTCAAACAGTCCAGCGAAGCAAGCCGCGATCGACGCACTGCTCTTCGAGTTCCGTACGAGCGGCAACCTCGACAACGCGTTCGACGCGCTCGCCGCCCGCAGGCTGGGCGTCAACATGACCGATCTCCACTGCCTCAACATCCTCGAGAGTCGCAGCGGGCTGACGGCCGGCGAACTGGCGCTCGAGGCGGGCCTGACGAGCGGTGCGGTGACGGGCGTGATCGACCGGCTCGAACGCAGCGGCTACGCACGGCGCATCGCTGACCCCACCGACCGGAGGAAGGTGAAGCTCGAGGTCACCCCCGCCTTCTACCGGCGCGCCGAGGAGATCTGGTCGCCGCTCAAGCGGGAGTGGGACGACCTGCTCGGACGACGCTTCACCAACCGTGAGCTCGACGCGATGATCGCGTTCCTGCGTGCGACCAACGACCTCGCGAGGCGCAATGTCGAGCGCCTGCGCTCCGCGACGTAGTCCAGGCCGACCAGCGCCACACTACGATCGCCGCGTGGAGGCGCTGAGCCAGATCGACGCCTGGGACGTGCCGTTCGCTGCGGCCGGCGTCACCCGCGCGGACGCGACGGTCGCGACCCACGGCGAGACGGGCCGCTCCGTCCCTCTCGCGTCGCTCTCGAAGCCGATCGCGGCGCTCGCGACGCTCGTCGCCGCCGAGGAGGGAGTCATCGACCTCGACGAAGCCGCGGGACCGCCCGGCGCGACGGTGCGGCACCTCCTCGCGCACGCGTCGGGGCTTCCGTTCGAGGGCGACGCCCCGATCGCGCGGCCCGGCCGGAGGAGGATCTACTCCAACGAGGGGTTCCAGGCCCTCGGCGACCATGTCGCGCAACGTGCGGAGATGCCCTTCGCCGACTACGTCCGTGCTGCGGTCGTCGAGCCCCTTCGGATCGGTCTCGATCCCCGGGGGCATCCCGGGGCTGGGATGCAGAGCTCCCTCGACGACATCCTCGCGCTCGGACGGGAGCTCCTCGCGCCGCGCCTCGTCGCCGACGAGACGCACCAGGAGATGGTGAGTGTCCAGTTTCCCGGCCTCGACGGCGTCCTGCCCGACTACGGCCGCTACCGCCCGCTCGACTGGGGGCTCGGCGTCGAGCTCAAGGGCGACAAGGCGGGTCACTGGTCGGGCAGCCTGACCTCGACCCGCACCTTCGGCCACTTCGGCGGAAGCGGGACGTTCCTCTGGGTCGACCCGGATCGCGGGATCGCGTCCGCGGCGCTCACGACGCGGCGCTTCGGCGACTGGGCGAAGGAGGCCTGGCCCCGGCTCTCCGACGCCGTCGTCCGGGAGCTCGGCTGACTGCGCGCCCTACTCGTCGTCGGCGAAGAGCGGTCGCAACAGCTCGTCGAACGTCGCGCGGTCGCAGCTCGCGACCACCGACGGCAGCATCGTCGTGACGGTCGCGGTGCGCGGGACGCCCATCGCGAGCGAGACCTCGCCGAACGTCTCGCCGGGGCGGAGCACCGACCGCGGGCCGCGTCCCTCCTGCGTCACCGTCGCCATGCCGGAGAGCAGGACGTAGAACCGGTCGCCACCCTCTCCCTCGGCGACGATCGTGCGGCCGGGTGGAACGTCCTCGCGCGACATGCGCGCTGCGAGGCGCGTCAGCGTCTCGCCGGGAAGCGACGAGAGCAGCCCCACCCGGGAGAGCTCGGTCACGGAGGCGGGGACGTGCCGCGGGCTCACGCGGATACCGTAGCCGCGAGATGGCAATCCTCCACGGCTGGCGAACCTGCCCTCGATGCGAGGGGCGCCTCGAGAACGACGGCGCCCAGGCGATCTGCCACGGTCGTTGCCGCTCGGTGTACTACGCGAACTCCGCGCCCTGCGTGAGCGGCCTCGTCGAGGACGCCGAAGGGAGACTTCTCCTTGCCCGGCGAGCCGTCGAGCCGTACCTCGGGCTCTGGGACCCGCCGGGCGGGTTCCTCGAGGAGGGTGAGCATCCGGTCGAGGGCCTCCGGCGCGAGCTGCTCGAGGAGACCGGGCTCGAGGCGGAGATCGGGTCGTTCGTCGGCGCCTGGATGGACGTCTACGGGGAGGCCGACGAGGCCGCAGCGACGTTGAACCTCTACTGGTCCGCGACGGTCGCAGACGGCGACCCGCAGGCTGCCGACGACGTCGCGGAGCTGCGCTGGTTCGCGGCGGACGCGCTTCCCGCCGGCGGCGAGCTCGCCTTCACCACGGTGAAGCACGCGCTCGCCGCCTGGCGGAGGAGGGGACTGGCCCCGTAGGGGCCTGCCCCCGCGACGCTCACATCAACGCCACGGGGTCAGTCCCCTTGTGGGCACAGACCCCTGCTGACAGTCAGACCGCGAGGCCGAGCGACCGCTCGATCGCGCCCTTGGGCTGCGCGCCGATGACGGACGCGGACGGCTCGCCGTCCTTGAAGAGGATCATCGTCGGGATCGAGGCAACGCCGTAGCGCTGCTGGAGCTCGTGCTCCTGATCGATGTTGACCTTCACGAGCTTGAGCTCTGTCTCGCGCTCGGCCGCGATGCGGTCGAGCACCGGGGCGACGGCGTGGCACGGGCCACACCACTCCGCCCAGAAGTCGACGAGAACGGGCGTCTCGCTCTGGATGACCTCCTGATCGAAGGTCTCGGTCGTCACGTTGAGTGCCATTGGTCCTTCCGTGTTCGAATGTGCGCACGACTCTAGTCCGAGTCGTGCGACTACCCGCTCTCTACAACGACGAACCCCGAAAACTCCTTCCCTAGAATCGGCCGCATGTTCGCACGCCTCCCGGACAAGCCGGATCACGACGCCCTCGAGCTCGAGATCCTGGCGCTGTGGGAGCGCGAGGAGACGTTCCGCCGGCTGCGCGAACAGAACGCGGACGGCCCGCGGTTCAGCTTCGTCGACGGGCCGGTCACCGCGAACAAGTCCCTCGCCGTCCACACCGCGTGGGGGCGGACGCTGAAGGACGTCTTCCAGCGCTACAAGGCGATGCGCGGCCACCACCAGCGCTACCAGAACGGCTTCGACTGTCAGGGGCTCTGGATCGAGGTCGGGGTCGAGCGCGAGCTCGGGCTCAACTCGAAGCGCGAGATCGAGGAGTTCGGCCTCGCCGAGTTCGCGCGCCGGTGCCGCGAGAAGGTCATCTGGTCCGCCGAGGAGCTGACGAAGGGCTCGATCCGGCTCGGCCAGTGGATGGACTGGGGCGCGGACTACTTCACGTTCAGCGACACGAACATCGAATACATCTGGCGCTTCCTGAAGCTGATGCACGAGCGCGGCCGCGTGTTCATGGGCCACCGCTCGACCGAGTGGTGCCCGCGCTGCGGGACGTCGCTCTCGCAGCACGAGCTCTCCCAGTCGGGCGTCTACCAGGACCGTTCCGACCCGTCGCTCTACGTCCGCTTCCCGCTGCGCGAGCGCC
>NZ_DATMBZ010000120.1:0-10424 GCF_035558935.1 Gaiella sp. | reverse complement strand
CGCGCCCCCGTCTCGTCCGCTTCGACGAGCTCCCGCGCGAGCCGGATCCACTGACGGGACTCGACCGCGCCCGCGTCTGTCTCGTGCTCGCGCGACGACCACCGCTGAGTCTTGCGGCTCACTGCGGGTGACGCACGCGCGCCAGCGTCTCGGCGGCGACGACGGGGTCACCGGAGAGAAGCGTCCCACGCACGCGACGGGCGACCGCCTCGTCCGCCGCCGCGCCGGCGACGAAGAGCGGGGCGTCGAGGGCGATCTTGCGCAGCTTTGTGGCGGTGGCGCCAAAGGCCCCTCTCACCGTGCCCGAGACGACGACCGCGTCCGGCGCGAGCGTCCGGAGGGCCTCGGCGAGCGACGCGATCGGCGTGTCGGCACCGAGGTAGCTGATCCGCCAGCCGTGCCCCCGCAGCGCGAGGCCGAAGCAGACGAGTGGGAGGTCGTGCCGCTCGCCCTCGACGCACGCGAGGAGCGCCCGCGGCCCCATCCCACGGTCCCACGACCTCGCGAGCGACATCAGGCGCCCCCGGATGAGGTTGCTCGCGAAGTGCTCCTGCGCCACCGACACCTCGCCGCGCTCCCAGCGCTCGCCGAGCTCGTGGAGGTATGGAAGCAGGACGTCGCGCAGCACCACGTCGAGCGTCAGCGCTGCCAAGAGGCTGTCGAGCGCTCGTTGTGCGCCCGCCTCGTCGAACCGGTCGAGCGCCGCCGCCAACTCGTCGGCGTCGACGACCGGGCCCGGAGCCGCAGGCTCGTCGCCGACATCATCGGCGAGCGCGAGACGTGCGGCCTCGGCGGCGAAGAGCCCGCGTTCGAGGTTCGCGCGCATGGCGAGCACGCGGGCGACGTCGTCCTCGCCGTAGAGCCGGAACCCTCCCTGCGTCCGGCTCGGGTCGAGGAGGCCGTAGCGCCGCTCCCACGCCCGCAGCGACTCCACGGGAACGCCGACGCGGCGTGACAGCTCCCCGATGCGCAGGAGCTTGTCGTCCGCTGCCGCCGGGAGGTCAGTCATGACATGAGCCTAGGGACGCGAGCCGCCTCACGTCGATCCTCGCTCCGCACGTTCCGTCGCGGCGGCTTCGCCTCTTCGCAACGAGTGGGAGAGCCTGGAGGGCCACCACACGCGATCGCCGAGGTCGAACGTGAGCGCCGGGACGAGCACCGAGCGGACGACCAGGGTGTCGAGCAGGACTCCGAAGGCCACGGTGACCCCGATCTGCGTCAGCGCGACGAGTGGGAGGACTGCGAGGACGGAGAAGGTGCCGGCGAGGACGATCCCGGCGGACGTGATCACGCCGCCCGTCACCGCGAGCCCGCGGAGCATCGCCTCGCGCGTCGGCAGCGCGAGCCGCTCCTCGCGCACCCGTGCCATCAGGAAGATGTTGTAGTCCACGCCCAGCGCGACGAGGAAGATGAAGGCGAAGAGCGGGTAGCTCGGGTCCTCCCCCGGGAAGTCCGCGAAGAGCTCGAAGAGGATCAGGCTCCCGCCGAGGGCCGCCGCGAACGAGAGCACCACCGTCGCGATCAGCATCACCGGCGCGGTCACCGCCCGCAGGAGCACGACAAGGATGCCGAACACGACCGCGAGGACGAGCGGGATGAGCAGCTTCGTGTCCCGCGCGACGGCGCTGCGCAGGTCGGTCTCCTCCGCGGTAGGACCGCCGACGAGCGCCGCGTCACCCACGGCGGCGCGCAGATCGCGACGCAGGGGGGCGATCGACGCGAAGCCTTCCTGTCCGAACGGGTCTCCGGCAAGGACGACCGTGAAGCGCGCGGCGGCGTCGGTGCGCTCGGTCGGTCCGACCCGGGTGACGCCGTCCGCGGAACGCGCGGCCGCGAGCGCGGCTTGGGTCTTCGACGGGTCGGTGACGAGCACGATCGTCGGAGCGCTCTCGCCGGCGGGGAATGAGCGCTCGAGGAGCCGCTGGCCCTGCACGGACTCGACGGCGCCTCGATAGGCGTTCGCCGTGGTGAGATCTTGGTCGAGCGTCAGCGTCCCGAGCGCGAGCGCCGCGAGCGCGAGGGCGGTTGCGACCCAGGCGACGCGATGCCGGCGCTCGATCGCGCGGCCGAGTCGTCCCCAGAAGCCCTCGCCCGAGGAGCGCTCCGACCCCTGATGTGGCACGAACGGCCAGAACGCACGCCGGCCGCCGACGAGGAGCAGTGCAGGGAGCAAGGTGAGCATGGCGACGGCCGCGACCGCGACGCCCATCGCTCCGACCGGACCGAGGCCGGCCGTCGAGTTCACGCTTGCGAGCGAGAGGCAGAGCAGGGTGGCGACGACGGTGCCCGCCGACGCGACGATCGCGGGCCCGCCCTGCTGCAGCGCGATCCGCATCGCCTCGTACTTGTCGTCGCGGCGCCGCAACTCCTCGCGGTAGCGAGCGGTGAGGAGCAGGGCGTAGTCCGTTCCCGCGCCGAAGACGAGGACGAGGAGGATCCCTCCCGTCTGACCGTTGACCACCAGGCCCGCGTCGGCGAGGAGCGTCCCGAGACCCCGGACGACTGCCTCCGCGAGGAGCACGGTGAAGAGCGGCAGCACCCAAAAGATCGGGCTGCGGTAGATGAGCACGAGCAGAACGAACACGAGTCCTGCCGTGACCAGGAGCAGCGTCGAGTTGATGCCCTCGAACGCCTTCGTCGCGTCGGCGGAGTAGCCGGCCGGGCCGGTGACCCGCGCCTCGACGCCCGCCGGCAGCGCCTCCTGCACAGCCTCACGGATGTCGTCGACAGCGGAGACGAGAAGGTCGGAATCGCCGCCTGCCTCGATCGCGACGCTCACGACTGCGGCCTTGCCGTCCTTCGATCTTGCGACCGGCGACACGTCGGTGACGCCGTCGATCGAGGCAGACGCGACCTCTTCGCGCTTCCGTTCGACGGCGGCCATGCCCTGCACGCCCAGGCCGTCGGGGTCGCGGAAGACCGCGATCGCCGGTGTGACCGATCCGGAGGGGAACGTGTCCGCTGCGTCGAGCACGCGCACCGAGTCGGCGTCGCCCGGAAGGAAGGACGACGGCTCGTTCTGCTGGGCGCTCTCGAACCGGCCCGCCAGGGGGCCGAGCGCGGCTGCCAGGAGCAGCCACGCGCCGAGCACCGCGAACCGGCGCTTCTTCCCGACGACCAGACGGACGAGGACTGAGGGACGGTTGCTCATACGCTTTGACAAAATCTATACACAGCAACCTTGCGGTGCGTACAGAGTCTGTGCTAATACTATACAAATCATGTACGTAACCTATACAGGAGGTACCGAAGTGCGCACCGCCCTCGCAATGCTCGCGGCGACCGTCGTCGCTGCCGTCGCCGTCGTGGCGCCTGCCGCCGCCGCTCCCTCGGCGAAGAACGAGAACATCGCGCAGATCGCGTCGTCCTCTCCTCAGTTCAGCACCCTCGCCTCGCTGCTCAAGAAGGCCGGGCTCGTCGGTGCCCTGAAGAGCGGGAACTTCACGGTGTTCGCGCCCACGAACGCCGCGTTCGCGAAGCTCCCGAAGTCGACGCTGGCCGCGGTCGGGGACGACCCGGCGCTGCTCAAGAAGGTGCTCACCTACCACGTCGTGAAGGGCAAGGCTCCGGCGTCGACGGTGGTGACCCTGAACGGAAAGTCCGTCAAGACGCTCGAGGGCCAGGGCGTCAGGGTGACGGTCCGCGGCGGCAAGGTGTTCCTGAACGGCTCGACGCAGGTGACGAAGACGGACGTGATGGCCTCGAACGGCGTCATCCACGTCATCAATCGCGTCCTCATCCCGAAGGGCTGATCTCGACCCCGCCCTCGGGCCCGCGCCGCGGGAACGAAAACACGAGCGGGGAGAGCTGCTGTGGAGCAGCTCTTCCCCGCTCGCGTGGTGCCGTGCGCCCGACGACGCGACGGCCCGCAGGCATCGGGAGATCCGGTCAGCCGGCTGCGACCGCCTCGGTCCGGTGCGCAGGGAGGACGTGCTCGGCGAGCTGCTCGACCTGGTCCAGCGAAGGGATCTGCGGGAAGAGCATCAGCACGTCGACCGCGTCGGCGTACGCGGCCACCTCCTCGGCGATCCTCGCGGCGGGCCCATGGTGGATCAGGTTGCCCGGCTCTGTCCAGAGTTGGCCGTAGTAGCGCAGGACGTGGTGGGCGCCTTCCTCGAGCGCTGCCTGCGGATCGTCGCCGACCGCGACGTATGCGAGGCCGGCGACCGTGATGTCGTTCTTCCCCTCCTTCGCGAATGCCTCGCGGATCTGCGGCGCGCGTTCCTTCATCGCGGCGCTCCCGGCGGTGCCGAAGATGAACCCGTCGGCGACGCGGGCGGCCCGCGCGATCGACGCCGGCGTGCCCGCGCCGACCCAGATCGGCGGGGCCGGGTCCTGCACCGGCGGCGGGCCGAGCACACCGTGGTCGCGGTTGGACGCGCGCGCGTCGGACCAGATCGCCCGTATCCGTGTGACCTGCTCCTCGAAGTGACGGGAGCGACCTGCGAACGGCGCGCCGAAGGCCTCGTAGTCGTCCTCCCGGCCCCCCTGCGCGACGCCGAGCGTGAGGCGACCGCCGGACAGCTGGTCGACGACGGCAGCCTGCTTCGCGACGAGCACCTCGTTCCGCGGCGGCAGCTGGAGGATCGTGGTCGCGAGCCCGATGCGCTCCGTCACGCCGGCGACGCCCGCGAGCGTGACGACCGGGTCCCACGCGTCGTAGTTCGGCTTGTCGATCGTCGACAGGTAGGCGAATCCCGCGTCCTCTGCCGTGCGCGCCCAGTCGAGCATCAACGCACGGTCGGTCTCGTGGGCCATCGTGTTGGGCAGTCCGATTCCAAGTCTCATGGTGCTCCTTCGTCGCTTTCCGGTGACGGTACGTGCGCCGTCGCGGCGTCCGTCGCACTGGTGCGGGTAGCGTCCCGCGCGATGTCCGAGATGAAGCGCCGCATGCTCGCGGGCGAGCTCTACCTCGCCGACGACCCCGAGCTCGCCGCCGCGCACGCCCGCGCCCAGGAGCTCCAGGAGCGCTACAACGCCACGCGGCATGCGGAGCACGAGTTGCGCGATCGCCTTCTGCGCGAGCTCCTCGGCGAGGTTGGCGAGGGCGTCGTCGTGCGGCCGCCCTTCTTCTGCGACTACGGCAGCCACATCTCGATCGGGGCGCGGACGTTCGCGAACTACGACTGCGTCCTGCTCGACGTGGCGCCGATCAGGATCGGCGCGGCCTGCCAGCTGGCGACACGCGTCCAGCTCCTCACCGCGACGCACCCGATCGACCCCGAGCCGCGCCGCATCGGCTGGGAGTCGGCCGAGCCGATCGAGATCGGCGACAACGTCTGGCTCGGCGGCGGCGCGGTCGTCTGCCCCGGCGTGACGATCGGCGAGGACACCGTCGTCGGTGCCGGCGCCGTCGTGACGCGCGACCTCCCCTCGGGCGTCGTCGCGGCCGGCGTTCCCGCGCGCGTGCTGCGCGAGATCGGGGACGGCGACCGGATCGCGGTTCCCGATCTGACTGCTTCGAGCTAGGCGATCGTCGGGCGGAGCCAGCCGCCCGTCGCGCGCGGGACGCGTCCGCGTACCTCGCGCTCCACGGCCCGCGCGACCCGGTCGCTCGGGCAGGTCACGACCTCGGCCTCGGAGCCGAAGAGGTGGAGCACGACAACGGAGCCGTGGTCCTCGAGCACGTGCGCGCGCGTCCCGATCTCGTGGATGCGCAGCCCGTCACGCACCTCGGTCAGGAGGTACACCGTCTCGCCCGGCGCGAGGGGTCGCGTATCGCTGCTCACAGGAACGGAGACGTTCGCGACGGCTGGTTGGTTTCCCTTCCGTACCGTTTCCTTACGACCGATGACTCGCGTCGATGCGCGCGGTCTGATCTGCGTCGAATCGAAACCGGGAGGTACGGAGATGGGACGCATCGTGGTCACCGAGTTCGTGTCGCTCGACGGCGTCGTCGAAGCGCCGGGCGGAGGCGAGGGCTTCAAGCACGACGGCTGGTCGTTCGAGATCGACCGCGGCGATGCGGGCAACCAGTTCAAGCTCGAGGAGACGATGGGCTCGGAGGCGCTCCTGCTCGGCCGGAAGACCTACGAGGGCTTCGCCGCGGCGTGGCCGTCTCGCGACGGTGAGTTCGCGGACAAGTTCAACTCGATGCCGAAGTACGTCGTCTCGTCGACGCTCGAGAGCCCGGAGTGGACGAACACCACCGTGCTCGCGGGCGACCTCGCCGAGGAGGTCGCGAAGGTGCGGGACGCGCACGAGGGGAACGTCGTGGTACACGGCAGCCCGCAGCTGGTGCAGGGGCTGCTCGAGCGCGACCTCGTGGACGAGCTCAGGCTGATGGTCTTCCCCGTCGTCCTCGGCACGGGGAAGCGCCTCTTCGGCGAGACGAGCGACAAGAAGCCTCTGCGGCTGGCGAGCTCGCAGACCGTCGGCGACGGCGTCTCGATCCTCGTCTACGAGCGGCCGGACCCCTGACCGGGGTCGCGGGGACACAGAGGTGCTGAGTCGTGGTCACGTCGAACCGTCTACGTGGACGCCCACCCCTGGAGCTGATGGCTCTGCTCGGCCGACGCGTCCGTCGGCCCGGTCGCCTTGATCGCGACGCCACCGAGTCGGGCCGTGGCCTCGATGCGGAGGGTCGGCGCCTCGTCCGGAAGCTCCTCGGGCGGGGTCACCCGGGCGTCGACACCGCCGAGCGCCGCCCGCTGCTCGACGAGCACCTTCCAGGTCGCCGGTACCACCACGTTGACGCCGCCCCACGTGGCCGAGAGATCGAGGCTCGCGCCGTCGGGGGCCAGCGTCGCTTCGCGTAGATCGAGGTCGACACCGCCGCAGACCACGCTCACCGAGCCGTGGCGCAGTGCGGTCGCCCGGCACGCTCGCTCGACACCGCCCACGTAGGTCGTGATGGCGAACTCGTCGGCCGTCTCGTCGCCGAACGTCCTCCGGCGCGCGAGCGCCTGGCCGGCCGCACCCAGCCCGGCGAGCACGACGACCAGACCGACGCCAGCCTTGACGAGGGATCTCATCTCTGCCTCCTCCGCGTCGACACTCTTCGACGATTCGAGTCTAGAGTCGTGCCGTGGCCGAGCGGGTGCAGGGAGGAAGGCTGGCGGCGCGCGCGATCGCCGCCGCCGGAGTCGACTGCGTGTTCACGCTCTCGGGTGGGCACGTGATGCCGATCTACGAGGGCTCCCGGCACGAGGGCGTCCGGATCGTCGACGTCCGCCACGAGCAGTCCGCCGCCCATGCCGCCGAGGCATGGGGGAGGGTGCGGCGCGCGGCGGGGGTCGCGCTCGTGACCGCGGGGCCGGGCGTGACCGGGACGGTGACGGCGGTTGCCAATTGCTTCGCCGCCCAGACGCCGCTCGTCGTGATCGGCGGCGCCCGCCCGCTCGCCCAGGCCGAATGGGGCGCACTGCAGGAGTTCGATCAGCTCTCGCTGATGAAGCCGATCACGAAGTGGGCTGCCGTCTGCCCGTCGACGGAGAGGATCCCCGAGTACGTGGCGATCGCCTTCCGGCACGCGCTCGCCGCGCCGCGCGGACCCGTCTACCTCGAGCTTCCGGCGGACATCCTCTTTGCCGACGGCGACGCGGACGTCGTACCGCCCGCACGACAGGCGCGGGCTTTCGGGGACCCGCGCGAGATCGTCGCGGCGGCGGCGCTGCTGAGCACTGCCGAGCGGCCCGCCGTCGTCGCGGGAAGCGGCGTCTGGTGGGACAGCGCGGCGGCCGAGCTCGCCGTGTTCGCCGAGCACGGCAGCCTGCCGGTGTACCTCAACGGCTCGGGGCGCGGGTCGCTGCCCCCGGACCACGAGCTGTTCTTCCAGCACTCGCGCAGCGCCGCGCTCGAGGAGGCCGACGTGGTCTGCGTGATCGGGACGGCGCTCGACTTCCGGCTCCGCTACGGGCGGTTCGGCGCGGAGAAGCTGATCCACGTCCACGGCGACCCGCGCGAGGTCGGGCGCAACCGCGTCCCGGACGCTGCGATCGTCGGCGACTGCGCCGCCGTGCTCACGGCCCTCGCGTCCGCCGTCGAGCGCCCCGCCGACCTGCGCGCGGCGTGGCTCGAGCGCCTGCGTCAAGCGGAGTCGGCCTGGTGGGACTCGCACCGCGCCGAGGTCGAGTCGGACGCGGCCCCGCTCCACCACTACCGACTCGGGGCCGAGCTCGACCGCGTGCTCGACGAGGACACGGTCGTGATCGGCGACGGCGGCGACGTCGTCGCCGCGGTGTCGCGGGTGCTGCGCATCCACCGGCCCGGCCACTGGCTCGACCCGGGCCCGTTCGGCTGCCTCGGCGTCGGCCCCGGCTACGCCACCGGCGTCCACGAGGCGGGTTTCGGCGGACGGATCGTCTGCGTGATGGGAGACGGCGCGTTCGGCCTCAACGGGCTCGACTTCGACACGCTCGTCCGCTTCGAGATCCCCGCCGTGCTCGTCGTCGGCAACGACGGCGCGTGGGGCGAGATCCGCGTGCCGCAGGTCGGGATGTACGGAGCCGACGCCGAGATCGCGACGCGTCTGGCGCCGAGCCGGTACGAGCGGCTCTGCGAGGTCTTCGGAGGACACGCGGAGCACGTCGAGGCCCCGGCGGAGCTCGCGCCGGCGCTCGAGCGGGCGCTCGCAGCGGGCGAGCCGGCGATCGTGAACGTGATGCTCGACCCGGACGCGATGGCCGGGCACGCATACCGCGGCTTCTGAACCGACGTCTGCGGCTTTCCCGAAGGCCATCCGGTCCGACCCCGATGCGCACGCACTGGGTCCCGGCGAGGCTGGCGACGATGCGCGCACTACGTGCGGGCACGAGCCTCTCGGAAAGGAGACGGCATGGCAACCATCGAGAAGGTTGCGACCTACGAGGCGCCCGGGCAACCAGGAAGCCCCGTCGAACTGAAGCCCCGCTACGACAACTTCGTCGGCGGGCACTGGGTCCCGCCGGTGCACGGCGAGTACGTCGAGAACCTCACGCCGGCCACCGGCGAGCCGTTCACCGAGGTGCCCAAGTCGACGCCGGAGGACATCGAGCTGGCGCTCGACGCGGCGCACGCCGCACGCGAGGCGTGGGGCGAGGCGTCGCCGACCGAGCGCTCGAGGATCCTGAACCGGGTCGCCGACGCGATCGAGGAGCACGTCGAGCTGCTCGCCGTCGCGGAGAGCTGGGAGAACGGCAAGCCGGTGCGAGAGACGCTCGCCGCGGACATTCCGCTCGCGGCCGACCACTTCCGCTACTTCGCCTCGGTGATCCGCGGCGAGGAGGGCTCGATCGCGGAGATCGACCGGAACACGTACGCCTATCACTTCAGGGAGCCGCTGGGGGTGGTCGGGCAGATCATCCCGTTCAACTTCCCGATCCTGATGGCGGCGTGGAAGCTGGCCCCGGCGCTGGCCGCCGGGAACTGCTCGGTGATCAAGCCCGCGAGCCCGACGCCGTGGTCGCTCCTCGTGCTGATGGAGCTGATCGGCGAGATCGTGCCGCCCGGCGTGATCAACGTCGTCAACGGCCCCGGCGGCGACATCGGCAAGGCGCTCGCGCAGAACAAGCGGATCGCCAAGATCGCGTTCACCGGCGAGACCGTCACCGGGCGGCTGATCATGCAGTACGCCGCCCAGAACATCATCCCCTCGACCACCGAGCTCGGCGGCAAGTCGCCGAACATCTTCTTCGCCGACGTGATGGCGGAGGACGACGACTTCCTCGACAAGGCGGTCGAAGGGCTCGTCCTCTACGCGTTCAACAAGGGCGAGGTCTGCACCTGCCCGTCGCGGGCGCTGATCGAGGAGTCGATCTACGAGCCGTTCATGGAGCGGGCGCTGGAGCGGATCGCGCAGATCCGCCAGGGCCACCCGCTGCACCTCGAAACGCAGGTCGGCGCGCAGGTCTCCACCGCCCAGCTCGACAAGATCGAGAGCTACGTCCGGATCGGCCTCGACGAGGGCGCAGAGCTCCTGATCGGCGGCGAGCCGGCGCACCTCGGCGGCGAGCTGGAGGGTGGCTACTACTTCCGGCCGACCGTCTTCAAGGGCCGGAACGACATGCGGATCTTCCAGGAGGAGATCTTCGGCCCGGTGCTCGCGGTCACGACGTTCAAGGGCGAGCGCGAGGCGCTCCACATCGCGAACGACACGCTCTACGGCCTCGGGGCCGGCGTGTGGACGCGCGACACGACGAAGGCCTTCCGCATGGGTCGCGGCATCCAGGCCGGGCGCGTGTGGACGAACTGCTACCACCTCTACCCGGCCCACGCGGCCTTCGGCGGCTACAAGGTCTCCGGCGTCGGGCGTGAGAACCACAAGATGATGCTCGACCACTACACGCAGACCAAGTGCCTGCTGGTCAGCTACGACCCGAAGCCGCTCGGGCTGTTCTGACGATGGATGCGGGCGGGACCGGGCGGGTGCAGGCGACCGACGCGGCGCGTGCCGTGATCGAGCGCTTGAAGGCCCGCCACGGCCCGCTCGTGTTCCTGCAATCGGG
>NZ_DATMBZ010000119.1:0-21662 GCF_035558935.1 Gaiella sp. | reverse complement strand
GGGTACGCGCTCACCCGCCTGATCGTCTGGCTCATCTGGGAGGTCGCGGGCGTGCGCCTCCCGGTCGTGTTCCCGTTCTGGAACATCTGGATCGCGCTTGCCGGAACGCTCGCCCTCGCGCTGCTGGTCCTGCTCCTGCCGCTGCGCCGGGCTGTTCGATCCCGGCCCGGCGATGCGCTCCGCTACGCCTGAGCGACCGAAAGGAGTGTCGCGCGATGTCCGTGGTGCTTCCCTATCTGCCTCCGGGTCTGGAGCCCGCCGCGATACGGATGACGGCGGTTTGCGAGACCTTGACCGAGTCCGGCGACGACTTCTTCTCCGCGTCGAGGGATTCGATGTACGTCTCGAACCTCGTGGACGCCTTCCGAAGCGGCGGAGCGGACGTCGACAGCGTCGAGGCTCTCGTCCATCGCGGTGTCTATCTGACGGTTGCGGTCAAAGCGCCCAAGCTCGCCGCTTCGATCCCGACGGCAACCGTCGAAGAGCAGGCTCCGTTGCTCGCGGCCGAACTGGACGCGCTTGCCAACCTCCGGGTTGTCGTGCTCATGGGTGACGTCGCGATCAAGGCGATGAACGCGGTGGCGCGACAACGGCGGCAGCGGCGGGTGATCCCGTCGGGGCCGACGTACAGGCTCCGGCACGGTGAGTACCACTACGGCGCGGTGCGGGTCCTGCCGTCGTACCTTCCGACGGGCAGGAGCTATCTGATCGAGCGGTCGAAACGCGAGATGCTCGCGGAGGATCTCCGCTTGGCCCTCGGCCTGATGTCGGCTGGCGCTCGTTCTCTCTATTCACCACGTGATCTACGCGGCCCGGGGGGCTCTCCTTGCCGCATCGGGGCGTCGGATGCCCGTGAGCGCAAGCCCGCCGAGCACAGCCGCGATGACGCCGATCACGGCGAACATCGCCCACGTCGCCTCGTCCCCGAAGCTGTTCCGCACCTGGAGGCCGATCAGCGGCGCGAGCGCGAAGCCGATCGCAGGCGCGCTACCAAAGGCGCCCATGTACGCGCCCCGGATGTCCGGCGGGGCAAGATTCGCCACGACCGCCTGCGACGTCGGCACCCAGAGCATCTCCCCGATCACGAAGACGACCACAACGAAGACGATCGCCCATAGCGCGTGCGTCAAGACGAGGAGCGAGAACGGGAGCCCCATAATGAGCAGGGCGACGACGAGCTTCGGGGCCGGTGCTACGCGAGCCGTCTCCCTCGTCAGTCTGGATTGAAGAAGAGTGACGAGGAGCGGGTTGACCCAGACGAGGAAGCCCCACGCGGAGGGTTGGTATCCGTAGCCGTCCACGAGAGAGACGGGCAGCACGACCTCGTAGGCGACGTACGTCAGCCAGGCGAACACGGCCGAGCCGAGGAAGATCAGGAAGCGCCGGTCGCCGAGGATCACCGACAGCGAGCCACGCTCCGGCGGCCCCTCGGGTGCGAACTCCCCGCGATGCGGCAGATACCGGTACGCGACGAACCATGCGATTCCCGACAGGACGGCGACGCAGGGGAAGAGCGCGGACCACGAGCCGAGGACGAGCAGCAGACCGCCGAGCGGCGGCCCGACTACCACGCCCATGTTCGCGGCCACGCGAACGGAGGCGTACGCGGGCTGACGGCGTTCGGGTGCGACGAGGTCGGCCACCATCGCCTGCGACACCGAGCCGCCGAGCGAGCCGAACACGCCCGCGAGGGAGAGCGCGGCGAGACCCGCCCACTTCGCGTCCGAGAGCGCGAGGAGCAGCAGCGGATACCCAACCATGATGCCGTTGCCGATCAGGATCACCCGGCGCCGGCCGATCCTGTCCGAGAGGTAGCCGCCCGCGAAGCCGCTGAGTCCGGAGAAGACGGCGCCGACGAGGAAGGCGAAGGGCAGCGCCGCCTTCGCGCCGAGCTCCTCGACGGCCCAGATCGCCAGGAAGCTCCACGTCGCCGAGCCTGCAGCGGTGCCGACGAGGGTCACGCCGAGCACCGGGCGCAGCGCCTCGTCGACGTCGTCGCCCCAGATCAACCGTGCCAGGCGTCGCAGCACACGCATCGCGCGCACGCTAGCGAGACGGCGCGGCGGCCTCCGCGCGTCGCCCGGCCGCCGGATGAAACGCCGCCAGGTCGGGTACACGGATCTCGTGAGGGTCTCGCAGCCGAGGATCGTGCAGGTGGTGGACCGGCGACTCGGGCGGGTAATCACGGGTGCCGTCGTCGCCCACCACCGGCGACGCCTCGCGCGCATCGGCTGGTCGCAGGCGCTCGACGGAGGCGCGGACGGCGCGTCGCAGCGCGGGACGCCGTCTCGGCGCGGCTCGCTCGAGGTCTTGGTCGACGGCGCCGAGGCACTGCCGCGGATGGCGAAAGAGCTCGAAGGCGCCCGCTTGCACGTGCATCTCGCGGGCTGGCACGTGGAGCCGGGGTTCGCGCTGACGCGCGGATCAGCGCCGACGGTCCTCCGGAACGTGCTCTCCCGACTGGCCGAACGGATCGACGTCCGCGTCCTCACCTGGGCGGGCGCACCGCTCCCCCTCTTCCGTCCCTCGCGCGGCGAGGTGCAGCGCCTACGCGAGAGCGCGTGCGCCGGCACACGCATCCGATGGGCGCTGGACGCGAAAGAGCGCCCGCTGCACTGCCATCACGAGAAGACGATCGTGATCGACGACCGGGTGGCGTTCGTGGGCGGCATCGACCTGACGGCGGAGAGCGGCGATCGCTTCGACGGCAACGCGCACGTCTCGCGCGCGGACGTGGGTTGGCACGACGTCGCGGCGCGGCTCACGGGGCCGGTGGTCGCGGACGTCGCGGAGCACTTCCGGATGCGGTGGCGCGAGGTGACGGGTGAGACGCTCCCGGCGGTGGCTTCCGGCGATGACGCCGCCGAGAGCATGATCCGGATCGTTCGCACGGTGCCCGAGCACATCTACGACGCCGTGCCGCTCGGGGAGTTCGGGATCCTCGAGGCGTACGCGCGGGCGCTCTCCGGCGCGCAGGAGCTCGTCTACCTCGAGAGCCAGTTCCTCTGGTCACCGGAGATCGCAGCGATCCTCCAGGAGAAGCTCCGGCGGCCCCCGAGCGATCGCTTCCGGCTGCTCGTCGTGCTCCCGAGCAAGCCCAGCACCGGTGCCGACGACACGCGCGGCGTCCTCGCGGAGCTCGTCGAGGCGGACGACGGCCGCGGACGGTTCCTCGCGTGCACCCTCTACGCGCGCGAGGGGCCGTTCGCCGACCCGATCTACGTCCACGCCAAGGTCGGGATCGTCGACGACCGCTGGCTGACGATCGGCTCGGCCAACCTCAACGATCACTCGCTCTTCAACGACACCGAGGTCAACCTCGTGACGGACGACCGGCGGCTTGCCACGGAGACCCGACAGCGGCTCTGGGCAGAGCATCTCGAGCTCCCCCTCGCCGAGGTCTCGGGCGACCCGACGAGCATCATCGACGAGCGGTGGAAGCCAACCGCGGCGGAGCAGCTCGACCGCCTCACGGCGGGGGCGCCGTTGACGCACCGGCTCGTCCGCCTGCCGCACGTGTCGCGCGTCAGCGAGCGGCTGCTCGGCCCTCTCCAGGGGTTGCTCGTCGACGGCTGAGGAACGCGTCAGCGGCCAACGAGGCGCGACAGCCAGCCGCTGCGCTCCGGCTCCTGCTGCCGCTCGGGCTCTGCGCCTTCCGGTGCCTCGGCCACGACGCCCGTGACCGGCTCGGGAGCATGCTGCTCCTCACTCGGCTCTGTGCCCGGAGCCTCCGGCTCGACAGATGCCGCCCGAGGGGCGTCGTGCGGAACGAGCGTCGCGGACACGCCACGGTCGCGGAGGCGCGCAAAATCGCCCCGCAGCGCTGCGGACATCTCGTCCTTGTGGCTCTGTTCCTTCACCCGCCCGGCGGATTCCCCGCGGCGGCGTCGACTCCTTCCCGCGGCCGGCCCGGGCCGAGCCAGCGCCAGGCGCCGATCGTCGCGAGGCCCAGCAGCAGCGTCGGCAGGATCGTGAACGCCCGGTAGAGCAGCACCGCGGCGACGACCTCCACGTTCGCGCCGCCGAAGCCGACGAGGATTCCGGTCATCCCGAGCTCGACCGGCCCGACGCCGCCCGGCGTCAGGGGAATCAGTTGGAGCGCCCTGGCGAGCGACCAGCCGGCGAACGCCTCGACCCACGTCAGCTCGCTCGCGCCGATCCCGACGGCGCGGATGCAGACGAGCAGCACCGCGAAGACGGTGATGTTCCCGAGGAGCGCAGCGAGCGTGAGCCATGCCCAGCGTCGCCGGATGAGATCGACCGTGGAGCGGCGAAAGGCGACGAGCCGTTCCGGCCAGCCGGTGAGCGGCCCCTTGCGGACGATGCGCAGGACTCTGTTGGTTGCGGCCTCGACGGCCTCCCCCACCCCCCGCGCGAGGCCGTCGCTCCACAGCACGAGCGCGAGCAGGCAGACGGCGATGCTGAAGACGACCGCTCCGACGACGGCGACCGTCGAGAGAAAGGCGTCGCTCTGGTGCTCGATCGAGAGCAGAAGCACCGCGACGACCGGCAGGAGCAGGTTCGCGAGCTGGTTCCAGACGCCCGTCAGGGTCACCGCACGCGCGACCTCTCTCGAGCCGAAGCCCCAGGCCCTGAGCAGCCCGTAGGAGCCGGCCATCCCGACGATGCCGCCGCCCGGCGCGATGTACGTGAAAGCCGTCGAGGCCTGCGTGAAGGGGAGCGCCTGCCGGAACCGGAGTCCGGGCAGGGCGACCATCCACGGCGGCGCGAAGGTGACGATGTTGATGACGACGGCCGCGAGGAGCGCCAGCAACCAGGCGGTGTCGAGCGTCTTCACGACGTCCCAGACGTCGCCGTAGTTCGCGATCTTCGGCAGGACAAAGGCGAACGTGACCACGACGACCGCCAGCCCGAGCGCCCCGAACACGATCTGGCGCCGTCTTCCCCTCACCGGCGCACCCTACTGGCGGCGAAAGTGCTCAGCCCAGGATCGAGGACGCGCCGCGCAGGACCGAGAGCAGGAGCCCGAGCGGGAGGTGATCCGCCGCGAACCGAAGGCCGCCGGCCGTCGTGCCTCCGATCAGCCCCTGGCTCTCGCCTTCGTCCACGGCTCGCACGAGGCCCGCCCGCAGGGCCTCCTCGAGATCGTCGCGCGACTTCCCCTCCTTGCGTGCGAGCGCGTCGAGGTCGTCGACGCTGCGCAGTGCGAGCACGAGCTCCTCGCGCGAGACGCCCAGACGGCACGCGGTGCTGTCGGCCGCAGCGAGGAGCACGACCTCGATCTGCTCGCCCGTGCCGTCTGCGGTACGCGGCGGCCGGGGCGCGCACGGGTTCGCCACCGGGCTCGGCTCGTACGACGTGCCCCCGACCGCGACGTACGCCGCGACGAGCGCGCATGCGGCAGCTGCAGCGACGACGAGGGGCAGCGCCCTCATACGGTCACCGCCCTTCGCGAGACGATGATCGGAACGAGCGCCGCCAGCGCCAGCAGCGCGGCGAGGAGGAACGGACGGGAGAACGCCGCGGTCACGGCTCTGTCGAGCTGCGAGACGAGCTCGTCCTCGAGCCCGCGGTACTCGGGCGTATCGGGCCGGTCGGCGAAGGCGCCGCGCACGTCCGGGACCTCGCGGTCGGACGCGCGGACGATGGCGAGGACGTCCTGAGCCACTCCAAGCTTCTCGAGCGGGGGAATCCGGCTGTCGAGCACGGCGGCGGCACCCGCGCGGAGAGCGCGCTCCTCGTTGCGATCGAGAGCAGTCGTGAACACCGGCGTCAGGAGCAGCAGACCGAGGACGACGCCCGCGTGACGCGCCGCGATCGTCCAGCCGCCGTGGACCGCCTGCGGCGATCGGCCGTGGAGCGCGCGCTCCGTCAGCGCCGAGAGCGCGAGACCGAGGCCCGCGCCGACCAGCAGCTGCGGGACCACTGTCCACCACCACGCCGAGCCCGGCAGCACGCCGAGCGCGGTCAGACCGCCCGTGACGAGGACGACGCCGGTCGCCGCGCGCGTCGCCGTGTTGCCGAGTCGATCCGCTATGGCCGCCGTCGCGATCGCGGCGACCGGCATCACGGTCACCACGATTCCGGCGACGGCCGGATCCATCCGCCAGCCGTCGACGAGCAGGAGCACGAGCAGGAAGAGGGCCGCCGTGAGGGCGCCCGACAGGAGGAGCAGCGCGAGGTTCGCGGGGACGTTTGGCCGGCCGGCCGGCTCGACCATCGGTCGGACGCGGAGGCGCACCGCGGCAAGCAGCGTCAGCAGCGCGAGCGGTGCCTGCGCGAGGAAGATCGACTCCCACCCGAGGGTCTCGGTGAGGATCCCGCCGATCGCAGGCCCGAGGGCGGCACCCAGGATCCCGGCTGCCGCCCACGTGCGCACCGCGCGCGTGTCCGACCCCTCGATCTCTGTGAGGAGGTCGAGCGCAGCGCAGACGAGCAGCGCACCGCCCACCGCCTGGACGCACCGCGCGCCGACGAGCACGCCGAAGGACGGCGCGAGCGCGCACGCGAGCGACGCCGCCGCGAAGACGAGCGTCCCCACAGCGAACGCCGGGACGGGTCGCCGCCGTGCCACGTACGCCGCCGGGACGGCGGCGAGCGCGAGCCAGAGGTTGTACGAGGTGAGCACCCATGCGACCGTCGGGATCTCGACGTCGAACTGCCGCAGGATGTCCGGCAGCGCCAGTGTCACGACCGACGAGTCCGCGAGCGCGAGCCCGATCCCGAGGCCGACGAGGGCCTTCCGTGTGCGCGTGCTCACGCGCGCAACTCTAGGCCCGTGCTCCGGCTGACGCCGGAGCCCAGGCTATGATCGCGCGGTGCCGTTCTGGGCCTGGATTCCTTTCGTCGTCCTCCTGGCGATCGCGCTCCTGCTGGGGGTCTTCGTGCTGCTCGGCCGGGTCAAGGGCGGCAAGTACCTGCGGCCGGTCGTCACCTTCCTGTCGAAGGTGCCTCTCTTCAAGAAGTGGTTCCAGAAGGCGTCCCTCGCGGCGCTCGAGCGGGAGAATCCGGAGCTCGCGGCGGCAATGAGGAAGATGACGACGTTCGGGGAGCCGAAGACGCCGGAGCAGGCGCAGCGGATGCTCAACCTGCTGACGCCGTCGGAGCGGCGCGCCTACATGGCGGCGGTCGGCCAGGAGGCCGAGACGCCCGAGGCGTCGAACAGGCAGCTTCGCCGGCGCATGGAGTACGGCGGCGCGGGGATGCCCGTGCGCTCGAAGCCCGTGTCCGACCGACCCGGAGCCGCGGGCCGGAAGACCGGCAAGAGCGCGAAGAAGAAGCGCTGAGCGCGGCCTTCGACAGCCTCTAGGCGACCGTCCGGCCGACGTCGAGCACGGCGTCGACCAACGCTCTGACGTCGTCGTTCGTCGTCCGGTAGTTGACGACGCACGGGCGCAGGCAGACCGTCCCGTCGACACGGGCCGGGGCAACCCAGACGTCGCCCTGCCGCTGTAGCTGCTCGACGAGCCGGGCGTTGTGGTCGTCGAGGTCGTCCTCCGGCATGCCCGGCGGGACGTGGCGGAAAGGAACGATCGAGAGCTGCGGCACGCCGCAGAGCGGCTCGAGCTCGTCGTGGCTAGAGACCTCGTCGTAGAGGAGGCGCGCCTGTCCGAGGTTCTGTTCGATCGCCGCCCGAATCGCCTCTGCGCCATGCGTCCGGAACGCGAGCCAGAGCTTGAGCGCGCGGAAGGGGCGTGAGTACTCGAGCGTGATGTCGACCATGTGGTGCTCGGGCCGCTCGTGCGGGATGTAGTCCTCCTCGTGCGCGAGCGCGCCGTGGAGGTCCTCGTGCCTGCGGACGAGAACGACGCCGCACGCCTTCGGCAGGTAGAGCCATTTGTGTGCATCGAGCGTCACCGAGTCGGCGCGATCGAGCCCGCCGAAGAGGTGGCCGGCCGAGGTCGTCGAGGCGGCGGCGACGCCGTACGCGCCGTCGACGTGGAGCCAGACGTCACGGGACGCGCAGACGTCGGCGAGCGCGTCGATCCGGTCGACCGCCCCCGTGAGCGTCGTCCCCGCGGTCGCGACGACGGCCAGGGGGCTGACGCCGGCCGCGCGGTCCTCGTCGATCGCCTCCGCGACGGCCTCCGGGCGGAGGCCGCGCAACTCGTCGATCTCCAGCGAACGCACGTGCTCCGACCCGATTCCGAGCAGCTCCGCGGAGCGGACGACCGAGTAGTGCGCCTCGCGCGAGCAGTAGAGCGCCGCTCGCGTGCCTGCCATTCCGTCGCGCCGGGCGCCCGGCAGCGCCCGCTCACGCGCGGCCGCGAGCGCCGTGACGTTCGAGATCGTGCCCCCGCTCGTGAAGGCTCCCGCGGCGGCGGGGTAGCCGACGAATTCGCTGACCCAGCGAACAGCCTGGTCCTCCACCTCCGATGCCGCGCCCGCCCAGACGGCGAGGTTGACGTCGAAGCACGAGGCGAGGAGGTCGCCGAGCACCCCGATCTCGAGGCCGGACGAACCGACGAACGCGAAGAACCGCGGGCGCGGCTGGGCGATCGAGGTGTCGAGCACCTGCGCCGCGTCGTCGAGAGCGGCGAGCACGCTCGAGCCCGTGTTCGGGAGCGCCGCGCGAAGCAGCTCGCCGAGTCGCTCGTCGACGTCGGGCTGGCCGGGCCGCGCTCGGTCGAAGCTCTGCCAGGCGCGGGCGACGATCGCCGCCGCGCGCTCGAGCGCCTCCTCACGGCTCGCGTCGAGGCGTAGCGAAGGAAGCTCGGAAGCCGTGCTCATCGGCGCGAATTAGTACCCGAGCAGCGCGCGGGCCTCGCGGAGCCTGCGCGGCTCGTCGACGACGAGCACCGCGACCGGCTCGCCGGCATCGTCGCGGCCCACGTGGACGCCGTCCTCGTCGTCCCACTCGACAGCCGCCTCGGCCCAGCCGACCTCGGCGAACGTCCGCGGGCCGATGTCCGTCCACCAGTACGGCAGACGGTCGAGCTCCCCGGCAACGCCCGCGATCGCGTCCGCGGCGTGCTCCCCGGTGCCGATCGCCATGTCCCAGTGTGGAAAGCGGATCGACCCGAAGCGCGCATGAGGGACGACGACGAGGTCGCCGACGGCGTGCACGCGCTCGAAGCCGGGAAGGCGAAGCGCCGCGTCGACCTCCAGCGGCAGCTCCGCCCCCACGTCGAGCCCCGGCGGCACGCGCGGCCGGCCGCCGGTCGCGGCGAGCACGAGGTCTGCCGTGAGCGATCCACCCGGATACCACAGTGTCACGCGCCCGTCCTCGCCCGTTGCGAGCTCGGTGATCTCCACGCCGCCGAGAAAACGGGCGCCCGTGGCTGCGAGCGCGGCGGCGCCGAGCTCCGGGAGCGGGTCGTGGAGGCGGTCGAGCGGGCGCTCGAGGACGTCCAGCACGCTGACCTCGTGACCGGCGGCGGCGAGTGTCGCGGCGCTCTCCGTCCCGATCAGCCCCGCCCCGATCAGGGCGATGCGGCGGCCGGGCCGGGCGAGCACGGTCGCGATCCGCCCGAGCGAGGCAGGATCGGCGTTCACGACCGCCGCCTCGATTCCCGGGATCGGAGGACGCGGATACCGCAGGCCGGTCGCGAGGACGATGGTGTCCGCCTCGACGTCGCCGACGTCGGTCGTCAGCAACCCCCCGCCGAGGTCGGCGTCGGCGACGATGCCGTCGAGCCACTCGATGCCGCGCTCGGCGAGCCGCTGCTCGTCCGAGAGCAGGGTCGGCACGCCGGTCGCGAGCGCCTTCTTCGTCAACGGCGGACGATCGACGGGGAGGCCCGGGCCGATCAGGAGAGGTCGGATGCCGTGCTTCGCGAGGCGCGCCGCGCAGGCGTAGCCGCCGACGCCGTTCCCGACGATCGCGACGTCGGCCTTCACGCCAGCTCGATCTCGACCCGGCCGTCCATCGCGCGGGTGGGAAAGACGTGCACGGGCTCCTCCGCCGGCCCCTCGAGCGGGTCCCCCGTCACGAGGTCGAACAGCGACCCGTGACAGGCGCAGCGGATCGCCGCATCTTCGACCCAGCCGTCCGAGAGCGGGCACTCGGCGTGGGGACACCAGGCCTCGACCGCGTACCAGGCACCTGCCGCCTTCGCGAGCGCCACGAGCGTCCCGCCCGCCTCGACCGCGACGACCGTCCCGTCCGGGAGCGACGCATCCGCCGCATCGACCCAGGTCATGCGTCCCAGCGCACGTGGAGGTGCCGCGGCGCGCGGAACTCCCAGCCGCTGAACTCCGGCGGCCGCTCGGGATCGAGCCGGAGGCCGGGCAGCCGCTCGAGGAGCGCCCGCAGCGCAATCCGCATCTGGACGCGCGAGAAGTGGTGCCCTGAGCAGAAATGCGACCCGAAGCCGAACGCGGCGTGGTTGCGCCTCGGACGGAAGAGGTTGAACTCGTCCGCGGTCGGCCCCCACACGTCCTCGTCGCGGTTCGCCGAGGAGACGAGGAGGCCGAGGTTCGCGCCGACGGGCACGGTGACCCCGCCGAGCTCGGCGTCGACGAGCGCGCGACGGGTCTGGGTGCCGATCGGCGAGATCCAGCGCAGCCCCTCCTCGACGGCGTCGCGGACGAGCGTCAGGTCGTCGAGCAGCGCTCTGACCTGCCGCGACTCGAGCAGCCCCACGAGCGTCGAGCCGGCCGCGTGGCCCGGCTCTTGCATGCCGCCTAGGAGAATCACCTTGAGCGTCGGCAGGATCGTCGCGACGCGCTCCTCGAGCGTTCCCTCGGCCAGGGCGAGCATGGTCGCGATCGTCGATTCGTCGGGATCCGCGTGCAGCCGCTCGAAGACCGGCGCCAGCTCGACGTCGATCTCGGTCGCCGTAGCGTCGGCGACCTTCCATTTCGCCGGGTCGTCCTCGAAGTTCGTCGCGCCCTCGGCGAGCCCGTGGAACCAGCGCCGCAGCGTGTCGCCGTCGAGGTGCCCGAGCCCGAGCACGCGTCCGAGGCCGAGCACGGAGATCGGCTCGAAGTACTCGCTCATCAGCTCGGCTTCACCGCGACCCTCGAGAGCGTCGAGGAGCTCCCTCGCGAGCGGCTCGATCAGCTCGGGGGTCGTCGCCTCGACGACGCGTGGGCGCAGGGACGGGTCGAGCATGGCGCGCAGTCGCTTCTGCGGCTCGCCGTCGAGCAGGAGGATGCTCTCGCCGCCCATCGTCCGCTCGAGCGGCGACGGGTCGACACGCGAGCAGAACACCTCGGGCTGCGTCGCCGCAGCCTCGACGTCCGCCCAGCGCGTGACGAACCAGAGGCCGACCGCCGGGACGAGGCACACCGGCGCGTCGGCGCGCAGCCGCGCGTAGACGGGGTACGGATCTCGGTCGAGCTCCTCGACCGTGACCGAGGCGGCATACGCCTCGATCGTCGTCACGCGGTCGTCCCGTCCAGGATCTGGAGCGTCTTCAGGTCGGAGTAGAAGTCGAGCGCGTAGTCGCCTCCCTCCCGCCCGATCCCGGAGATCCCCATTCCGCCGAACGGCGCCGTCAGGTCGCGGACGAGAAAGGTGTTGACCCAGAGCGTGCCCGCGCGCACGGCGCGGCCGACACGCGCGGCGCGCTCCTCCGAGCCCGTGTAGACGATCCCGGAGAGCCCGTAGCGCGTCGAGTTCGCAAGCTCGACGCCCTCGTCCTCGTCGGCGAACGTCTGGAACGTGAGCACCGGGCCGAACACCTCGCGTTGGACGATCTCCGACTCGTTCGACCGCGGAACGACGAGCGTCGGGTCGTAGAAGAGCGGGCCGACGTCATCGCGGGCTCGGCCGCCGCGGACGACCTCGTCGCCGTTCGCGCGGGCGCGCTCGACGAACCCCTCGACCCGCGCGAGGTGATCGGGATGGATGAGCGGCGAGACCGTCGTCGCGTCGTCGCGTGGGTCGCCGAGCACGTGCTCGTCCGTGAAGCGGTGGAACAGCTCGAGGAACTCGTCCTCGACCGAGCGCTCGACGAGCAGGCGGGTCCCCGCGAGGCAGACCTGTCCCGCGTCGTCGTACTGACCCGCGGCCTTGCGCGCCGCTGCTTCGAGATCGGCGTCCGCGAAGACCAGGAGCGGCCCCTTGCCGCCGAGCTCGCCCGTGAACGGGACGATGTTCCGAGCGGCGGCGGTGCCGATGTGGACTGCGGTCTCGGGCGAGCCGGTGAACGAGATCCGCCGCACGCCGGGATGACGCGTGAGCGCCGCTCCGATCTCCTCGCCGATCCCCTGCACGACGTTGAAGACGCCGGGCGGAAAGCCGGCCTCGGCGACGAGGTCGCACAGGAGCGAGCACGAGAGCGGCGACCATTCCGCGGGCTTGAGGATCACCGTGCATCCCGCGGCGAGGGCGGGTGCGGTCTTCCAGGTCGAGAGCATGAAGGGGGCGTTCCACGGCGTGATCACGACCGCCGGGCCGCTCGGCATCCGGATCACCCGGTTCCGGGTCCCGTTCGACTCCCAGACGCGCTCCTCGTGGGCGACGGCGAGGTCGGCATAGGCCCGGAAGTTCCGCGCGCCCCGCGAGATCACCCGGGCCCGCAACGAGCGGAGCAGCATCGCCATGTCGGCGCACTCGACGACCGCGAGCCGGTCGACGTTCTCGTCGATCAGCTCGGCGAGGCGGTGGAGGTGCGCCGCGCGGCCGGACGCGCCCAGCGCAGCCCAGCCCGGGAACGCCGCCTGCGCAGCCTCGACCGCGAGCGACGCCTCGCGCTCGCCCCCGCGCGCGATCTCGGCGATCGGCTGCGCGTCCATCGGGCTCAGGTCGACGAACGTCGACACGCTCCCGACGCGCTCGCCGCCGATGAAGTGCTCGGTCGAGACGTCGACGCCGGCGACCCCGACGCGGCTCACGCGGAGGCCCTGCCGAAGGCGACCATGGCCACGTCGACCGGCGTGTGCCCGCCGTCGACCGTGACGACCGAGCCGTTGACGTAGGACGCGTCGTCCGAGACGAGCCACGCGACCGTCGCGGCGACCTCCTCGGGCGAGGCGGGCCGCCGCAGGGGAACGTCGACGGTGGTCTCCGCGTACGCAGCCTCACGATCGAGACCGAGCCTCTCCGCCAGCACGTCCATGTCCTCGTCCGCCATCGGCGTGCGCACCCAGCCCGGTGCGACGCAGTTCACGCGGACGCCCTCGGGACCGTGATCGACGGCCATGCACTGGGTCAGCATCAGGAGACCCGCTTTCGACGCGCAGTAGGCGAGGGACTCCGGGGACGCGCGGAGGCCCGAGACGGACGAGATCGTCACGACCGAGCCCCGCCGCGCGGCGAGGTGGTCGATCGCCGCTCGGCACGTCAGAAAGGCGCCGGTCAGGTTCGTGCGCAGCACGTCGTCCCAGGTCGCAGGGTCGAGGTCGCGGAGCGAGCCCCCACCGCCGATGCCCGCGTTGCAGACGAGCGCGTCGAGGCCGCCGAACCGCTCGACCGTCTCCCGCACGGCGCGCTCGGCGTCGTCCACGAGGCCGGTGTCGGCCACGACGGCGAGGCCGTCGATCTCGGCGGCGATCTCCTCGATCGGGGCTGCGCGCCGCCCCGTGACCACGACGGCGTACCCCTCCGCGGCGAGCCGCCGCGCGACCGCGGCCCCGATCCCTGTTCCTCCACCGGTGACCAGCGCGACCTTCACGGCCCGAGCCCCCGCACCGTCTCGAGGTCGTCGACGGTGTAGGCGAACGTGAAGCGGTACCCGCGGCCGATTCGCACGGGGGCCAGCGCGTCGACCTCCTCGTGGGCGGCGCCGAAGAGCTCGAGCGTCGCCGATCCCTCCCACACCTCCGAGACGGCGCGGTCGCGCGACACCGCCCGGACGAGCTCGTGCACGGCAGGGGCGTCGTGCTGCCCGGCGGCGAGTCGCGGGAAGTGGCGGACGTTGACGATCGGCGGCGCGTTGTGGAAGGGGCCGCCCGCCGAGACGTGCTCGAGCGTCACGGTCGCCTGCGCGACACGGCGCTCGTAGGCCGCGCAGGTCACGCCGAACCGTCCTCCCCGCTCCATCCCCGGGTCGGCCGGCCCGCCGAGGCCGAAGCTGCGCGTGATCCAGATCGAGCCGAGCTTCTTCGGGAAGCCCTGGATCCATCCTCGCGTGAGCGCGAAATCGCGGTCGACCCAGATGTAGGAGCAGACGGTGACCTCCTCGCCGTCGAGAAGCCCGTTCACGACGACGAACACCTCCTTGTACTGCGAGCGCGACGGGTCGACGAGCTCGTCGCCGCCCTCCGAGCACGACTGCCAGTCGGCGGCGACGAACGCGCAGCGCCCGGGGTCCGGGTGCGGGTCGATCCCCTCGGGCAGGAAGGCGACGGCCTGGTCGGGGTCCGCCCAGTAGTCGATTACGAGGAACGCACCGACGTAGTGCCAGGGCGGGTACGGGACGAGCGACGAGCGCCCCTCCGGCGTGCGGGGCACGGTGTAGCCCTTCAGCGCCATCGCGTCGCTCCCGAGCCGAGGCGGGCGAGGCTACCGGGGCGGGGCTTCAGCCTCGCCGCTCCTGCTTCGCGCATCGTCACGCCTCGATCTCCGCCGGCGGCAGCGGGCGGCCGCGCGTCTCCCAGCTCCCGCTCTCCCACTCGACCGCGACCGGGTCGAAGCGGAAGTACGAGCGCGGCGGCAGCGGGCCCCAGGTGTTCGACGAGTAGCGGTCGTCCGGGTACGTGCGCGGGACGTGGTCGTCCGCGAGCCGCTCCATGTCGCAGTAGAGCTCGACGTGGCAGGGCTCCTCCGTGATGCGGACGTACGTCGCGATGTTGCCGGCGATCCCGTGGCGCGTCGGCCCCCACGAGACCCAGCGGCCGTGCCGCGCGAGGTGGTCGAGCAGGTCGCGCATCTTCCCGATGTCGACGACGTCGAACGCCAGGTGGTGGAAGTGCGCGTATCCCACGTCCACGAGCGCCATCACGTGGTGCTCCGAATCGATGTGGAACCAGACGCCCGCGGTGCCGAGCCAGTCGGAGAGCCGCATCCCGAGCCCGTCCGTGTAGAACGCCGCGTTCGCGTGGATGTCGCCGGTGAGGCAGTTGACGTGGCCGAGCCGCCTCGGGCCGCCGAGGTGCACCGTCGAGGAGGGCCGCGCGTGCTGCGGCCAGCGGTCGACTTCCGTCGCGGACTCGCGATGCGGGAGGAGCTGGATCGCGCGGCCGTCCGGGTCGGCGAGCCAGATCGACCCCTCGCGTTCCTCGAACTCGATACCCCGGACGTCGAGATGCGCGCGCGCGTCGTCCGGCGAGCAGGTCGAGTGGAGCTCGAAGGCCGTGTGGTCGTGCCCCGGCTCGTCGCCGGCCGCGAGCTCGACGCAGTACGGCTCGTCGTTGCAGGCGAGGAACGCACGACCGTCCGCGCGCGGCCGCTCCATGAGCCCGAGCTGGAGAGACCAGCGCGCCGCCGCCTCGTCGAGATCCGCGACGCGGAGGCAGACGTGGTCGATGCGGCCGAGGCGGATCATCCGGGCATCCGGCCCTCGGCCACCATCCGCTCCGCCTCGTCCTCGGGGATCGCGAGCGCGACGTGGAGCGTCTGGGCGGAGACCTGGAGCTGCTCGCCCGGCCCGGCGAGGTCGACGTCCCACTCCTCGATCGTGTTCGTGAGCCTGCCGAGGCCGGTGATCTCGACCTCGACGACGTCTCCCGCCCGCATCGGCCGGGAGTTTGCCGGTGTCCCGGTGAGGAGCACGTCGCCGGGCTCGAGCGTGATCACGCGGCAGAGGTCGGCCAGCTGGTACGCAACGCCGAACATGAGGTCGCCCGCCGTCGCTTCCTGCACGACGTCGCCGTTCACGTACGTGCGAAGCGTGTAGGCCGTCGGGTCGAACTCGGCGGCCGGAACCAGCTCGGGTCCGAGCGGCAGGAACCCGTCCTGGCCCTTGACCCGCAGCATCGCGCCCCGGTCGGCGTGGCGGAAGTCGTGCATCCCGACGTCGTTCGCGCACGTGTAGCCGGCGACGTACGAGAGCACGTCGTCGATCGCGACGCCCTTCATCCGCCGTCCGACGACGACGGCGAGCTCGCCCTCGTAGTTGAGGAAGCGGGCGCCCTTCGCCATCCGGATCGGCCGGCGGTGCCCGTTCAACGTCGTCGGCGGCTTCACGAAGTACGACGGCTCGGGCGGCGTCCGCGCGGCGTACTCCTCGACGCGCGAGCGGTACGTGAGATGCACCGCGAAGATCTTCGTCGGCTCGACGGGCGCGAGGTAGAGCGCGTCCGTCTCGGCGATCTCCCTGCGGTCGTCGAGCACGATCGTGTCTCCCTCGCGACGGCCCCAGCGCGGCTCGCCGTCGACCTCGACCCGGACGCACCGCTCGGTCAGGACGAGCTCAGAGATGGGCGGCATACTCGCGCACCTCCCACTCCGTGATCACCTCGGGGTCGAACGTCCCCACCGCCTTCTCGAACCGCTCCACCTCGAAGCGCTTCATCGCGACGAACGTCGAGACGAGCTCCTCGCCGAGTTCCGCCACGAGCCAGGCGTCGGCCTCGAGCGCGTCGAGCGCCGGGCCGAGCTCTGCGGGCAGCTTCGTCCCCGCGTGCGCGTCGTCCATCCGGTAGGCGTCGCCGACGACCGGCTCGGGCGGGTCGAGCTCGCGCTCGATGCCGTCGAGCCCGGCGAGGAGCAGCGCCGCGGTGATGAGGTGCGGGCACGCGGAGCCGTCCCCGGTGCGCACCTCGACGCGCGTCCGCGAGCCGCGCTCGTTCGGGACGCGGCAGAATGCGGTGCGGTTGTCGTGCCCCCAGTTCGCGTGCGTCGGCGCGAGGCTGTCCGGGAGGATCCGCTTGTACGCGTTGATCGTCGGCCCGAGCAGCGCCTGGAGCCCCTGCGCGTGCTCGAGCACGCCCGCGACGAACCGCAACCCGAGCGGGCTCAGGGCGGCGTCGTCCGACGCGAACGCGTTCCGGCCGTCGGAATCCGACAGCGAGAGGTGCACGTGGAAGCCGGATCCTCCCTGGTCGGTGAACGGCCGGCCCATGAACGTCGCGAGCAGGCCCTCGCGCGCCGCGACCTCCTTCACCGCCGCCTTGAGCATGAACGCGCGGTCGGCGGCGTCGAGCGCCGAGGAGTGCTTCAGGTTGATCTCGTACTGCGAGTTCATGAACTCGTGGTTGCCGGCGAACGCCTTGAGCCCGAGATCGTCGGCCCAGAGCAGCGTTTTCAGGTTGATCTGGCGCGGGTCGGAGACAGCGCCGACGGTGTACACCCGCGACAGCTCGTCGACATAGCGGCCGAGGCCGTTGGGCGCGTCGGGGTCGCGGGTGCACAGGAACCACTCGAGCTCCGGCCCGACGATCGGGAGCAGCCCGCGCGTCGCGTAGCGCCCGACGACCCGGGCCAGCAGGGCGCGAGGGCACGACGGCCAGTGGTCGGTGCCGTCGAGCGTCCACGCCTCGCCGAGACACCAGGCGACCTCGGGCTGCCACGGCACGACGCGGAGCGTCTCCGGATCGGGCCGGACGGCGAAGTCGACGTAGCCCTGCTCGCCACCGACGACCGGCGTGTGACTCAGGTCGGTGCCCATGATCACGGCACAGAAGGCGATGCCCTCCTCGAGCAGGTCGACGAAGTGCCCGATCGGGATGTCCTTGCCGCGGGCGACGCCGTGCAGGTCGGTGTACAGCAGGCGGATCGCCTTGACGCCCTGGCCGCGCAGCGAGGCGACGGCCGCTTCGGGGTCGTGACCGTAGGACATGCGGTGGATCGACCTCCTGGTCGGGGACTCTGATCTACGCGCGGACCCGCACGGGCAGGCGCTTGACGCCGTTGAAGAAGGACGAGCGGAGGCGGACGGGCTCGCCCGCGAGCTCGATCCGGGGCAGGTACGGGATCATCTCCTCGAGCCAGACCTTGATCTCGAGCTTCGCGAGGTGCATCCCGAGGCAGAAGTGCGGCCCGCCGAGGCCGAAGGTGAGATGCCGGTTCGGCGTGCGCCCCACGTCGAGCCGGTAGGGGTCGGCGAACCTCGCGTCGTCGTAGTTCGCCGCCGCGTACCAGATCGTGACCTTGTCGCCCTCCCTGATGCGCCGGCCGTGCATGACGACGTCGCGGGTCGCCGTGCGCCGGAAGTGGTGCACGGGGTGCGCCCGTCGCAGGAGCTCGTCCGCGGCCGTTCCCGCGAGCGACGGATCGTCGATCAGCCGCTGCAGCTCGTCCGGGTGCGTGAGGAGGTCGTGGAGGCCGAGCGAGATGGTGTGCCGCGTCGTCTCGTTGCCAGCGGTCGTGAGGAGGATGAACATCACGCCGAACTCCTGCTCGGAGAGCCGCGACCCGTCGATCTCCGCCTCGACGAGCTTCGTCGTGATGTCGTCTCGGGGATCCCGCCGCCGCTTCTCGCCGAGCTGTCGGCCGTACTCGATCAGGTCGAGCGAGAACGGGCTCGAGAAGGGAAGCTTGCGGAGCTCCGGGTCCTTGAGCGCCACCTCGGCGACGTTCTCCGGGCCGACGACCTCCGGGTCGGTGTTGCCCAGGATCTTGTCCCCGAGCTCGATGATGAGCTTCCGGTCGTCGACCGGGAGCCCCATGATGTCCGAGAAGACCCACATGGGGATCTCCTCGGCGACCGAGTGGACCCAGTCGAACTCGTCCTCTGCGACGGCGCGCGAGAGGATGTCACGCGCGAGCCCTCGGATCCGCTCCTCGTAGGTGTTGACGACACGGGGCGTGAAACCCTTGTTGACGAGCGCCCGCAGGCGCGTGTGCGGTGGCGGGTCGGTGTCGATCATCGACCGTCGGGCCTCGAGCTCCTCCGGCGTCAGGTCCTGCAGCGAGGTGCCGCCGAGCTCCGAGGAGAACGTCTGCCAGTCCTTCGACACGTGGAGCACGTCGTCGTAGCGCGTGAGCGCCCAGAAGCCCCGTCCGTCGTGCTCGGGGTTCCAGTGGAGCGGCGCGTCCCGCCGCAGGAGCGCGAGCCAGTCGTACGGGACACGCTCCTCCCAGACGTCGAGGTCGGTGAGGTCGACGTCGTCGATGACGAGGCCGTCGAGCGATGGCCCGGGCACCGTTGCCTCGCGGGTCACCGCCTCCGGCACGTGGTCCTCGCGCGCGTGCACGGCCTCCGCCGCCGCCGGCGGCGGGGCGAGGCGGACGAGGAGCGAGCCGCCCTCCTCGCGCGCCTCGTAGACCGGGAGCGGGTCGAGCGCCGGTGGCGTGAGGACGTCGCCCGTCCGCACGTCGAACTCCGACCCGTGGCACGGGCAGACGATGACGCCCTCGTCGAGCTCGCCCTCGGCGAGCGAGCACTCCTCGTGCGTGCACGTGTCGTCGAACGCGACCCAGCCGCCGGGGGTCCGTCCGACGCAGACGGCGCGCCCTTCGACCTCGACCTGGCGGAGCGTCCCCGCCGGCTCGTCGCCGGCGGGGCCGACCGCATGCCAGGCGGCCTCGCTCAAAGCGGCATCTCGCCCTCGGGGAGCGGCTCGAAGTCGAGGCCCTCGTCCAGCGGCGGCACGCCACGGTGCTCGGCCGCGTGCGCGGCCGCAGAGCGGACGTTCGCGGGACGCAGGACGAGCACGACGACGAACCACACTACCGCGACGAGCACGACGCCGATCGTCCAGTAGAAGGCCTCCCAGTTGACGTTCGAGCGGTCGTGCGGGCCCGGCTTGAGGGCGCCGAAGTAGCCGAGCAGCGGGGTCGCCACCGCGACCAGGAGGACGGCGTACTGCCATGGCTTGTTCCCCGCCCGGCGTACGAGTGCGAAGGCGACGACGGCGAGGATCAGGTACACGAGCTCGACGGCGAACGAGCCGATCGTCGCCGCGAGAATGAACGTCGCGAACCCGTCCGAGGGGAAGATCGGGACGAGATCGCCGTTCTCGCCGGGTACGACGAAGCGGTTCTGGTAGTTCGCGAGCCACGACACGAGCATCAGGCCGATGCCCCCGACCGCGACCATCAGGTTGGCGACCCACGGGGTGTCGTAGCGCGAGGTCTTCGAGAAGACCTTCGGCAGCAGCCCGTCGCGCGAGAGCGCGAAGTAGCCGCGGCCGATCGTCACGCAGATCGCGAGCGCGAGCGCCATCGCGTCGAGGATCACGACCACGTCGAGGATCGCCGCGAACCAGGAACCGACGTACCGCGTCGCCATCTCGTTCACGGCGCCCGGCGAGAGCGCCCAGGCGCCCTGGTTGACGGCCTCTTTGCCGTAGCCCATCGAGAACGCGAACGCCATCACGACGTAGAAGGCCGCCGACGCGCCGATCGTGAACAGCACGGCGCGCGGGATCGAGCGGTGCGGGTCGTTCGACTCCTCGCCGATCGACGCAGCCGCCTCGAAGCCGACGAAGAGCAGGATCCCGAGGAGCACCCCGCCGAGGACGCCGCCGCCCGTGACGCCGAACCACGACGTCTCGTTCGGGTTGAAGACCGACAGCGAGATGCCGCTGTCGCCGCCCTTCGCGAGGATCACGATCGCGAGGATCAGCATCGGGATGAACGACAGCGTGGCGAAGGTGAGCATCGCGCGCACCGCGACGCGGACGCCGAGATGGTTGAGGACGAGCACGATCGCGAGACCGATCAACCCGAACACCCACCAGGCCGGCGAGTTGTCCGAGATGTGCGCCTGCCAGGCGCCCTCGGAGAGGATGCCGACGCCGAGGTAGATGCCGCCGCCGCCGAGGAAGAGCGTGCCGAGGAAGAACACCCCCGCCGTGAGGACGCCGACCCACGGGTGCGCGCCGTGTGTCAGGTACTCGTAGACGGCGCCCGCGCCGGCGAACCGGCGGGCGTAGAGCACGACGGCGTATCCGATCGCCAGGACGCCGAGCCCCGCGATCAGGATGGCGAGCGTCGCGTTCCACGCGGCCCCGGTGCCCGGGTTCGAGACGAGGCCGAGGATCAGCGCCGTCGAGAACATCGGCCCGATCGCGAGCGACTGGGCCACCGCGTGGATCGTCGAGAGGTTCTTCTGCCCGAGGCTCGCGCTCGGGGCCGTCGAGCCGGTCTCACTCATTGGAGCTCCTCCTGCTTGCCGGCGCCCCTTGCGCCGGGGACGGCGGTGGGTATACAAGGTTCGAACATCGAATGTCAACCTTCCAGTGATTCAGTGATGGCGACTCCCGCCGGCCCACTTCGCGTTCGCTCCGTCGTCGAGCTGGCCTACGACGAGCTCCGCGCACGGATCGTGGACGGGCGCCTCCGGCCCGGGGCGCGCGTCGGCCAGGCGGAGCTCGCGGATGCGCTCGGTATCTCGCGCGGCTCGGTGCGGGAGGCGCTGCGCCGCCTCGCGGGCGACGGACTCGTCGACTTCGAGGTCAATCGCGGCTTCTTCGTCGCGGACGTCGGGCTCGAACGCGTGCTCGAGCGTCTCGAGGCGCGGCTCCTGCTCGAGCCCGGCATTGCGCGGCTTGCCGCCGAGCGGCGGGACGACGCCGACCTGCACGAGCTACGGCGCTGGGTGGTCGCCGAGCGCACGGCCCGCACGGCGGCAGCTGCCCACGACGCGAGCCGCGGTTTCCACGCCGCGCTGGCCACCGCCACACAGAACGACGCCCTGGGGCGCATCTTCGACTCGCTCTGGATCGCGGACGTCGGACGCCGGCTCCTCGCGAGCCGACGCGCCCAGCCGACCTGGCAGGACGCCGACGTCGCCGAGCACGAGGAGCTTTGCGAGGCGATCGAGGCCGGTGACGGCGACCGGGCGGAGGTGCTCATGCGCGCCCATGTCGAGAGCGCGTGGCGCCACTGGTCGCGCCGCCCCGCCGGCGAGACCGACTCCGGATGAGCGTCCGGCTCGTCCACGTGCTTTCCGAGAACTGGACGCTGACGCAGCCGCGCGACCTGC
>NZ_DATMBZ010000118.1:0-13572 GCF_035558935.1 Gaiella sp. | reverse complement strand
GCTGATCGCCACGCTCGCCGTCGGGAACGCCGTCCTCGGAAGCACCCTCGGCCTCTTCTCGAGCGCGTTCGCACGGACGGAGTTCCAGGCCGTCCAGTTCATGCCCGCGTTCGTGCTCCCCCAGCTGCTCCTCTGCGGCCTTTTCGTCCCGCGGGAGGAGATGGCCAGACTGCTCGAGCTCGTCCCGTATGCGCTGCCGCTGACGTACGCCTACGACGCGCTCGAGCGCGTCGCGCTCGAGACGTCGTACGACTGGCGGCTCGCGCTGGACGTCGCCGTGATCGTCGGCACGACGGCGCTCGCGCTCGTGCTCGGCGCCGCGACGCTGCGGCGCCGAACCCCCTGACCCGCCTGCGGTGCGCCGCGAGGTTTCCGGCTCGGCGCGCGCGGTAACCCCGCCCCAGCAGCTCCATCATCGTCGGAGGGCGCCCGGCGGCTGCCCTCCTCGTTTGCCCGGGGCTCGTGGCGGGAATGACGCCGGGATGAGCGCCGCAGCCCGACCGCCGGACTGCATCTCGCTCGAAGCCCACCGCGACGCCGACCACCTCATCGAGCGCGGCGCTCGGTGGACGTTGCTGGCCGTACTCACGATCCTCGCGGTCCTCGCGCTCGCGAACGTCTTCGGGCAGCGCCACGTCGTGCTCGTCGCGCGCTCCGACGCCGCGGCGCTGCGCCTCTCCGCACCCGGGGCGCTGCGCAGCGGTCTTCTCTACCAGGGCAAGTTCCAGATCGACGCCCGCCAGCGGCTCCTCCGTCCGACGCTCGTCCTTGCACCCGGCTGGTGGGACGCGATGAGCGTCAACAGCATCGAGCCGCAGCCGACCCGGAGCTGGAGCCGCGACGGCAGCGTCTTCCTCGAGTTCGATCCGCTCGGTCCGGGACGGTCGTTCACCGTCTACCTCTACCAGCAGACCAACCCGACGACCGCCGGCCGTCGCGATCAGAGCGTCGAGCTCCGCGACGGCGAGCGCACGATCGCGTCGATCGACCATTCGGTCAACGTCTTCCCCTAGGAGCGTGCGATGGACATCGTTCTGCGCGCCGCCGCCGCGTTCGTGCTCGTCTTCCTGCTCCTCCGGGTGACCGGACGTCGCGAGCTGTCGACGCTCGAACCGTTCGATCTGATCCTCCTCGTGGTGATCGGCGACCTGGTCCAGCAGGGCGTGACGCAGAGCGACATGTCGTTCACCGGGCTCGTCCTCGCCGTCGGCACCTTCACTGTCCTCGCGGTGGCGACATCGTGGCTCAGCTACCGCTTCAAGGCGATGCGCAAGGTCCTCGAGGCCGCGCCGCTCGTGGTGGTCGAGCACGGCAAGCCGATCGAGCACAACATGCGCGCGGAGCGGCTCACGCTCGAGGAGGTCGCCGAGGCCGCCCGGCTGCAGCAGGTTGCCTCGCTCGAGGACGTCGAGTGGGCGATCATCGAGCCGAGCGGGCAAATCAGCATCATCCCGCGTGGGTGAGGTCGTTCACCTACCTCGGAGCCGCTCATCGCCCGTACCTGACCGCCCGGGCGGCCGTGCGAGGATCGCTGCCGCGGTCGAGGAGCGACTGGCGGCGCTCCGCGTCGGAGAGCGCGCGGGCGCCGAGCCAGACGGCGAGGGCGAGGAAGACGATCATCTCCCTCACCCATGTCCCCTTGACCGAGCCGCCAAACATCTCCGCCGACGACCGCGTCGGTCGCGTCGCGGAGTTCCGCATCGCGCTTCAGCGATTCGAGCGGACGTCAGACCAGGTCGTGCGGCGGAGCGGCCTGACGCCGCGCCAGCATCTGCTCCTGCTCGCGCTCGAAGGGAGGCATGCGGGCTCGGCGTCGATCGGGACGCTCTCGCGTGAGCTCCTGCTCGCGCAGAGCACCGTCACCGAGCTTGCCGACCGCGCGCAGGCGGAAGGGCTGGTGGAGCGCGTGGTGGCGCGCGACGACGCACGGGTCGTCCTCGTGCGGACGACGCGCGAAGGCGCGCGACGGCTCGAGCGCGCGCTCGCAGCGCTCGACCGCGAGCGCGACCGCCTCGGCCTCGCGATCGGCGACCTCGACGCTGCGTTTCCTCGCGTCAGCGGCCCAGCGTCGCCGTCGCGTGCGCGTGGGCGGGCGTCGGATCGATGAAGATCTGCCGGACGGCGGCAACCGCCTGGTGGACGTCGCGCTGCAGCTCGTCCATCACCCGCTCGACCGACGGCGTGGACAGCTCGTCGTCGAGCTCGAGTCGCGCGGCGACGAGGATGTCGTCGGGCCCGACGTGCATCGTCAAGAGCTCCGGAACGGCGAGCACGGCTGGATGGTCGAGCAGGGCTCGCTCGATCGCGGCGCGGTCCTCCCCGGTCGCCGCCTCGCCGATCAAGAGCCGCTTCGCGTCACGTCCGATCGCGTAGGCGACGAGCGTCAGGATCAGGCCGATCCCGATCGACGCCACGCCGTCCCACACCGGGTTCCCGGTCGCCTGGGAGAGCCCGATGCCGGCGAGCGCGACGAAGACGCCGGCGACCGACGCCGAGTCCTCGGCGAGCACGACCTTCACCGTCGGGTCGCGGCTCGCCCGGACGTACGCGGCGACCGGCTTGCCCGCGGCGCGCGCCTGGCGCCGCACCTGACGGACGGCCCGCCCGAGCGCAATCCCCTCGGCCACCAGCGCAATGCCGAGGACGACGTAGGCCGCCCGGAAGGAATGCTCGTCACCGCCCCGCGCGACGACCACCACGCCCTGCGCGATCGAGAAGATCGCACCGCCGACGAAGACCATGATCGCGGCCAGCAACGCCCAGAAGAAGCGCTCCTTCCCGTGCCCGAACGGATGGGTCTCGTCCGGCCGGCGCCTACCGAGGGACAGCGACACGAGCAGGAAGACCTGGTTGAGGCAGTCCGCCAGCGAGTGCGCCGCCTCCGCGAGGAGCGCGCTCGAGCCGGTCGTCAACCCGCCGGCGAGCTTGGCGGCCGCGATCACCAGGTTCGCGACGAACGCGAAGACGACGGTCCGTCGGTTCTCGCGGTCCACGGCGCGTGATAGCCGCACCACAGGCCGCCGAAACGCGGGACCGGGTTTGCGGGGGGAACGCGTCGGCTACGAATCCTGCGTGTCACGCAGCCGACGACCGGCGGCGGCACTCGCCGAGGCCCGGCACGACGCAGCGGGCTGCCGGCGCTGCGACCTCTGGGAGAACGCGACGCAGGTCGTCTTCGGGGAGGGGACGACGCGCGCACGGGCGGTGCTCGTCGGCGAGCAGCCGGGTGATGTCGAGGACGAGGAGGGGCGGCCGTTCGTGGGGCCGGCGGGGCTCCTCCTGCGACGGGTGCTCGAGGAAGTCGGGCTCGACGAGCGCGACCTCTACCTGACGAACGCCGTGAAGCACTTCAAGTGGCGGCCGAAGGGGACCCGCCGGATCCACGACACGCCGAACTGGACGGAGATCCGGGCGTGCGATGTCTGGCTCAGGCTCGAGCTCGCCGAGGTCGCTCCCGACCTCGTCGTCTGCCTCGGGGCGACGGCCACGCATGCGCTGCTCGGCCGCGGCGCCAAGGTGACCGCATTGCGGGGCCGGGTCCTCGACACGCCCGAGCTCGAGCAGCCGGTGATCGTGACGCTGCATCCCTCGGCCGTCCTGCGCGCCGGCGACCGACGGCACGAGCGGCGCGCCGAGCTCGCACACGATCTCGCGCTCCTGAAGACGACGCTCGACGAGTTGCGCTCTCGAAGTGTCGCGACCGCGGCGCGCGGGTAGGGGTAGCGGACAACCCACCGCGAGGAGGAGAGACGTGGACAGCGATCGCATCGAAGGGGAGAAGAAGCAGCAGGAGGGCAAGCTCCAGGAGACGTGGGGTGAGGCAAAGGACAAGGCCCGCGACATCAAGGACGACGTCGAGGACGCCCTCGACCGCGACGACGACGACGAGCTGGTCGAGGACCGCCGCTAGGGAGGCAACGCGGGGTCGGCCGCGCGACGCGGTCGGCCCCGCACGGTGTTTCGCGACGTCACGCCCGGGTACCGGTGCGGTTACCCATCGACATTGGAAAGGAGCACGCGATGCCCCCACGCGGAGTGAAGAAGGGCAGCAAGCGGGCCCGGCAGTACGAGCACATCAAGGACTCGCTCGAAGACCGCGGCACGTCCGAGAGCAAGGCCGAGGAGATCGCGGCCCGCACGGTGAACAAGGAGCGCGCGCGGCACGGCGAGGCGAAGGAGTCCTCGCGCCTCTCGCGCGAGGACATCTCATCCGGCCGCCGCGGCGGCCTCCGTTCGCACCGCAAGGGACCGAGGGGACGGACACGCGACCAGCTGTACGAGGAGGCGAAGGACAAGAACATCGAGGGGCGCTCGAAGATGACCAAGGCGCAGCTCGCCCGGGCAGTCGGTCGCTCGTGACCGCCGGAAGGGCGGGCGCTCGTCCACCGGCAGGGAATCGACTAGGTTTCGCGCCACGCAGTGGGGGGTACACCTGCGCGGTAGGCCGCCATGGGACGGGATGAGCGAGATCGAATCGACTGATTTCGACGTCGAGACCATTGACGGGGGGGAGCCCGTCGTGGTCATCGCGGTCCATGGCCAGGCAGACCTGCACACGGCGCCCGAGCTACGGAACGCGATCACTGCGGCGCTCGACGGCGGGGCGACAGGTCTGGTCGTCGACCTCTCCGAGGCGACCTTCATCGACTCGATGACGCTCGGCGTGCTGCTCGGCGCGGTGAAGCGGCTCCGTCCCTCGGGGGGCAAGGTCGCCATCGTCTGCAGCGACCCGCACATCCGCCGCATCTTCGAGATCACGCTCCTCGATCGCGTGTTCTCGCTCCATACCGACCTCGAGGCCGCGCGGGCCGTCGGACGCGGCAGCGCGTGACCATCCCAAATCCGCCGGGCCCAGCCCGAACGACCGTCGAATTTCCGGCCGGCGAGCGGTTCCGCAGCGTGCCGCGGCTCGTCCTCGGCGGCGTCGCCGCCCGGTTCGAGCTTCCGATCGACCGGGTCGACGACCTGCTCCTCGCGGTTGAGAGCCTGCTCATGCAGGAGACCGTGGGCGACACGCTCCGGCTCGAGGCCGAGGCGACGCCGTCCGGCCTCTGCGTGCGCTTGGGCTCGTTCCAGCCGGGTCAGCTCGACGATCCCGGGCTGCGGCGGGTGCTCACGCCACTCGTCGAGAGCGTGGAGGAGCATGCCGACGGCGACGCCGCCGCCCTGATCGAGCTCGTGGTCTCCGCCACCTACCGCCCGGAGACGACGTGACTCCCGCGACGCCCGACATCGACTTCGCGGCGCTGATCGACGCGTACCACGCGGGCGACGAACAGGCCCGCGACCGGCTCGTCGAGCGGTACATGCCGCTCGTCCGGAGCCTCGCCGCCCGCTACGCCGGGCGCGGTGAGCCGCAGGAGGACCTGATCCAGGTCGCGTCGATCGGCCTCCTCCTCTCGATCGAGCGCTTCGACACGAGCCGCGAGGTGCAGTTCACGACCTATGCCGTCCCGACGATCGTCGGTGAGATCCAGCGCCACTTCCGCGATCGCGCCTGGGCGCTCCACGTGCCGCGCCGGATGAAGGAGCTGAGCGTCCGCCTCACGCGCGCGGTCGAGAGCAAGACGGCGGAGCTCGGGCGCGCGCCGACGATCGCCGAGCTGGCCGAGGTGACCGGCGCAACCGAGGACGAGGTCGTCGAGGCGTTGCAGAGCTCCGACGCGTATTCGACCCGCTCGCTCTCGCAACCGCTCGGCCGCGACGCGGACGACGAGACGATGCAGGACGTGCTCGGCGTCGAGGACACGGGCTTCGCCGAGGTCGAGGACAGTGTGCTCGTCGAAGCGGGTCTCCAGGCCCTCGACGAGCGGGAACGGCGGATCGTCGAGCTGCGCTTCTTCGAGGGCCTCACGCAATCCGAGATCGCAGCACGGATCGGCATCTCGCAGATGCACGTTTCGCGCCTGCTACGACGGGCACTCCACGTCATGCGCGGTCGACTGGAAGAGGCGATGAAGGAGGAGCTGCCGTGAGTCGCGACGTCGTCAGTCTCGTGATCCCGGCGAGAACGGAGTACCTGATCCTCGCACGGCTCGCGCTGGCCGGCATCGCGCGCGGGACGCCGATCGACGAGTCGACCCTGGCCGATCTGAAGCTCGCCGTCACGGAGGCCTGCGGCAACGCCGTCCGCCACGCGAAGCCCTCGGAGCACGGCGTCGTGCTCGTGGACTTCGGCCTCGAGGACGAGACGATCGAGATCCGGGTCGAGGACGCCGGCCCCGGCATCGGAACGCTGCCCGCCGCGGAGCTGGAGCGCGACGAGCTCGCCGAGAGCGGCATGGGCCTCGCCATCATCCAGGCGCTCGTCGACGACCTCGAGATCCGGGGCGGCGACGGCGGGCGCGGCACCGTCGTCAGGATGCGCAAGCGCCTCGCGACAGCCTGAGAGCCGAGTCGGCGACCGCGACCTCAGCGCGAGCGGGCGACGTGCTCCGGTGCCTCGGAGCCCGGAGGATGGAGCAGGTTCTCGACCTCGCGGACGCCGACAACGTCCCGCACGCGGCGCTCGAGCTCCTCGACGAGCGCAGGCTCCGCGACCTCGCCGCGGAGGACGACCCGGCCATCCTCCACGTTGAGGTTGACGGCGCCCTTCGGCAGCGTCGGGTCGCGGAAGACCTCGCTCCGGATCTTGTCGGCGAGCGTCTCGTCGCTCCAGTCCTTGCGACGCTCACGGAGGTGCGTCGCCTTCGCGGTCAGCGCGCCCGCGCGGGCGCGCACGAGGCCCGCCTTGCGCGCGAGGCGACGCCTCAGTCGTCTCGGAACCGCGGCGACGCGGTCGCGCAGGACGTTCCGCCGTCTCCTACCGCCCCGCGGGTCGAAGAAGAACATGCCGAGCGCTCCGAGCGCGAGCCATCGCAGCCTCGTCATCGACTGCCTCGCAGATCGCCGTTCCGATACCGCAGGTCGGCGCCCGCCTCGGCCTCCGGCGCGTCGAGCAGCCGCTCGTAGAGGCTGCGCAGCTCGCTCGCGGCCTGGAACGCGTCGTCGTTGCCGACGGCGGCCCCCGTCTCGCGCCCCTCGACGAGCTCCCGCGCACGCTCGAGGACGACAACGACTTCCGGCTCGTCCTGCGCGCCTGGGACGTTTTCCTGGTAGCCCGCCGCGCCCAGCATCCGCTCGACGAGGTCGAGCAGCTCGGGAAGCGCGTCGGCCGGCTCCGTCCGGAGGTCCTCGGCAAGCCCCTCGTACTCGCTCTGCCACGCGTGGCGGTCGCCGCCCTGGGTTGCCTCGGACATGGGACTCCTCTACCGCGCCGCTCCGCTCGCGAAACACCGACGCCGTGGCAGGCTGTCGGCGTGTCGCGCGGGACGCGAGACGAGCCGGGGCGCGGCACGCTCGACAATGCCGCTCTCGCCGAGCGCCTCGAGGCTTTCGCCACGCTGCTCGAGCTGGCGGGCTCGAGCCCGTACGCGTTGCGCGCATTTCGGCGCGCCTCCCAGACCGTGCGCGAGACGCGCGTCTCGGTGGCCGAGCTCGCGCTCGCCGGACGGGTCGACGAGCTGCGCGGGATCGGACCGGGGATCGCCGCGCGTCTCCGCGAGCTCGCGGAGACCGGGAGGCTCGCCGAGCTCGACGAGCTCGAGCGCACGGTGCAGCCGGAGCTCGTCGCGCTCGGGCGCTACCTCGGCGTCGGTGCGAAGCGGATGCTCGCCATCTCCGAGGCGCTCGGCGTGAGAACGGCCGACGCGTTCCGCGCCGCGGCGCGCGAGGGACGGCTCCGCGCCGTTCCGGGCATCGGCCCGAAGACCGAGGCGCGGCTTCGGACGAACCTCGACCGAGGACCGGACGAGCAGCGTCGCGCCGTGACGGTCGACCGCGCGAGGGCGCTCGTGGGCGACATCGCGGACGCGATCGGCGGGACGATGGCAGGCGACCCGCGCAGGTGGGCCGACGAGTGCTTCCAGCTCCGCGTCGTCGTCGCGGCGGAGGACCCGGACGCGGTGGTCGAGGCGTTCGGACGCCTGCCGTCGGTCGTCGCGCTCGTCGAGCGCGGCGCCCGCCGTGCCGTCGGCGTGAGCGTCGAGGGAACGTCGGTCGAGCTGCTCGTCCCCGAGCCCGCCGCCCTCGGCACGGAGCTCGTCCGTGCAACGGGAGCCACAGCCTACGTCGACGCCCTCGGGCTGCTTCCCGTCGCGGCTTCGGAGGAGGCGGTGTACGAGGCGCTCGGCATCCCGTGGTGCCCGCCGGAGCTGCGGGAGGAGCCGTTCTCGGGCACGCCGCCGGTGCTCGTCGAGCTCGACGACATCCGCGGCGACCTCCACTGTCACACGACCTGGTCGGACGGACGCGCGTCGGTGCTCGAGCTGGGACGGGCGGCGCGCGACCTCGGCTACGACTATGTCGCCGTGTGCGACCACACGCGCAACGTCCGCGTGGTCCCGGGCCTCGACGCGGACGACGTCCGCCGCCAGGGCGAGGAGATCGCGGTCGCGAACGACGAGCTGGCGCCGTTCCGGATCCTGCGCGGCATCGAGGTCGACATCCTGCCCGACGGCTCGCTCGACCTCCCCGACGACGTGCTCGCCGAGCTCGAGTGGGTACAGGTCAGCCTCCACGCGGGCCAGCGCGAGCCGCGCGACCGCCTCACGAAGCGCGTCGTCGAGGCGATGCGGCATCCGGCGGCCTCCTGTCTGAGTCATCCGAAGGGCCGGATCGTCAATCATCGGCGGCCGAACGCCCTCGACCTCGACGCCGTTCTCGAGGTCGCCCTCGAGACGGGCGTCGCCGTGGAGACGAACGGGCTGCCCGACCGCCTCGACCTGCGCGGCGCCGAGGTGCGGCGCGCAGTCTCTGCAGGCGTGCCGATCGTCGCCTCGACCGACGCGCACTCGGTTCGCGGCCTCGGAAACATGCGCCTCGCCGTCGCGACCGCCCGCCGTGGGTGGGCGACCGCGGCTGACGTCGTCAACACCCGTCCGCTGGAGGCCGTCCTCGCGCGAGCGCGTCGCTGACTCCTCGCTTTGCTCTTCCCGGGCCGACGCTGGCTGCCGACGCCGTACATGGAGAGCCGCGGTTCGAGCCGCGACGCGATACGCGCGCGCCCCGACGTGCGCGCGCTGTGCGAGGAGGACCTCGCACAGGCTGAGGCCGCCGGGAACAGCGCGCACTGACCCGGCGGCCGGCCGTCACCGGCAGCTCAGTACCAGCGGCCGCGCGCGAAGCCGCCGAACGCGACCAGGCCGATCAGGGCGATGACGATGCCCAGCCAGAGGCTCCAGACGATCGCGACGATGATCCCGATGATCACGAGGATCCCGCCGAGGCCGATCCCCGCAGCGCCGCGCCCTGCCGTTCCGTCCGCCATGCTCGTGCTCCTTCTCGATCGCTTCGCGCAGCGCTCCGAGTCGACGCTGCGCCGTCGTCCTACCCCGAAACCGGCGATCGCAACCAAGCGAGGCGGTTGGAAAGCCGACCGGCCGGGTACCCGTCTCCCCGACGATTACCCGGCGAAGGAGAGCTCCGTGAGCCAGTCGCAGACACCAGAACGGCCCGACACACCGCCCCCGGACGTCCCCGAGCCCGCGCCGAGCCCCGACCCTGCGCCGAGCCCGCAGCCACCGCCCGGGACGCCGAACCCCGGCCCCGGCGGAGAGGACGAGCACCCGCTCGAGACGGATTACCCGGACGCCGACGACGGCGAGGAGCCGCCCGGCTGACGTGGCGTCTCCCGCGCAGCGCGGCGATACGCCGTCGGGCCCGTTTCCCGAGCTCAACGAGCCAAAGCGCGCGGACCCGGGGCTCCGTGACCTCTCCTTCGCCGACTGGCGCGCAGTCGTCGTGCGCGCCGGCAAGGAGTCGCTCGACGACAACCTGCCGATGATGGCGTCGGCGCTCGCCTACAGCGCGTTCTTCGCGATTCCGTCGGTACTCCTGCTCGTGCTCGGTGTCTTCACGCTCGTCGCCGACCAGAGCACGATCACCGAGATCGTCGACCGGCTCACGGCGATCGCGCCGCAGGACGTCGCGAAGCTGTTCGGCGAGAGCCTCCAGCGCCTGAGCGAGCGGCCGTCCGCCGGAATCCTCCTCACCATCGTGGGCCTGGTGCTCGCGCTGTGGTCCGTGAGCAGCGCCATGAGCACCGTGATCACCGCGCTCAACGTCGCCTATGACCGGGACGACCGACGGGGGTTCGTCCGAGCGCGGATGACCGCGCTCGGACTCGGGGTCGCCGTCGGCGCCGCCGTGCTCCTCGCCGGGACGCTGCTCGTCATGGGCCCGCACCTCGAGGCGTGGCTCGGCGGGGCGCTCGGCCAGCCGACGGCCGTGGCGTTCGCGTGGTGGATCGGCCAGTGGCCGATCCTCGTCGTCGCCTTCCTCGTCGCGTTCGCGCTCGTGCTGTACCTCGGCCCGGACGTCGACCATCCGCGCTGGCAGATCGTCACGCCGGGCTCGGTCGTGGCCGTGGTCGTCTGGCTCCTCGTCTCGGGGGCGTTCTCCCTCTATACGGCCTGGTTCGGGTCGTATGACAAGACCTGGGGGACGCTCGGAGCGGTGATCGTGACCATGACGTGGCTCTGGCTCGGCGGGCTGGCGCTTCTCTTCGGCGGCGAGCTGAACGCCGAGGCCGAGCGGAGCCGCGAGCTGCGCGAACGGCCGGGCCGGTCGCCAGATGCTGCGTCCCCGCCGCGTCGATCCGATTGAGCCGGAGTGGGAGGAAGGCCGGGCCGCGGGCGTCCACGCGGCCCGGCCGGTTCGCGCTCGCTCAGGCGTAGGCCTTCGCGCTCTCGTTCGCGACGCGGGTCGAGATCTTCTCGACGATGCGCAGTGCCTCCTTCTCCTCGGCGAGGTTCTTGTCGAGGAGCTCGACGGCCCTGTCCTCCCCCATCGCCTTCGCCATCCGGCGAAGGCCCTCGTACGCCGCGATCTCGTAGTTCTCGGTGCGCGCCGCCGCCCCGAGGTCGACGGAGTCGACGAGGTCCGGAGACGTCTCTTCGAGCAGCTTGTCGTGCTCGGACTTCAGTCCTTCGAAGCCGATGCACTCCTCAGGCTGCGGAGTCTCGCCGAGCTCCTCGAACACCTGCTCGACGTTCTTCAGGTGCCCCTTCGTCTGCTCGAGATGCTGCTCCAGAGCTCCGCGGAACTCCTCGTCGGTGACCTCGGAGATGAGCTTCGGCAGCACTTCGTTGGCAAGGGCGTTCTCCACGTACATGATGTCGCCGAGCTCGTGGAGGAAGAGCTCGCGCGGGGTCGTGATCTGTGACACGGTGACTCCCTTTCTCTCGTTGTCGCGGCCGGGCGAGCGCCCGGCCGGCCTTCTCATCGGGGTGTGATCGAGGCGACCTCCGTCTGCGCGTCGGCGCTCCCGGCTACGTCACGGGCCTTGCCGCGGAGCGTCGAGCTCAGCTCGTCCCCCTCCTCGCCCGCGCGCTCCTTCGCGGTCTCGAGCGCCGTCTGCCCGGCGTCCTGGGCGACCTGCTTGCCGCGCTCCATCGCCTCGCGGCCCGTCTCCATCGCCGCCTCCTTGACGTCGTCGGCCATCGGGCCGAGCCGCTCGTCCTCCATCCTCGTGGACGGCGCGAGGAGCCCGGCCAGGAACCCTGCGGCCGCACCTCCGATCGCCAGGCCGATGGGATTCCGCTCGGCGCTCCGCCGCAGGCGGCCGGCCGGCCGGGTGACGTCGCCGCGGTCGGGCACTGCGTCGGAGACGGCCGACGTGGCATCGGAGACCTTCCCGGTCACCGCGTCCTTCTTGTCCGCGAGCCAGCCCTTGGCGCGACCCGGGACGTCGGCCTTGGCGGAGAGCGCGTCGACGGTCTCGCCGAGCTCGCCGCGCGTGCGCTCGATGTCGCGCCTTATCTCGTCTGATCTTTGAGCCATTTGATGTCCTCCTTGACGGACTCGACCGTCTGCTCGGGAACGGGCGTGCCCGCCTGCTCCATCTTCTGTTTCCCGACCGAGGCGAGAACCGCGGCGACGACACTCCAGGCGAGCGCCACGATCAGCGCGGCGAGCCATGCCGGCATCGCGCCGTCCAGCGCCAGCACCACGCACGCCGTGAGCGTGCCGAGGGCGAGCAAAGCGGACACACCGGCCGCCGCCACGAGGCCGAGACCGAGGCCCGCCCTGCGGCCCTTCTCGGCCATCTCCGCCTTCGCCAGCTCGATCTCCTGGCGGGCCAGCAGGCTCACCTGGTTCGAGAGATCCTTGACGAGCTCCCCGGTCGAGCGCCCGTTCGTCTCGACGGCCGCCATCACACGCTCCTCGTGCCGGCCCCCGTCAGCGGGCGGCGGTCGTAGCGGCGGCCGCTCGACGCCTTGAGGAAGCGGGAGGCCGCGAAGCCCGCCGCCGCGCCCGCGAGCGCGGTCAGCCACGGGTTGCGACGCGCGATGCCCTCCGCGTCGTCGAGAATCTGGTTCGCGTCCGAGGTGCGCAGGTAGCGGCCGAGGTCGTCCGCTCGGCGCGAGACGCCTTCGACGAGCTTCGCCGGGGTGTCCTTCCCTTCGCCGCGGAGCTGCTCCGAGCTCCGCTGCAGCGCGTCCCCCACCGAGACCAGTTGCTCTCCGGCCTGCGTCGAACGGGTATCGAGCTGCTCGCGGATGCGTGCCTGCGCCTCGCCGCCGAGCTCGTGCGCCTTCGTCCCCATCTCCTCCTTCGCTCTCGATGCCAACTCGCCAGACGGAGGCATCCCCTCCCCCTCCGTCGTTCGTCGCGTGACCTCTGTCGCCATGGCGGCTCCTTCCTGCGGTTTCGTGATGCCGGAGAGTCCCCCGAAGTGCCCGTGCACAAACCCGCGGGCTGCGGCGGCTCGTTTGCGGCCGCTCCCCGATGCAGTCGGCCCGCGTGCTCTCCTCGAACGGCTGCGGCCCGGACACCACCGTCAGCGGGGGGCGGATCGTCGGTGTCCCCGTTGCGCTGCTGCTCCTCCACGACCTGCGCGAGACGTACGTCACGGCGCACGCCGCCGAGATCGCCTGCGTGATACTGGGTCAGGCGGCCAATGCCGAGCGGGACGCCGAGCTCGTCGCGAGCGCCGAGCAGGGGCTCGAGGAGGCCGATTGACGGTGGAAGGGGCTGCGCACGAAGCTCAAGGACGCGTCGCCACAGGTCCTCGCGGCGAGCTGAGGTCCGCCCGGGTCGACCAGGGGCGCAGCCACGCGGCCGTGAACAGCGCCTGGAGTGCGAGGTCGGCGAGGTAGATCCGCGACTCCGTCCGCGAGGCCCGGACGTCCGCGACGCCGAAGGCGAGCCCGCTCGAGAGCGCGAGCGCGACGGTCTCCGGTTGCTTCGTGCCCCGGAGCGCGGCGAGGCCCAGGGAGAGGCCGATCGCGGCGGCAAGACCTCCGACGGTGCGGACGAGCCAGAACTCCTGCTTGCGTCCCGTCACGCGCTCGAAGCTCGTACGGTCGACGAGCGGCCACACGCCGCTCACCGTCAGGTAGGCGGCGTGAGCGCCCGCGGTCAACCGGGCGAGGCTCACGCGCTCAGCCCTCGAGCGCCGCTGCGCGCGTCGGGTGGACGTCGAGCACCTCGTCGAGACCCGTGATCTCGAAGATCCGCCGAGCGGCAGTCTCGGGGAGGACGATCCTCAGCTCGCCGCCCACCTCGCGGACCCGTCGCACGGCACCGACG
>NZ_DATMBZ010000117.1:0-55093 GCF_035558935.1 Gaiella sp. | reverse complement strand
GTCGCGCTGCCGCTCCATCCCGAGTACCGGACGCTCCCGATGGTCTGGTACGTGCCGCCGCTCTCGCCGGTGATGAGCCTCGTCGAAGGACCCGGCTCCGAGGCCGACCCCGACGACGTCTTCCCCGCGATCGACGAGCTGCGGATCCCGATCGAGTACCTCGCGAACATGCTGACGGCCGGGGACCCCGAGCCGGTGCGGGTCGCGCTGCGCCGCCTGGCGGCCATGCGCGGCTGGACGCGAGAGAAGAACCTCGGCGGCGAGCCCGACCCGGCGGTGGCGGCCGCGGTCGGCATGGAGCCGGCCGAGATCGACGCGATGTTCCGGCTGCTCGCGATCGCGAAGTACGACGAGCGCTACGTCATCCCGCAGGCCCACGGCGAGATCGGCATCAATCCGCACTCCCGCCAGGGCGCGTGCGGCCTCGACTTCGAGGGCGGGCCGGGGAGCTGCGGAGCGCTGGAGCAGACGAAGGACCCGTTCGGGGCCGAGCCGCTCGCCGCGCCGGGGGCCCGCAGTGGCAACGGCTCGAACGTCGCGTTCCTCGACTTTCGCAAGGCGACGTGAACGCGAAGCTCCTCTCCGTCCTGCTCGCCTACCCCGACGACACGCTCGTCGAAAGCATGCCCGAGCTCCGCGCCGCGGCAGCCCAGCTGCCGCGCGGTGAGCGCCGAGCGGTCGAAGGGGTGCTCGACGCGATCGCGGGGACGCCGCTCGCCGGGCTCCGCCGCGCGTACGTCGAGACCTTCGACTTCGACCGGCGCTGCGGCCTCCACCTCACGTACCACACGCACGGCGACCGGAGGCAGCGCGGGCTCGAGCTCGTCCGCCTGAAGCGCCGCTACGCGGAGGCCGGGCTCCCCTTCGAGGGCTCGGAGCTGCCCGACTACCTGCCCGTGATGCTCGAGTTCGCGTCGCTTCGGCCCGACGAGGGAACCGAGTTGCTCGCGTCCTTCCGGGCGCCGCTCGAGCTCGTCAGGTCCGCGCTCGCGAATCGCGGCAGCGTCTACGCCGGCGTCCTCGACGCCCTCTGCGAGGCGCTGCCTCAGCCGACGGCGCGCCAGCTCGAGGAGGCGCGCAGGCTTGCCGAGGAAGGCCCGCCCGCCGAGCTCGTCGGGCTCGAGCCGTTCGGAGCGCCCGAGCTCGCGGAGGTCGGTGCGTGAATCGCGTCGACACGTTCTTCTGGGTGCTCCTGCCGTACGTCGCGCTGACGAGCTTCGTCGTCGGCCACGTGTGGCGCTACCGCCGCGACGGCTTCACGTGGACCGCCCGGTCGACGCAGCTCCTCGAGCGCCGGCTGCTCCTCGTGGGCAGCTTCGCGTTCCACCTCGGGATCCTCGGCGTCATCGGTGGACACGTCATCGGGATCCTGATCCCGAACACGTGGACGGACGCGGTCGGAGTCTCCCACGACCTCTACCACTGGGTCGCGATCGTCGCCGGCGGCGCCGCGGGGCTCCTGCTCTCGTTCGGCGCGATCGTGCTCGTCTACCGGCGCCTCAAGATCGACCGCATCCGCGCGACGACGCTACAGAGCGACTGGGTCATGTACCCGCTGCTCCTCGTCACCATCCTGCTCGGCATGCTCTGCACGTTCGTCGGCGGCCTGATCGACGAGTACGACTACCGGGAGACCGTCTCGCCGTGGTTCCGGAGCGTCTTCACGCTCCAGCCGAAGGGCGACCTGATGGTCGACGCGCCGTTCCTCTTCCAGGCGCACGTCACGATCGCGTGGCTCCTCTACGCCGTGTGGCCGTACACGCGGCTCGTCCACGTGTGGAGCGTCCCGTTCGGCTACCTCACCCGCTCGCCGATCACGTATCGCGCGAAGCGCGGCGCCGCACGCACCGCGCTTCGCTGACAGCCGCCCGCCTCCCGGCTACGGGACGATGTTGTGGTTCAGGTGGAAGACGTTGTCGGGGTCGTACCGCCGCTTCACCTCGACCAGCCGGTCGTAGTTCGGCCCGTAGGCCGAGCGGATCGCGTCGTCCTGGTCGTCACCCAGGTAGTTGAGCCAGCGGCCGCCGCTGAAGTGCTCCGAGAGCGCGGCATACGTGTCCTTCGTCCACGCGATGTTGGCCTCGGTGTGAGCGGGGTCGGTCCACTCGGACGGCAGGAGGAGGTTCCAGCCCTCGTCGCGGTGCGGAACCGCCGTGTCCGTCGGCGCGATCCGCGTCACGGCCCCGTGGAAGTGCTCGAGCAGGATCACGGTCATCGGTGAGGGGACCGACGCGAACCGCTCCGCCATCGCGTCGATCAGCTCGTCGGACAGCCCCGTCGTGAAGCTCGAGAGCCAGTAGTTGAGCGCGCCCTTCGGATACGCGGCATCGAGCAGCGTGTTCATCACCGGGTAGGGCATCGGGCCCACCTCGACCACGAGGGGCGTGCCCCAGGTCTTGAAGGGCGCGAGATCCCGCTCTGCCTCGTCCGGCGAGCCGGTGTGGAAGACGACCATCGCCGCGAGCTTGTGGCCCGAGCCGTCCGGCGCGTGGACGAGCCCCGCGAACACCGTCAGGTCGTCGGAGCCGCCGGCGACGGCGTCCCGGTAGAAGCGCAGCATCTCGGGGGCTGCGTCGATCGGGTGCGCGATGAGGCCGCCGGTCACCGTGCTCAGTGGGTGGAGCCGGTAGACGAGAGAGGCTGCGACGCCGAAGTTCCCGCCGCCGCCGCGGAGCGCCCACATCAGGTCGGGATGGCTCTCGTCGTCGACGTTCAGCGTCTCGCCGTCCGCCGTCACGAGCTCGACGCCGATCAGGTTGTCGGCCCCGAGCCCGTGCTTCGCCATCAGCCACCCGAGCCCGCCTCCGAGCGTGTAGCCGGCGATGCCGGTCGACGAGATCGCGCCGCCGGTCACGGCGAGGCCGTGGGCGTGCGCCTCCCTGTTGAGCTCGCTCCAGATGACGCCGCCCTGCGCCCGTACGGTCCGGGCGGCGGGGTCGACGTGGATCCCCTTCATCGGCGCGAGGTCGATCATCACGCCGCCGTCCGCGACCGCGCGGCCCGCCACGTTGTGGCCGCCGCCGCGGACCGAGACCTCGAGCCCGCTCGAGCGGGCGATCCCGATCGCGTCCGCGATGTCCGCGGCGCCCTGACAGCGCGCGATCAGCGCCGGCCGCCGGTCGATCAGCCCGTTGTGGACGCGGCGCGCGTCGTCGTAGCCGTCGTCGTCGGGCAAAAGCACCGTGCCCGAGAACATCCCCGTGAGCGCCTCGAGCAGCCCGGCGTCGATCGTCGAGATCGCCATACAGACCTCCCTGTCGTTTGTCTCGACCCCTCGGTCAGTATCCCACCGTGAGGACCGCTGTGATATCCAGCGGCCGTGAGCGACCACGGCGCAGCCCCCGAGGCGAGCCGCAGGCTGACCGGCGACGCGGTTCTCGTCGACCCGCTCGTACGGGAGTTGCTCGGCAAGCGGCTGGTCGGCGTCGTCGCGACCCTCGAGGAGGACGGGTCGCCGCATGTCGTGCCGGTCTGGTTCGCGGCCCGTCGTGCAGAGGTGATCCTCGCGACCTCCTCCCGCAGCCGCAAGGCGCGGAACCTCCACCGCGATCCGCGCGCGACGCTCTGCGTGCACGACTCCCGCTCCGGCACCGAGGTCTGCGGTGCGTCGTTGCGCGGCCGTGTAGAGATCGTCGGCGGGAATGCCGCGACGGAGCTCGTGGGGCTCGTTCACCGCCGTTACCTGACCGAGGCCGCAGAGGCTCTCCCGGAGGTCGCGGAGTTCGCCGCCTATGACGACGTCGCGCTGGTGCTCACTCCGGAGAGCGCCTGGACCTGGGACGAGCGCGGCAACCCCGCGACGGAGGCGCTGCGGCTCGCGGGTGGCGCTCTCCCGCTCGAGCCGACGACGTCGCGCTGAGCTGTGCCTACCGGCGCGTCAGCTCGTGGCTCCGCCCACGATGCCGCGTCAGCAGCAGGTGAAGGCCATCGGCGGGACTGCTCCCTCCTCCGGCTCTGGCAGCTCCGACGCGGCGAGAGCTGCGCCGTGCAGGATGTCCCGCTCGCTCACCTCGATCTCCGAGAGGCCGTAGCGCGCGAGGATCTCGCGGAGGACGACGAGGCCCGCGACGATGACGGGCGCGCGCATCGGCTCGAGACCCGGGACCTGCTCCCGCTCGACGAGCGGTAGCGAGGAGAGTCGTTCCAGCGTGGTCTCCACCGAGGCGAGCGCGAGCCGGTGGCGGTGCACCGAACAGCGCTCGCCGACCGCGATCGTCGCGGCGCTCGTCACCGTGCCGGCGACTCCGATCACCGCGGTCGCATCGAGCGGGGGGAGGAGAGAACGCACGTGCGCGGCACAGGCGTCGAGCTCGTGGCGCTCCGGAGGGTCAGAGCGGAGGAACCGCTCGGTGAGCCGCACGCTGCCCGCCTCGGTGCTGACGGCCCAGGCGATCCGGCCGCCGTTCGCAGTGACGAGCTCGGTCGACCCCCCGCCGATGTCGACCACGAGCGTCCCCGTCCCGATCGCTCGGTCGCTGGCGACGCCGCGGAGCATCAGCTCGGCCTCTTCGCCTCCGTCGAGCATGCGTGTCGAGAACCCGTAGCTCCACTCGATCTCCCCGAGGAACGCCTCGCCGTTGTCTGCGTCCCGCACCGCGCTCGTCCTGACGGCGAGGACGCGCTCGGCTCCGAGGGCCTCGGCCTCGCGCCGGTAGTCGACGAGGACGTTGCGGACGCGGGCGATCGCGGTGGGGAGGAGGATTCGCCGCCGGTCGACCGACTCCCCGAGCCGTGTGATCGCCTCTCGTTGCACGACCTCCTCCACGAGGCCGTGCTCGACGTCGGCGACGAGCAGGCGTGTGGTGTTCGTGCCGAGATCGACGGCGGCGACACGCATCCCCCGCACCGTACAACTCGAGGCGCCTCCTCTTGTCGTGAGGATCAGGCGCCGGGCAGGAACCAGAGCAAGCGCCGCATCACGTGGCGGGCCTCGCGGATCGCCTGCAGCTGTACGTCGAGCCTGGCGCGCGAGACCGCGAGTCGTGCGGCCGCCTCACGGAGGAGCGCGTTCGATGCATCGGCGCGTTCGAGGTGCTCCTGGATGCCGGCGGAGACGTCTGCGATCCGGGCCGACTCGGCAGAGAACGCGCGCCCTGTCGACTTGAACCCGCGCCAGAGCACGATGCCCCGCACGATCGCGTAAGCGAGCCCGGCGAGAAGGCCGACGAGGAAGACGGCGAGAGAGATCCAGAACGCCATGATCCGGTGCTACGATAGTGGCCGCGACGCGGGGTGGAGCAGTCAGGTAGCTCGCCGGGCTCATAACCCGGAGGTCGCAGGTTCAAATCCTGCCCCCGCTACTACAAAGGCCCTGCTGATCAGGGCCTTTCGCTGTTCTCGGGCCGCTCGAGCGGCTGTGAGTGCGGAGGGCCTAGCGGAGCGTCCGTCGATCTTCCACCCCCGTGAGCCACTGAGAGCTAGCAGGACCCCTTCCGAAGTGGAGCTACACGATGCGTTGTCATGCGGCTTCGCGTCTGCGCTTTTCGAGCATCCACACGCCGAGGATGCCGGCAGCAAGGAGGAGGACGGCCACGAGGACGGCAACGCCAAAGTTGAGACCGACCAATCCCCACATGAGTGCGCCTATCACGATCGCCATGCCGCCAGTGAGAATCATCGGAGACAGCGTCGCCAGATTCCGGTCACCACGTGTCATCACTCGGTCCTCCTAAGTGGATTTGAGCGGGACCACCCGGGAGAACATCGGTCGCGCTCGTGTCGCTCACGAGGCTCGTTCGAGGGACACTGTCCTCGCTTTCGGACTAGGCTCATGATGTATTAGACGCAGTTATATAGAGCACATCGGACATACCGCAAGGAGTCGGCAACTCCCAGCAGACCGCCTGGACGTGCTCCTTGCCTTATGAGAAGGTCGCTCTACCAGCGGCGGGCGTCCGCCGCATCATTCGGGGGAGGCGCAATGAAGCGTTTGCTCGTTGCAGTCGTCGTGTCCGCGCTGAGCCTCGCCACGGCAGGGACAGCGTCCGCACAGACGGGCGGAGGAGGTAGCTCGGACAACGCACCGGGCCAGGAGCGTGCGGCCGCGCAATGCGAACAGGTCTGGTCGGACATTCAGGCAGAGCTGCGTGCTGGTGGCGGCCCCAAGTCTGGTCCGTCCGTCGGGCCGATCGGGACGTATCCGGACGGATCGGGCCCGACGAACTGCGACCATTTCTGGCAGGGTCAAGGCGCGATCGGAAACGGTTAGGCATCTTCCCGAGGAGCACCGATGCTCACCGCGAGTGAGCATCGGTGCGAACTCGCGCTCTACCCGCTCCGGTCAGACGCGGTAGCTCGCGCAGCCGACGATTCCAGTTCGGGATGAACTGGTCGATCTACGCCGAGTTCGTCGGCGACGTCTTCGGCGTCCCGCTCGCGATCGAAGGGTTCGCCGCCTTCATGCTCGAGTCGACCTTCCTCGGGCTCTGGATCTTCGGCTGGGACCTAACTCGTGGATGCAGAGCCCGATCGGCTTCGACGTCGTCGACGGTCGCGCGGGATAGGCTCGCCCTCGGTGTTCTTCTCTCTCCCGAGCTGGGCCGTAGCTCTTCTCGTCTTCGCGGTTGTCGGCGGCGCATGCGTGCTCGGCGCGGCCCTCGGCCGCTACCTACGGCGGCACACCGACGTCCTGCGCGAGCCGATCGGCGTCCTCCAGGCCGCGCTCCTCGGTCTGGTCGGGTTGATCCTGGCTTTCGGCCTGAGCCTCGCCGTGGGCAGGTACGAGGCGCGGCGGGCCGCTGTCGTCGCCGAGGCGAATGCGATCGGCACGACGTATCTCCGCGCGCAGCTCATCGCCGAGCCCGGGCGCTCCGAGTCACTCGACCTGTTGCGGCGCTACACGGATCTCTCCCTCCGGCTGTCGCACGAGGTCCCGAACAGCGCCTCCATGATGCGGACGACGGCTCAGCAGTCCATCCTCCAGAGGCGTCTGTGGCGGCTCGCCGGCCAGGCGATCGGAGCGGCGCCTACCGCGAGCGCACCCCGCCTCTACGTGGACACGCTCAACGACATGATCGACCAGGAGACGGTGCGCGTAGCGGCCCTGAACAACCGCGTCCCGGGGGCGGTGCTCGGCCTCGAGGTGATCGGGGCGGCGGTCGTCGTCGGGTTGCTCGCCCTGTATCTCGCCGTTCTCGGGCGCGGACTGCTCGCCGCGATCGTTGCCGCCGGCCTCGTGACGCTGCTCCTCCTCGTCACATTCGACCTCGACCGCCCGACGCGCGGGCTGATCAAGGTTCCGGACACACCGCTCGAGTCGTTGCGTGCCTCGATGCTCCTGCCACCGGCGGCAGGCCCGTGACGACGCCGCGAGCGCGAACAGAAAACGCGGCCACGAGGGCGAGGACCGAGGCCATCGGTGCAGCCCAAGAGAGACGGAGGCCCACTCGCCGCGGTGTCATGCCGACGTCTGCGCGCTCGATGCCGCGACGACTCCGGCGAGCCGGCGCGCCTGGCCGCCGATCACGCGGAGCATTCCGCCGAGCGTCACGTCGTACCCGACGAAGTGCAGCCCCGGTGCCTCCGCGAGCTCCTCTGCGCCGTGGACGAGCGGGACTCCGCGCTCGTCGAGGACGCCGAGGTGGCCGACGAGCGGCTCCAATCCCGTCCGGAACCCGGTCGCGGCGACGAGGACGTCCACCGCTGCACGACTGCCGTCCACGAGGACGACGGCCTCGCCGTCGAGCCGCTCGACGTCGGCCACCACCCTGACACGCCCGCTACGGATGGCATCGACGATTCCGACGTCGATCACGGGGATGACGCGCCGGCGGAGGAACTCCGAATACGGCCGCTCGGGCGCGGGCAGGCCGAGCGGCGCGAGGTCGGGGAAGGCGATCCGCCGCATGGTCGCAGCCACCCGGTCGGCGACCGAGACCGGCAGGTGCGAGCTGGCGATCCCGAGGAGTTGCGTCGGGATCCCGGCTGTGTCGCGCCGGACGATCGCCGGAGGAGTGCGGACCGAGAGGAGGACCTCGGCGGCTCCGCCGGAGGAGACGTCGGCCGCGATCTCCGCGCCGGAGTTGCCGCTTCCCACGACGAGCACGCGCCGTCCGCGAAACGGCTCCGGGTTCCGGTACGCCGTGGAGTGGACGATCTCGCCTTCGAAGGTCCCGGGCCAGTCGGGGACGAACGGGATGTTGCTGTACCCCGTCGCGACCACGACACGGTCGGCGTCGACGTCACCGCCGGCGGAGCGGACGACCCAGCGTTCGTCCTCGCGATCGATCCGGTCGACGTCGACACTTGCGCGGACGTCGAGGGCGCTCCGGGCTGCGTACGCTCGGAGGTAGTCGACCACGCCGTCGCGGGACGGCCATCTACCGGAGGAGCGCGGGATCGGGTATCCGGGGAGCCCGGAGAGCCACCGGACCGTGTGGAGGTGCAGACAGTCGTAGCGCGAGGTCCACGACGCGCCCACCTCGGTACGTTCGAGCACGACCACGCGCGCGCCCGCCTTCGCGAGCATCGCAGCCGCGGCGAGCCCCGCGGGGCCGGCGCCGACGACGCAGACGGACGGCCGGTCGGCTACCGCCGGCGCGGTCACGGACGACGGCTGCGCATCTGCGCGCGGAGCGCGTCGAGCCGACGGCGGTCCCGTTTCGTCGGTCGCGCTCCGAGATCCGCCCCCAGCGGGCGCGAGAGCTTGCGCTCGAGCGAGCGCTGTTCGCGCCGGGCGATCGACTCGGGCGTCTCCTGGTAGAGCGTGGCGGCGACCGCAGCCGGGCCTCGCTTCTCGGCGACGGCGAGAACGACGAGCTCGCGCCGCACGTCGGCGACGGTGACCTCGATGCGATCTCCGGCGCGGACGTCCTTCGACGGCTTCACGCGGACGCCGTTGACGTGCGCGCGGCCGCCGAGCACGGCCTCGGTTGCGGCGCCACGTGTCTTGAAGAGCCGCGCTGCCCAGAGCCACCGGTCGATCCGCACCCCGTCCATCCGGCCATGATTGCAGGCCTCCGCGGTGCGCCACGCGTGGTTTCCCGGGCACGGGATCAGGGCATTCGTTCCCTGCGAGGGAGCGCCCGTAGCATGTGCTTGCACGGCCGACGCCCGTCGTTGCGGCGCGCCCCGGCCGCTCAGCCGACCAGAGGAGGAACGTCATGAAGGCGTACCAGCTCGTGGAATGGCAACAGCCCCCCGAGTTCCGCGACGTCCCCGTGCCCGAGCCCGGGCCGGGGGAGGTGCTCGTCAAGGTGGGTGGCGCGGGCGCGTGCCATTCCGATCTCCACCTCATGGAGTGGCCGGAAGGCACGTTCGCGTTCGAGCTTCCCTTCACGATCGGGCACGAGAACGCCGGCTGGGTCGAGGCGCTCGGGCCCGGTGTCACGGGTCTCGATGTCGGAGAGGCGGTCGCCGTCTACGGGCCCTGGGGGTGCGGACGCTGCCGTGCGTGCCGCCTGGGGCGTGAGAACTACTGCGAGCGGGCGGCGGAGATCGGGGCGCTCGGCGGCGGGCTCGGCCGCGACGGCGGCATGGCCGAGTACCTCCTCGTCCCCTCGGCTCGCCTCCTCCTGCCGCTCGGGGATCTCGACCCGAAGGAAGCCGCCCCTCTCTCCGACGCCGCGTTGACGCCGTACCACGCCGTCAAGCGGAACCTCGAGCGGCTCGTCCCCGGCTCCGCCTGCGTGGTGATCGGCGTCGGCGGGCTCGGGCACATGGCGGTGCAGATCCTCCGCGCCGTGACCGCGACGCAGATCATCGCGGTCGACCTCGACCCTGCCAAGCTCGAGCTCGCGCGCGCCGTCGGCGCAGACGAGGTCGTTCCCTCCGATGCCGATGCGGCCGCAACCATCAGGGAGCTGACGCACGGGCTCGGCGCGAGCGCCGTCCTGGACTTCGTCGGCGCGGAGCCAACGATCGAGCTCGGCGCCTCCGTGGTCCGCCCGGAAGGCGAGGTCACGGTCGTCGGGCTCGCCGGTGGCACGTTCCCGTTCCGGTTCGGCGCGATGCCCTGGGACGCCGCCCTCACGGTGCCGTACTGGGGATCGACGATCGAGCTGATGGAGGTACTCGACCTGGCCCGCGCGGGGAAGATCCGCTCGCACGTCGAGGAGTTCTCGCTCGACGACGCTCCCGACGTCTACGAGCGGCTGCGGGAAGGGAAGATCGACGGCCGCGCGGTGGTCGTGCCCGCATAGCCCTTCGCCCCGCGACACGGCGTGACCCGTGAGCCGCCGCCGAAGGTCGGCGCCGGCTCGCGATGCCTCGAGTCGTTGTGAGCAGATCGGGTATCACTCACGCAGGGAGAAAGCTCGGAAAGGGGTTACCGATGCGCCGGATCCTGCTTCTGACGGCGTTCCTCGTCGTCATGACCGCCACCGCCGCCACGGCGAAGTCGTCGTTCCCGGAGGTGATCCCGCTGCCCAACGGCTGGCAGCCGGAAGGGATCGCGGTCGGAAACGGCACGACCTTCTACGTCGGCTCGATCCCGACCGGCGCCGTCTACCGCGGCGACCTCCGCACCGGGAAGGGCACGACGCTCGTCCAGGGCGCATCCGGCCGTGCGGCGATCGGCGTCGAGTTCGACCGCGGGCGTCTCTTCGTCGCCGGCGGCTCGACCGGCAAAGGGTTCGTCTACGACGCGCGCACCGGCGCGCTCGTCCGTGAGCTGCAACTCGCGACCGGCGGCGGCGCCACCTTCGTGAACGACGTCGTCGTGACGAAGCGCGCCGCGTACTTCACCGACTCGAACCGCGCAGTGCTCTACCGGGTTGCGCTCTCGAAGAACGGTAATCCCGCGACATCCGCCCAGGCGGTTCCCCTGACGGGCGACTTCCAGCTCGTCTCCGGGTTCAACCTGAACGGCATCGATGCGACGCCGAACGGCAAGACGCTCGTCGTCGTGCAGAGCGCTACCGGGAAGCTGTTCAGCGTCGCGCCGGGAACGGGAGCGACGAAGGAGATCTCGCTCGGCGGCAGCTCCGTTCCGAACGGCGACGGACTGCTTCTGCACGGGCGGACGCTCTACGTCGTCCAGAACCAGTTGAACAAGATCGCCGTCGTGACGCTTGCGAAGGGCTTCGCGTCGGGCACGATCGCGCGGACGATCACCGACTCGGACTTCGACGTTCCGACGACGATCGATCGGCACGGGAAGTCGCTCTACGCGGTCAACGCGCGGTTCGGCACGACACCCGACCCGTCGACCCCGTACTCGGTGGTGCAGGTGCCCCGCTGAGCCGGAGCTCCATGCTAGATTTACTTGCGTATGCAAGGAAATCACATGGAGCTGGGGATCTACACGTTCGCGGAGCTGACGCCCGACCCGGCGACGGGTCGGACCGTCAGCCCCGCAGCGCGCCTGCGTGATCTCCTCGAGGAGATCGAGCTCGCGGATCAGGTCGGTCTCGACGTCTTCGGTGTAGGTGAGCACCACCGGCCCGACTTCGCCGTGTCGGCGCCTGCCGTCGTGCTGGCCGCCGCCGCTCCGCGGACGAAGCAGATCCGGCTCACGAGCGCCGTGTCCGTGCTCGGTTCCGACGATCCGATCCGTGTCTTCCAGGACTTCGCGACGCTCGACCTGCTCTCCGCCGGTCGCGCCGAGATCATGGCGGGACGCGGGTCGTTCGTCGAATCGTTCCCGCTGTTCGGCCACGACCTGCGCGACTACGACGCGCTGTTCGCCGAGAAGCTCGACCTTCTGCTCGCGGTCCGGGAGGCGGAGCGCGTCACGTGGTCAGGGCACCATCGCGCGGCGCTCGACGACCGCGGCGTCTATCCGAGGCCGCTCCAGGATCCGCTGCCTGTCTGGGTCGCGGTGGGCGGCACGCCGGAGTCCGCTGTCCGGGCGGGCACACTGGGGTTGCCGCTCGCGCTCGGGATCATCGGTGGCCTACCGGAGCGGTTTGCTCCGTTCGCCGAGCTACACCGACGCGCAGCGGCCGAGGCCGGCCACGAGCCGCCCGCGCTCAGCATCAACTCCCACGGCTTCGTCGCCGAGACGGCGCGTGAGGCGGTCGACGTCTCCTACGGGCCCTTCGCCACCATGATGGACCGCATCGGCCGCGAGCGAGGCTGGCCGCCGATGACGCCGCAGACGTTCGAGGCCGCGCGGTCGCTCCGCGGCGCGAACTTCGTGGGGACACCCGACGAGGTCGTCGAGAAAATTCTCTTCCAGCACGAGATCTTCGGCCACCAACGCTTTCTCCTGCAGCTCTCGGTCGGGACGATGCCGCACGACCGCCTGATGAAGGCGATCGAGCTCTTCGGTACGCAGGTAGCCCCGGCCGTGCGGAAAGAGCTGGGCCGACGCGCGGCCGGCGCAGTCCCGGCTCACTCGTAGCGCAGCGCCTCCGCAGGCGCGATGCGCGACGCGCGGATGGCGGGCGCGAGCGTCGCGAGCAGCGCGACCGCGTACACGAGGACGAAGATCAGCACGAGGTCGCCCCACGGCACCACCATCTCGAGGTTCGCCCAACTCGGGGTCTTCCGCGAGTCCTCGATGATGTTCCACCCGAGGAGCAGCCCAAGGCCCGTCCCGACGACGATCGCGGTGAGCGCGACGAACGAGGACTCGAGCAGGAAGACCGTCTGGATCATCGTCCGCCGGAAGCCGATCGCGCGCATGACGCCGATCTGCTGGCGCCGCTCGACCACGGCCCTCGCGCTGATCACGCCCAGCGCCGCAACCCCGACGACGAGGCCGAGCGCCATGAAGCCCTGGATCAGCCGGTTGAACGTCTTGTTCGCGGCGACGGAGTCCTGGACGACCTTCTGGATCGACTCCGCCTCGAGGCCGTTGGTGATGAAGGCCGACTCGAGCCGCTGCGCGGCCGCGCCCGGGTCGATGCCGGGAGCGACGCTGAAGTAGTGGATCGTCGGCTCCGCCCGGCCGGGGAACGCCGCGGCGAGGGTTGACTGTGAGCTCGAGATGCCGCTCATCTCGAAGGGGGCGGAGTCGGAGAGGACGCCGATGATCGTCAGGCGCGTCTTCTCGCCCGTCTGCTTGTCGAGCACTTCGACGGGGACCGGGTCGAAGGGCTTGCCCTCGTCGGCGTAGAAGCCCGTGACCTTGAAGTCCGACGGCATGACGTTGAAGCCGAAGTTGTCGCGCCGCTGCACGACGAGGCTGTCGACGACGGCGAGGCCCACGTGCTCCTGCAGGGCCATCCATACGTCCCGTGAGCTCGTGTACCCGCGCGCGATGGAGCCGAGCTGGAACGTCGTGTGGGAGAGGAACGAGCTGTCGAGCCCGCGCACGTGGTAGTTCTCGAACGGCCGGCCCGTGCCGAGCTGACGCGCGTCGACCGCGAGAACGGATTGGCTGCCCACCACCGGATAGTCGGACGCCCGGGCGCCGAGGCGCTCGCGGAGCGCGGCGCCCATGTCCGGAATCGCGGCACGTGCCCCGGTACCCGCGCGGATGTCGAATCCACCGCCGAAGGTGTCGACATCGTTGAAGGCGGCCTGGAACGAGCCGGTCGACGTCGAGCCGGTGACGAGTGTGAAGACGACGAGGGTGAACATCGCGAGCGTCGTGCCGGTCCGGAACCGGCTCTTGAGCGGGTACGCCATCGACATCCGCAGGAGCGGCGTCAGCGCCTTGATCCGGCCGAGGGCCGCCATCATCGCGCCGAGCAGCAGGTCGGCGTTGTAGACGATCACCCAGACGGCGCCGACGACGATCATCAGCCCGGAGACGATCCACGTCGAGAAGTCCATCGCCAGGGGGCCGAAGACGGACTCCCACATGCTCCACGGGAGGAGCAGCAGGACGACCATCGTGAGCCCCGCGACCGTGTACGCGATCCGGTCCGGAATGCCGACGAGGCGCGCGAGCGGGACGAGGCTGACGATGAAGAGCGACACGCCCAGCATGAGCGGCGTCGCGGCATTCCCCGCGGTGAGGACGAGCAGGACGCCGAGCAGTCCGCCCAGACCGCCGAGGACGATCCTGCGGCGCGGGCGTACGACGGGCGGCTCGGGCAGGTTCCTGATCGCAGTGGCGATCGTCATCGTGCTCACGCGCCAGGCGGAGAACGCGACGACCACCAGGGTCAGCAGCACGCCGAGGGCAAAGGCTATGAGCAGGCTCTGCCAGGTGAACGCGAACTCGACCTGCAGGCCGGCGTCCTCGTTCTCGGCGCCGAACGCCTTGGCCATCAGGAAGACCATCCCGAAGGCGACGATCGCGCCGAGTATCGCCCCGACGATCGCGGCCACGACGTCGTATGCCGCCCCCTCGAACGTGAACATCTGGGTCAGATGGCCACGTCGCGTGCCGACGGCACGGGCGATTCCGAGCTCGCCGCGACGCTCCGCGGCGAGCATCACGAAGATCAGGAAGATCAGGAGGATCCCGGCCGCGATCGAGAACGAGCCGAACGTGGTGAAGAAGGCCATGAAGGCGCTCCCGGCCTCGTCCGCAGACTCGATCGCGTCCTGTTTGATGGTCTGCAGCTCGAGGTCGTGCGCCTGGAGGGTCGGGGTGAGCGTCCGCTCGACGGCGTCGGAGAGCGCGACGGCGCTCCCGCCGGAGCCGCGGTTGGAGATCATCACGCCGAGCACCTGCCCGTACCGCGCGTAGAAGAGCTGCGCTTCTTCGAGTGGGAGCAGCAACGCCGCGTCCGCGGTCGCGGCTCCGTTGAACTCGACCACGTCCCGCACCCGCAGGACGGCCCGGCTGCCTGCGGGATACGCGATCACGGTGTCGCCCGGCCGTACGCCGAGCTCGTCGGCGGCGTCGGTGTTCAGGTAGGCCTGGCCGGGGCTCAGATCGGCGAGCGACACGTGGCTGCCGTCGGAGCCGACGATGGGCGAGAAGCCCTTCATCCCGGCCGGGTCGGCTCCGAAGAGAGTGACCGTGGGCTCGCTCTGCTTCGTCCGCGGCGCCTGCACCGCCATGTGGTCGACCACCACGTTGACGACACCGTCCGCGAGGTTGGGGCCGAGCGTGGAGCGGATCTCCCCGGCGACCGACTCGGGGAACCAGCCGACGCCGCTCGCGTCGCCGAGATCGCCCGGGATGTCGTCCACGGCTCCCTTCGCCGAGACGACCTCGTCCGACTCACCCAGCGCCGCGGTCGCGGTGGTGCGGATCGTGTGGCTCATCGTGTCGCCGGTGACGAGCGCGGCCGCGACGATCGTCGTCCCGAGCATCAGCCCGAGCACGATGAGGCTCGTCCGCGAGCGCCGACGGCCGAAGTTGCGCACCCCGAGTCGGACGAGCACGGGGTTCCGGATGGCGAGCACGGCCAGGATCCCGAACGCCACCCCCAGCCCGATCGCGAGGATCAGGAGCAGGGTGTCGAGCGGGATGCCGAAGAGCTCGTTCACGCCTCGACAGCGACCTTGGGCGGCTCGACGTACGCGACCCGGTAGTGCTCACGGCCGGCCGGCGAGCGGTAGATCGTCACGAACTCCTCGGTGACCGAGGCGGCGAGGCCGGCGCTCGCCTTGGCTGCCTCCTCGCTCTCCCAGAACGTCAGGACCATGCCCTTCCCCTCCGGGGTGAGCATCACCGCGACGCCCTCGTAGCCCGGTGCCTCCCGGACCCTCGGCATGACGTCGGCCTTGAACTGCTCGAGAACGTCGTCGACGTCGGTGCGAAGCGTGTCGATGTCAAGCAGCGTGACCCGTGAGAACATGTTCCACCTCCAACAGCTGTTGCTCCTCGACGACCATGCCGTCGAGCATCCGCACGATGCGGTCCGTCTTGCGGCCCACGGAGATGTCATGGGTGACGATGAGGAAGCTGAGCCCTCGCTCGATGTTCAGCTGACGCATCAGGGCGACGATGTCCTGCGCGTTCTCCGAATCGAGGTCGCCCGTCGGCTCGTCCGCCCAGACGATCGCCGGGTCGTTGACGAGCGAGCGCGCGATCGTGACGCGTTGGCGCTCCCCGCCCGAGAGCTCGTCGGGGACGTGTTCGGCCCGGTGGCGGAGCCCGACGAGCTCGAGCGCGTCCAGCGCGCGGCTTCTGGCGCTGCGCGCGCTCTCCCGCGCGATGAGGAGGGGAAGCTCCACGTTCTCGACCGCGCTCAGCACCGGCATCAGGTTGTAGAACTGGAAGACGAACCCCATGTGCCGCGCGCGGTAGTCCGTGCGCTCGCGGTCGGACATCTCCGACAGGGACGTCCCCTCGATCAGAATCTCGCCCTCGTCGATGGAGTCGAGCCCGGAGAGGCAGTTGAGCAGCGTCGTCTTGCCGCAGCCGCTCGGGCCCATGATCGCCACCATCTCCCCACGTGCGAGCGTCAGGTCGACACCGCGGAGGGCCGCGACCTGCACGACCCCGGTGTCGTAGGTCTTCACGATCGACCGGGCGTCGACGATCGGCGGGCTGATGCTCATGGCAACTCCTCCAGGGCCGGTTCTCTAGCCCAGGCTCCGCCTCGCCGGCCGGTGCGCCATCGGCGCGTCCCCCGATCCGCGGGTGTGGTGAACTACGGCCCCGGCAGGCTCAGCCGCGACGCGCGCGCGGCACGTAGGGCCGTTCGCCCTCGCCGGTGTAGACCTGACGCGGCCGCGAGATCTTCTGCTCGGGGTCGGAGAGGTGCTCCTCCCATTGTGCGATCCACCCGGGCAGGCGGCCGAGGGCGAAGAGCACCGTGAAGTAATCGGTCGGATAGCCCATCGCCTGGTAGATCAGCCCCGAGTAGAAGTCGACGTTCGGATAGAGCTTCCGGGAGACGAAGTACTCGTCCTCCAGCGCGATCCGCTCGAGCTCGAGCGCGATCTCGAGCTTCGGGTTGAGCCCGGTCTGCTCGAAGACGTCGTCGGCGACGCGCTTGATCAGCTTCGCCCGCGGGTCATAGCTCTTGTAGACGCGGTGTCCGAAGCCCATCAGCCGTCCGTGGCCGGCCTTCACCTCCTCGATGAAGGCCGGGATGTTCTTCGTGTCCCCGATCTCGTCGAGCATGCGCAGGACTGCCTCGTTTGCGCCCCCGTGGAGCGGCCCGTACAGGGCGGCGATCCCCGCCGACACCGCGGAGAACGGATCGACGTGGGACGATCCCACGCTGCGGACGGCGCTCGTCGAGCAGTTCTGCTCGTGGTCGGCGTGCAGGATCAGGAGGATCTCGAGCGACCGCTGCAGGACGGGGTTCGGCTCGTGCCGGCCGCCGATCTCGAACGTCATGTTGACGAAGTTGCCGATGTAGTCGAGCTCGTTCCGAGGGAGCACGTACGGCAGGCCGCGCGAGTGACGGAACACGAACGCCGCGATGGTCGGCATCTTCGCCAGCAGCCGAAGCCGCTGCAGGTAGCGGCCCTCGGGGTCGGAGATGTTCTTTGCGTCGGGATAGAAGGTCGAGAGCGCACCGATCGCGCCGAGCAGCATGCCCATCGGGTGGGCGTCGTAGCGGAAGCCCTCGAGGAACTTCTGGACATTGACGTGGACGTAGGTGTGGTAGCGGATGTCGTCCTCGAACCGGTGCAGCTCGTCGGCTGTCGGGAGCTCCCCCTCGAGCAGGAGGTAGGCGGTCTCGAGGAACGTCGCGTCCTCTGCGAGCTGCTCGATCGGGTAGCCGCGGTAGCGGAGGATGCCCCGGTCGCCGTCGATGAACGTGATCGCGCTCCGACACGAGGCGGTGTTGAGGTAGGCCGGGTCGTACGACATCAGGCCGCCGTCACCCTCCTCGGCGCTGATCTGGCGCAGGTCGGTCGCGTGGATCGTCCCGTCGGTGATCGGGAGCGTGTACTCGTGCCCCGTGCGGTTGTCGGTGACTGTCAGCGTGTCCTCGGCCACGGTCGTCCCCTTCCTGGTCTCGTGCCGGGATCGTCTCAGATCGGCGGCGCCCGGGGCATCAGTGGAGACCCGTAGGGTTGCGCGATGCGCCGTCTGCCCGCCGAGGTCATTCCCCGGGTGCCGGAGCCCGTCCGCAAGGTCGCGCGGAATGCGGTCTGGACGTTCGGCCGACTGACCGCCCGCCGGCGGCCGCTGCCCGACTTCCTCGTGATCGGAGCGCAGAAGGCCGGGACGACGGCGCTCTACGCGTATCTCCGCTGGCATCCCGGGATCGCCGGCCCGTCGTGGAAGGAGGTCAGCTTCTTCGACAGGCACTGGTGGCGCGGCGAGGCGTGGTACCGAGGCCAGTTCCCGCTCCGAGCGGGGGAGCGGCTCGTCGGCGAGGCGAGCCCGAGCTACCTGTTCCACCCGCTCGCTCCCGAGCGGGCGCGGTCGCTCGTCCCCGGGGCGAAGCTCGTCGCGCTGCTACGCGATCCGGTCGACCGCGCCTACTCGCAGTACCAGCACGAGGTAGCGCTCGGGCGCGAGCCGTTGTCGTTCGAGGACGCGCTGGCGGCGGAAGACGAGCGGCTCGTCGGTGAGGTCGAGCGCCTGATCGCGGACCCCCGGGCATTCAGTCGTGCGTGGTGGGACCACACCTACACCGCCCGCGGCCGCTACGCGGAGCAACTCGAGCGCTGGCTCGAGGCCTTTCCGAGCGAGCAGCTGCTCGTCGTCCGCACCGAGGACCTGGGGGAGAGGCCGGCGGAGACGTATGCCTCGATCCTGGCATTCCTCGGCGCGGAGCCACACGAGCTGCCCGACTACCCGCGCGTCTTCGACCGCGACTACGAGCCGATGCGCGCGGAGACGCGCGCCGCGCTCGCCGCGACGTTCGCCGAGCCGAACCGCCGGCTCGAGGCTTTGCTCGGGCGCGAGTTGGGGTGGAGCTGACCGTCTACGCGTCGCTCGACTCGGCCCAGAGGTTGATGTCGCTCTCCGTCGCGTAGCGGTCGATCTCGGCGAGCTCCTCGTCCGAGAAGTCGAGGCGATCGAGCGCCCGAAGGTTCGCCTCGAGCTGCTCGACGCTCGACGCGCCGACCAGCGTCGACGTCATGCGGGGGTCGCGGAGCGTCCAGGCGAGCGCCATCGCGGGCAGCGTCTGGCCGCGCTGCTCCGCGATGCCGCGGAGCGCCAGGACCTTCGCCTGGGTCTGCTCGGTCAGCGCGTCGGCCGCCAGGGAGAGATCGCGGTCGATCCGCGAGCCCTCCGGGATCCCGTCCACGTAGCGATCGGTGAGCAGTCCCTGCGCGAGTGGGGAGAAGCCGATGCACCCGACGCCGAGCTCGCCGAGGACGTCGAGCAGGCCCTCCTCGATCCAGCGGTTCAGCATCGAGTACGAGGGCTGGTGGATGAGGAGCGGCGTGCCGAGCCGCTCGAGGATCTCGGCTGCCTCGCGCGTGCGTTCGGGCGAGTACGAGGAGATGCCCGCGTAGAGCGCCTTCCCCTGCCGGACGGCCGAATCGAGCGCCCCCATCGTCTCCTCGAGAGGCGTCTCCGGGTCGAACCGGTGGGAGTAGAAGATGTCGACGTACTCGAGCCCCATCCGGCGGAGGCTCTGGTCGAGGCTCGAGAGGAGGTATTTGCGCGAGCCCCACTCGCCGTACGGCCCGGGCCACATGTCGTAGCCGGCCTTGGTCGAGACGACGAGCTCGTCGCGATACGGCCGCAGATCGGTCGCCAGGAGCGTCCCGAACGTCTCCTCGGCGGAGCCGTACGGAGGGCCGTAGTTGTTCGCCAGGTCGAAGTGTGTGATGCCGAGGTCGAAGGCACGGCCCACGATCGCGCGGCTCGTCTCGAGCGGCCGGTCGGCGCCGAAGTTGTTCCACAGGCCGAGCGAGACGGCCGGGAGCAGGAGGCCGCTGCGGCCCGTCCGGCGGTAGGGCATGCGCTCGTAGCGCTCGGCGTCGGCTGCATGGCTCATTCCGTCCTCCAATCTGCCGAGGCGGCAAGCTCCTCGAACGGTCGCAGGGCCTCCGGGTCGACGAGCGAGTCGCGGCTCACCGCCCGCTCGGTCGCCTCCCCGGAGAGGATTCGTTTGACGGGGACTTCGAGCACCTTGCCCGACAGCGTCCGAGGCACCGCGGGGACGGCCCGGATCTCGTCGGGCACGTGCCGCGGGGAGCAGTCGTCGCGAATCCGCGCGCGGATGTTCGCGACGAGCTCCCCGTCCAGGCTGCGGCCCGGCTTGAGAACGACGAAAAGCGGCATGTATCCCTGTGTCCCTTCACGGGGCAGGTCGACGACGAGGGCGTCGACGACCTCGGGTAGGGACAGCACGGCACGGTAGATCTCGGCCGTGCCCATCCGGATGCCGCCGCGATTGATGGTCGCGTCGGAGCGGCCGCTGATCACGGCGGTCCCGCGCTCGGTGATCTCGATCCAGTCCCCGTGCCGCCAGACGCCCGGGAAAGTCTCGAAGTAGCTCGCCCGGTAGCGCGAGCCGTCCTCGTCCCCCCAGAGATAGAGGGGCATCGACGGCATCGGCTCGGTGATCACGAGCTCGCCGACCTCGCCGACAACCGGCTTCCCGTCCCTGTTCCACGCCTCTACGTTGGCGCCCAGCGCCCGCGCCTGGAGCTCGCCGCGGTAGACCGGCAGCGTCGGCACGCCGCCGACGAACGCGGTGCAGAGGTCCGTGCCGCCCGACGTGGAGAAGAGCCAGAGGTCGGGGCCGAGCCGGTCGTAGACCCAGTCGAACCCCTCGGGCGCGAGCGGCGAGCCCGTCGAGCCGACGGACCGGAGCCGCGAGAGGTCGCGGCCCTTTCTCGGCTCGACGCCGGCCTTCATGCAGGCGGCGATGTAGCTCGCCGACGTCCCGAAGCAGGTGACGCCTGCCTGCGCGGCGAGGTCCCACAGCGTCCCGAGGTCCGGATGGCCAGGGTTGCCGTCGTAGAGCACGATCGACCCCTCGCTCAGCAACCCCGCATTCAGGAAATTCCACATCATCCAGCCCGTGGTCGTGAACCAGAACAGCCGGTCATCGCGCTGCAGGTCGACGTGGAGGCCGACCTCCTTCGAGAGCTCGAGCAGGATGCCGCCATGGCCGTGGACGATCGCCTTCGGAAGCCCCGTCGTGCCGGAGCTGTAGAGCACCCAGAGCGGGTGGTCGAACGGCACCTGCGCGAACGTCAGCGGAGCGTCGTCTCCCTCGCGGACGAAGTCGTCCCAGCGCGTCGCGTGTCTCAGCCGGTCGAGTGAGGGAGCGTCGTCGAGGTAGCCGAGAACGACGGTGCGCTCGAGCGAGGGAATCGCCTCCTGGAGCGCCTGCACGACGTCCAGCCGATCGTGGTCGCGGCCGCTGTAGCGGTAGCCGTCGACGGCGAGCAGGACGCGTGGCTCGATCTGTGCGAACCGATCGACGACGCTCCGTACACCGAAGTCGGGTGAGCAGCTCGACCAGACGGCCCCGAGGCTCGCGCACGCATGGAACGCGGCGACCGCTTCGAGGACGTTCGGGAGGTACGCGACCACCCGGTCGCCCGGCCGGATCCCCGTCGAGCGCAGGCCGGCTGCGAGGCGCCGCGTCAGGTCGTGGAGCTCACCCCAGGTCGTCTCTTCGAGCGGCCGGAGCTCCGAGGCGTGTCGCAGGGCAACCTCATCGTCGTCGCGGTTGCGGAACACGTGCTCGGCGTAGTTGAGCCGCGCTCCGGCGAACCACTCGGCTCCAGGCATGGTGCGTGAGCCGAGCACCCGTTCGTACGGCGCCGACGCCTGGAGCTCGAAGAACTCCCAGATCGAGCCCCAGAAGCCCTCGAGGTCGCTCGTCGACCACCGCCACAACTCGTCGTAGCTGCCGGTCTCGAGCCCCCGCGACGCGGCGAGCCAGCGGGCGTACCGGGTGAGCGTCGACCGCTCGGTCCGCTCGGCGTCGGGATGCCAGAGGATCGGCGGCGCCGTGCTCATCAGGGGGAGTTGTAGCCTGGCGCGCCCGGAGGCGCGCCAGACCGCGCATCAGCCGGCGACGACGACGTTCGTCGCCTGCGGGCCCTTCTGGCCCTGCTCGGCTACGAACTCGACCTTCGCGCCTTCGGGAAGGGTCTTGAAGCCCTCGCCCGAGATGCCGCTGAAATGGACGAAGAGGTCCTTGCCGCCGTCGTCAGGGGTGATGAAGCCGTACCCCTTGGCGTCGTCGAACCACTTCACGGTTCCGGTTGCCATTGTCTAAAACACCTCCTTGCCTTGACTCACGAACGGGCAGGAAGGTGCGAGAACAGCACGACCGGACCACGCTCTGGTTGAACGACGGGAAAGTAGCAGCCGTGGCATCCGCGCAGGGCGCGGATGCCACGGCTCAGTCCGATCGGGTTATGCGGACTCCGCGAGGTCGCGGCGGCTCTTGAGCGGCCGCGAGTCGTGGTCGAGCGCGTGCTGCAGGCGTGTGAGCGCCGACTTCTCGAGCTGTCGGACGCGCTCGCGCGTCAGCTCGAGCACGCGGCCGATCTCCTCGAGGGTCAGGCTCTCTTGGCCGTCGAAGCCGAACCGCAACTCGAGCACGCGCCGCTCGCGCTCTGGCAGGCCCGAGAGGGCGGAGCGGACACGCTCGCGCTGGAACGACTCGTCGGCCTCCTCGACCGGGTCGGCGGCCGTGCGGTCGGCGAACAGGTCGCCGAGCTCGCCGTCGCCGTCCGAGCCGACCGCCTGGTTGAGCGACACCGACGCCTCGACGGCATCGAGCGCCTCCTCGACGTGGTGCAGCTTCAGGCCGGTTGCCTTGGCGAGCTCCTCGGTGGTCGGCTGGCGGCCGAGGCTGACCTCGAGCCGCTGCCGCGCGCGGTTCAGCTTCTGCTGGCGCTCCTGGACGTGCACCGGGACGCGGATCGTGGCCGACTGGTTCGCGACCGAGCGCTGACACGCCTGGCGAATCCACCACGTGGCATATGTGGAGAACTTGAACCCCTTGCGGTAGTCGAACTTCTCGACCGCGCGGTTCAGGCCGATCACGCCGTCCTGGATGAGATCGAGGAACGGCACGCCGTGCCCGCGATAGCGCTTCGCGATCGAGACGACGAGCCGGAGATTCGAGTTGATCATCCGCTCCTTCGCGGCCCGGTCGCCGCGCTCGACGCGCTTGGCGAGCGCGATCTCGTCCGCGGCGGTGAGCAGCTGGTAGCGGCCGATCTCCGACAGGAACATGCCGAGAGAGTCGGTCGTCACGGGGCCGCTGCCGGGGGAGAGGTCGAGCTCGAAGTCCTCTTCCTCCTCCGCCGCGGGCAGCTCGACGCCACGCTCCGAAAGGAGCGTCTTGAACGCCGTGACGGCTTCCTCGTCCAGCTCGTGCTCGAGGACGAGCGCGTCGAGGTCGGCGGCCTCGACCTTGCCGCGCTCCTCCGCCTCGGCGGCGAACGCGTCCAGTGCGGGAATCTCGATGATGCTGGTCTCCAAGTGTCCTCGCTTCGCTTTCGTGCGCGCGGCGCAGACGGGCCGCACGGTGTGGTGTGTGTCTGAGGTGGGACGCCGGGCGCAGCACTGCTTGCACCTTGCGGCGCGGCGTTCTCCTGAGAGTGTGAACGGTCGGGCGGCCGCTGTCATTCCCAGAGGCCGTTTCCGAACGAATTGTTTACGTTTGGCTTGCTATATCCCCCGATTCGCCGTGGACCGGCCTCAGTTGACACGCGGGTCGTCGGGCAGGAGGGCGAGAATCGCATGCGCCGGCCCTTCGCGGCGCAGCACCTCCGCCCAGAGCAGCTCGGGCGTATCGGTGAAGACATCCGAGGCTCGCGCCTCGAGCACGATCCATGAGCCCTCCTCGAGTTCGCCCTCGAGCTGCCCGGGAGCCCACCCGGCGTACCCGGCGAAGACCCTGACGCGCGCGAGCTCGCCGAGCTCGCTCACGTCGTCGATCTCTCCGGGGAGGAAGCCCACGCTCTCGACGACGGTGTCCGCCGCCGCCGGATCCGCGAAGTCCGCCAGCACGACGACGGCCTGCGGCTGGACCGGGCCACCGAGGTAAACAAGCTCGTCCGGGCCGGCGAGCGCCGACATCGGTGGAACGGCGTCGTCGACGAGCACACCCGAGACGCGGTTGAGCACGATGCCCATCGCGCCTTCGTCGCCGTGCTCGCCGACCAGCACGACCGTCCGCCGGAAGTTCGGGTCCTCGAGCGCCGGTCCGGCGACGAGGAGCTGTCCCCGTAGTGAGCTCACCACGGCATTCTCGCCCGCCCGGGACGTGTCCCGGGCGGGCGACGGAGTCATGCGCCGACTATGCGCGGACCTTGATGCGGAAGACCTTCGAGACCGGCGCGCCGTTCTCGGAGAACGCGAATACGCGAAGCCGGTAGTTGCCTGCCTTGAGCAGCGTCCCCGTCAGGCGACCGGTCGTCTCGTCGAGCTCGAGGCCGGGCGGGATCTTTCCGCTGAGCGCGAACTGCGCCGTCTTGGCGTCCTTGCCGCTCACGGGAATGCGCGCCGAGTAGAGCTTCCCGACCTTGCCGGCGGCGAGACCCTTGCCCTTGGCGAAGTCGAGCAGCGGCAGGATCGTGAACGACCACGGCACCGCGGCCTTGGCGCCGGTCGCGTCCGTCACGGTGATGGTCGAGGTGAACCGGCCGGCCGTGGTCCCGGCGCCGGTGACCGCTCCGGTGGTCGGGTTGAGCGTGATTCCGGGCGGCAGGACGCCCTCGGACGTGAACGCGTAGGGACCGCGGCCTCCGACTGCCTTCACCCCTGTCGTAAGGGCAGCGCTCACCGCGGCCTTCGCGGTCAGTCCCGTTGCCGGCGGCTTCTTGCCTGCCAGCGTCTGGAGCTCGAGCGGAGCAAGCACGAAGATCGAGAGCGGCCTCGTGTCGTTGTTCGGGGAGCCGTTTGCCTGCACCGTGAAGCTGAACGTCCCGCTCTGGGTCGGAGTCCCCGAGATGACGCCGTTCGAGGCGAGCGTGAGCCCCGCAGGGAGCGCGCCCGAGGCGAGCGACCAGGAGCTCACAGACCCGCCGGAGGCCGCGAGCGCCGGGGCGGTGTACGCCTGGCCGATGCTCGCGTCGGGGAGGGACGGTGTCGTCACGACGAGGCGCTGCACCGCGCCGCTGACGTTGATCGTGTACTGCTGGTCGGAGAAGATCCCCGGGCCCTTGCCGCCCGTCCCGCAGGTGTACGAGACCGTGATGTAGAACGTGTAGCTCCCCGACTGCGTCGGCGTTCCTCTCGCAGCCCCCTCGTCGGAGGCAAGCGTGAGCCCGGGAGGAAGCCCCCCGGAGCTCACCTGGAAGGTCGGGCAAGCATCGCCCGGCTCCTTGAGCGTGAACTGGACGGAGTAGGGCTGGCCGACGGTGGCGGCGGGACAGATCTTGGACGGGTCGCCGCTACACGGGCTGTCGGCGAAGTCGCCGGCCGACGCGCTCCCCGCGAAAGCGAGGACTGCGAAAGACGCGGCCGCGGCAAGGATGAGAACGCGGATACGACGCATTGAGCTCCCTTCGGCAGCAGTGACCGGGGTCCTGTCGCGCGCGGCGGAATCGGGCCCGGTCGCCACCTGATCGACACACAAAGCCGCGCGGCAGGGTAGCACCGTCTCTGAGAGGATTTCGTAAGGACGGCGACCGGCATAGGATCGTGTCGTGCCGACGAGGTCGCGTGAGATACGGCTCGCCGCCCGCCCGCGCGGAGCGCCGGTCGCCTCGGACTTCGAGCTGGCCGAGGTGGAGCTTCCGGATCCCGCGGACGGTCAGATTCTCGTCCGCAACGCGTTCGTCTCGGTCGATCCCTACATGCGCGGCCGGATGAACGATGCGAAGTCGTACGTGCCGCCGTTCGCCCTCGGCGAGCCGATGCGGGGAGGTGCCGTGGGGGTCGTCGTCGCGTCGCGCGACGACCGCTGGCCCGAGGGCACCTGGGTGCAGCACGACCTCGGGTGGCGCGAGGCGGCCGTCCTCGACGGCAGAGGCATCCGGGCGGTGAATCCGGAGCTCGCGCCCGTCTCGACCTCGCTCGGCGTGCTCGGTATGACGGGCCTCACGGCGTACGTCGGGATCGTCGACATCGGAGAGGTCGGGGAGGGGGAGACCGTCTTCGTGTCGGGCGCCGCGGGCGCCGTCGGGAGCATCGCCGCCCAGCTCGCCCGTGCGCGAGGCGCCGCGGTGCTCGGGAGCGCAGGAACACCGGAGAAGGTCGCCTGGCTGCGCGAGCTCGGGATCGACATGGCGTTCGACTATCGGGAGACGCCGACGAGACAGGCGCTGCGAGAGCTCGCGCCCGATGGGGTCGACGTCTATTTCGACAATGTCGGTGGCGAGACGCTCGAGGCCGCGATCGGCGCGATGCGGCTCCGCGGGCGCATCGTCGCCTGCGGGTCGATCTCGCGCTACAACGCGACGGAGGCGCTCCCGGGGCCCCGCAACATGTTCATGGTGGTGACGAAGCGCCTCCGGATGCAGGGCTTCATCGTCTCCGACCACGGCGACCGCTTCCCCGCTTTCCTCGGTGAGGTCGGTCCGCTCGTCGCGGACGGGACGATCCGCTACCGCGAGACCGTCGTCGACGGGATCGAGCGTGCCCCGGAGGCGTTCATCGGCATGCTCGAGGGCGCGAACGTCGGGAAGATGCTCGTCCGAGTCGGCCCGGGGCCCGGAGAGTCATGAGGCGCTATCTCTGCCGGGTGGTCGGCCACCGCGTTCCGGCCGGCAAACGGTTCTTCCTCACGCAGCGGCGGGCGCGCTGCGTGCGCTGCGGCAAGCGCGTTCGCGTGAACCACTGAGACCGTCAGTCGAGCGCAGCGCGGAGCGTCGCGACGTAGTCGGCGAGCGCCCCCGGCCCCTCCTCGGCCACCTGGACGGCCCGAGAGCCGACGATCACGCCGTCGACGAGCCCGGCCGCTGCCGCGGCCTGCTGCGGCGTCGAGATCCCGAAGCCGGCGTACAGAGGAACACCCTCAGCGACGGGGCGCACGCGCTCGGCGAGCCCCGCGAGCGCGGAGGAGAGCTCGGCCCGAGCGCCCGTCGTCCCGGTGAGCGTGACGAGATAGAGCCAGCCGTCGGTCGTCGATGCCGCGAGGCGAATGCGCTCGTCGGTCGACGTCGGAGCGACGAGGTGGACTCTGCGGAGCTCCGGCCGCTGGCCGGCGGGGACGTCCGAGACGATGAGGCTCGTTGCGCCGTGCGACGCGGCGTCGGCCGCGAATCGGTCCCAGCCGTACGCCTCGAGCAGCGCGGCATAGGTCATGGGGACGATCGGTGCGTCCCCGACGAGCGCGCGCGTCGCAGCGAGGCACTCGAGGCACTGTGGCGTTCGCATCCCGCGCGCGAGCGCGCGCTCGGACGCGCGCTGGATCACCGGCCCGTCTGCCAGCGGGTCCGAGAAGGGGAAGCCAAGCTCGATCACGTCCGCGCCCGCCTCGACGGCGGCGCGTGCGAGCTCCGGCGTCTCGGGCTCGCAGACGAGATAGATCACGAGCTGCTTCCGTTCCACGGGTCGCTCCTACGTTCTCTTCGCCCGCAGGGCGGAGAGAGCTTCTGCGAGGTCCTTGTCTCCCCGCCCCGACAGGCAGACCGCTACGTACTCGGCGTCGAGACCGTCGACAACGGCGAGCGCGTGCGCCGACTCGAGTGCGGGGATGATCCCCTCCGTGCGCGTCAAGCGCTCGAACGCGGCCAGGGCGTCGTCGTCGGTGCAGGGGAGGTAGGTCGCGCGACCGGTGTCACGGAGCCAGGCGTGCTCCGGGCCGACCCCCGGATAGTCGAGGCCGGCAGAGATCGAGTGTGCGTCCGCGATCTGCCCGTCGTCGTCCGAGAGGACCGAGGAGCGCGACCCGTGGAGGACGCCCGTGCGCCCCGTGCCGAGCGATGCCGCGCCGGCAGCCTCGACGCCGACGAGCCGGACATCCGCGTCGTCGACGAAGCCCGCGAACATCCCGATCGCGTTCGAGCCGCCGCCCACACAGGCGACGACGACCTGGGGGAGAGCGCCCTCCGCCTCGAAGAGCTGCTCACGCGCCTCGCGCCCGATCACCGACTGGAGCGCGCCGACGAGCTCGGGGTACGGAGCCGGCCCAACGCACGAACCGATCACGTAGTGCGTCGTCTCGACGTTCGTGATCCAGTCACGGATCGCCGCGCTCGTCGCCTCCTTCAGCGTCCTCGTGCCGGTCTCCACGGGCTCGACCGTGGCGCCGAGGAGCTGCATCCGCTCGACGTTCGGCGCCTGCCGGCGCATGTCTTCGGAGCCCATGAAGACGACGCACTCGAGGCCGAAGCGTGCGCACGCCGTCGCCGTCGCGACGCCGTGCTGGCCGGCTCCCGTCTCGGCGATGATCCGGCGCTTCCCGATGCGACGCGCCAGCACGACCTGACCGAGCGCGTTGTTGATCTTGTGTGCGCCCGTGTGGTTCAGATCCTCGCGCTTGAGGTAGAGCCGCTTCCCCGGCGCGAAGCGGTCGGCTCGGGTGATCGGCGACGGGCGCCCGACGTACGTCCGCCCGAGCTCGTCGAGCTCCTCGCGAAACGCCGGGTCGTGCTTGGCCTCCTCCCAGGCTGCGGCGAGCTCGTCGAGCGCCGGGATCAGCGTCTCGGGGACGTACCGGCCCCCGTACTCGCCGAACGTCTCGACCACGGCTTCCGGGCGTGGCTTGAGCCTCGCCCGGCTTGGTTCCGTCCCGCCCGTCACGCCCGCGCTGCCTCGACGAACGCGCGAACGCGGTCGTGGTCCTTCACGCCAGGGGACACCTCGAGCGACGACGAGGCGTCGACGGCCCAGGGCCGAACCGCCGCGATCGCGGCGCCGACGTTCTCGGGGCCGAGGCCGCCGGCGAGCACGACGCGGCCTTCGGTCGCGGCCGCACGCTCCCAGTGGTCGGGATCGTCCTCTCCCCATGGAAGGTCGACCACGCGGGCGACCGGCTCGCCGTCGCGGAGCAGCGTTGCGTCGCGACCCCGAACCTTGCCCGCCTCCACGGTGTGCACCTGGTCGAGGTCGGCGTCGCTCGGCCCTGCCTCGCCGACCCAGACAGCGACGGCGAGCATCTGCTCAGGAACGGGGAGGACGTGCGACGCCGCGCGCGGGCTCTCGGGCGCGAGTACGAAGCCGAGCAGGTCGGCACCGGAGTCCGCCGCGACCGCCACGTCCTCCTCTCGTGTGAGGCCGCAGACCTTGACGAGCGGACGCGAGAGGAGCTCTTCGAGCTTGGCGCCGGGGTCGGGCGCCCGCATGAGTATCGAGCCGACGAGGATCGCATCGGCGCCTGCCAGCTCCGCGGCGGCGCCCTGGGCACGGGACTCGATCCCCGACTCGGCGATCACGACGCGGTCGGAGGGCACGGTCGCGACGAGCTCCAGCTGCGCCGGGCGGTCGATCGCGAACGTGGAGAGGTCGCGGGCGTTGACGCCGACGACGGGCGCGTCGAGCGCAATTGCGCGACGGAGCTCGTCCGCGTCGTGCGCCTCCACGAGCGTGTCGAGGGCGAGACCTCGAGCCTCGCGTTGAAGTGCCCGCAGCGCCTCGTCGTCGAGGTCACGAAGGAGCAGCAGCACTGCATCTGCGCCGGCTTCCTTCGCCGTGCGCAGGTGCTCGGCGGTCGAGAAGAAGCCCTTCGCGAGAAGCGGTGCGTCCGTGGCCGCCCTCGCGGCACGGAGGTCGTCCCAGGTCCCTCCGAAACGCTCGTCGACGAGGACAGAGATCGCGGCGGCGCCTGCGGTTGCGTAGGCCGGGGCGATGCGAGCCGGGTCGGCGCCGGGGCGGAGGTCGCCGGCACTCGGCGAGCGACGCTTGATCTCTGCGATCGCCCCGAGGCCGGGCGTGCGCAGGGCGTCCTCGAAGCGGCCCATCAGCTCGCCTCCCGCGAGAACGCCACGAGCTCGTCCAGTCGTGCTGCCGCTGCGCCCGACTCGAGCGTCCGGCGGGCCACCTCGAGCCCTTCCCGCAGGTCCTCGGCGTGGCCTGCGGCGGCGATGCCGCCAGCCGCGTTCAAGAGGATCGAGTCGCGCTTCGGGCCGTCCCTGTCGCCGCCGAGGATCGACCGGATCTCGGCAGCGTTCTCCTGCGGGCTGCCTCCGGTCAACCCGGCGGGTGCGGACGGCTCGATCCCGAGCTCCGCGGGGTCGATCACGCGCTCGCGCACGGTTGCGTCCACGACCTCGCAGACCTGGTTCGGCCCGCACGGCGAGAGCTCGTCGATGCCGGCGAACCCGTGCACGACGAACGCGCGGCGTGTACCGAGCCGGGCCAGCGCATCGGCGATCGTGCGGACGAGCGCCGCCGAGTAGACGCCGAAGACGCCCGCGCGGGCGCCGGCAGGATTCGTCAGCGGCCCGAGGACGTTGAAGATCGTGCGGGTGCCCAGTTCCCTCCGGACAGGAGCGGCGTGCCGCATCGCCGGGTGGTGGGACGGCGCGAACATGAAGCCGAAGCCGAGCCGGTCGATCGACTCTCCGATCCGCTCCGGCGGCTGCTCGAGGACGAAACCGAGAGCCTCGAGCACGTCGGCCGATCCGGAGGCCGAGCTGACGGCACGGTTCCCGTGCTTCGCGACGGCAGCGCCTGCGGCGGCGGCGACGATCGCGGCAGCGGTCGAGATGTTCAGCGTGCGGCCTCCGTCCCCGCCCGTTCCGACGACGTCGACCAGATCGTCCCGGCTCGTGGTGACGGGCAGGACGTGCGCGCGCATCGCCTCGGCGCAGCCCGCGATCTCGTCCGCAGTCTCGCCCTTGGCGCGCAGAGCGACGAGGAACCCGGCGATCTGCGCCTGCGTCGCGTCGCCTGCCATGATCGCGGACATCACCTCGCGCGCCTCCTCGCGCGACAGGCTCCGGCCGTCGACGACCTCCGCGATCGCGCGCGTGATCACGAGAGGAAGTTCCTCGCCATCGCGGGGCCGAGGGGCGTCAGCACGCTCTCGGGATGGAACTGGACCCCCTCGATCGGGAGCTCGGCGTGGCGGACGCCCATCACCTCGTCGTCGGCGGTGCGCGACGTGACATGGAGGACGGACGGCACGGTCGTCGCCGCGAGCGAGTGGTAGCGCCCGACCTCGAGCTCCGCGGGAAGGCCCTCGTAGACGCCCCGGCCGTCGTGGGTGACGACGCTCGACTTGCCGTGCAGCAGCGCCCGGGCCTGGCCGATCCGGCCGCCGAACGCCTCGACGATCGCCTGGTGCCCGAGGCACACCCCGAGCGTGCGCGTCGTCGGCCCGAGCGCGCGGATCACGTCGATCGAGACCCCCGCGTCCTCGGGGCGCCCCGGGCCGGGCGAGACGACGAGACGGTCCGGCGCGAGCTCCACGGCCTCGCCGGGAGTGATCGCGTCGTTCCTCACCGTCACGACCTCAGCGCCGAGCTCCTCGAACAGGTGGACGAGGTTGTACGTGAACGAGTCGTAGTTGTCGATCATGAGGAGCTTCACCGCGCGGCGACCTCCCGTTCCGCGAGATCGATCGCGGCCTCCATGGCGGCGAGCTTGCGCAGGCACTCCTCGTGCTCCGCCGTCGGGTCCGAATCGGCGACGATGCCCGCGCCGGCCTGGAGATAGGCGATCCCGTCACGCATGATCGTCGTCCGGAGGGCGATGCACGCGTCCATGGTGCCGTCAGGGAGGGAATAGAGCACCGCTCCGCCGTACGGGCCGCGGCGGAAGCCTTCGAGCTCCGAGATCAACTGCATCGCGCGGACCTTGGGCGCGCCGCTGACCGTCCCCGCCGGGAAGCAGGCGCGCAGCACGTCGAACGGCGTCACGCCGTCGCGGACCTCGCCGACGACTTCGGAGACGAGGTGCGAGACGTGGGAGAACCGCTCCACCTCCATGCTCCTCGCCACGTGGACCGTTCCTGCGCGGCACACGCGCGACAGGTCGTTCCGGCCGAGGTCCACGAGCATCACGTGCTCGGCGCGGTCCTTCTCCGAGGAGAGGAGCCGCTCGACGTCGCCCTCGCTGGGCTCCGTCGTGCCCGCGATCGGGCAGAGGCTCGCGCGGCCGTTCTCGCAGGCGACCAGCCGCTCGGGGGACGAGCCCACCAGCGCGATGCCGTCGAGCTCCAGGAGGAAGAGGTAGGGGGAGGGGTTCACGCGGCGCAGGGCGCGGTAGACCTCGAGCGGCGTCGCGGAGGTCGGGCGCTCGGCTCGCTGCGAGGGAACGCACTGGAAGACGTCGCCCGCGACGATGTGCCGCTTCACGTCCCGCACCATCTCCTCGTAGCGCTCGCCGTCGGGAGTCCGCGCGATCGGTCCAGCGACGCCTCGGGTCTCGCGATGCCACGGAATGCCCGCCTCGAGACGTCCCTCGACCTCGTGCGGGTCACCGGCGAGCACCTCCGCGGTGCCGGCGCCGTGGTCGAAGCGGACGAGCGTCTCGGCGACCACGACTCGGCTCTCGGGGAAGCCGTGGCCCGGGTCCGGCAACTCGACCGTGGGCTCGAGCCTTGCGACGTGGTCGTACGCGAGGTAGCCGACCACGGGCAGGCCGAGCGCCTCGGCCTCGTCGAACGTCACGAGCCGCGAGCCCGCACCCATCCACGACGCGCGGCCGAGGCGGCCGCGCTCGACCGATTCGAGCAGGAAGCTGGCGCTCCCCATCCCGCGGAGGCGGAGGTACGCCCCGAGGGGGGTGAGGAGGTCGGTCGTGATGGTCGTGTCGGTGGTCATATGTCCCTGAGACGAAAGAGACCTCCGTCGGAGGCCTCGGGCGAAACGGATGTCGCGCTCTGCGCTAGCGCACGCTCCCGCCTCGCCCCTGGCGCCACGACCAGCCATGCGTGCGGGAGGAAGCCATCGTGGGATCGAGCGTAGCGCCCGCCCACGCGGCGCGCAACGACCGACGCCCGCCCGACACGGCGTGGCTACGCTGACCGCGCATGGCGAGCGCAGTCATCCTCTCCGCTGTCAGGACGCCCTTCGGCCGGCTCGGCGGCGGCCTCGCCAACGTCCCTGCGACCGAGCTCGGGGCGATCGCCATCCGCGCGGGGCTCGAGCGCGCGAAGGTCGACCCCGCGGAGGTTGGCTACGTCGTCATGGGCCAGGTGCTCCAGGCCGGGGCGGGCCAGGCGCCGGCGCGTCAGGCCGCGGTCGCGGCCGGCATTCCGAAGGAGGTGCCGTCCGACACGATCAACAAGGTGTGCGCCTCCTCGATCCGGGCGCTCGAGATCGCCGAGCTGATGATCGCCGCCGGCCGCCACGACGTCGTCGTCACCGGCGGGATGGAGTCGATGTCCCGGGCGCCGTACCTGCTTCCCGAGGGACGCTTCGGCTACCGCATGGGAAACGGAGAGGTTCTCGACCACATGGTCTTCGACGGCCTCACGTCCACCTTCGACGGCTTCCACATGATCCAGCAGGCCTCCGCGGTGTCGCGCGAGCTCGGCATCTCGCGCGAGGACCAGGACGCGTGGGCCGTTCGCTCCCACGAGCGCGCCGCGGCGGCACAGGACGCGGGCCGCTTCGACGACGAGCTCGTCCCCGTCGGCGACGTCGTCGCCGACGAGAGCATCCGGCGCGACACGACGCTCGAGAAGCTCGGCGCACTGAAGCCGGTCTTCGACCCGGAGGGAACGACGACGGCCGGCAACGCCCCCGGAGTGACTGACGGCGCGTCGTGCGTCGTCGTCTGCTCGGCTGCATGGGCAGAAGAGCGCGGCCTCGAGCCGCTCGCGCGGATCGTCGGGCACGCATACGTCGCGGACGACTTCGCCTACCTCGCGCGGGTGCCGGCGCGCGCCGCCGAGAAGGCGCTGACAGCTGCGGGCCGGACGATGGACGACGTCGCGCGTGTCGAGATCAACGAGGCGTTCGCGTCGGTGGCGAAGAACTCGACGCAGATGCTCGGAGCCGACGAGGAGCTCGTCAACGTGAATGGCGGCGCCGTCGCGCTGGGTCATCCGGTCGGAGCTTCGGGAGGCCGGATCGTCGGCACGCTCGTCCACGAGCTTCGTCGGTCGGGAGGCGGCCTCGGTCTCGCGGCGATCTGCTCGGGCGGCGGACAGGGCGACGCCGTGCTGCTCGAGGCGTGATCGCGCGAGTCGCGACGCTCCTCCTCGCGTCGCTCGTCCTCGCTCCCTCGGCGCTCGCGCTCGACTGCCCGAACGTCCCACTCGACGAGCGCCTCGACGCCGCCGATGCCGCGTTCGTCGGGCGTGTCGCGGGCGAACGCGCCGTGGCGACCGGGAATGTGTACCGCTTCGTCGTCGACCAGAACGTCAAGGGCCCGGTCGGGCGGGAGGTCGAGGTTCGCTCGGCGACGCGTCTCGTCGACGCCGCCGACAAGCCGATCCTTCACGACGAGGCGCTCGGGGTGCTCGCGAACCTCTCGGGCGCCGAGCTCGTCACGGAGTCGTGCCTGCTGACCGACCCGGGGGCGCTTCTCTCGGTGAGCGACGAGCCCCGGGGCAACGGGATCAGGGTCGTGATCGGGCTCGTCATCCTCGCGGCCGTTCTCGCTTACTCGATCCGTCGGCTCCGCCAGCGGCGGGCCGCGATCGTCGGCGGCGATAGGGTCGGCAGATGAGCTTCGACCGCGTCCTCGTCGTCGGCGCCGGGCAGATGGGCGCAGGCATTGCCCAGGTCGTCGCAGCGTCGGGGCGCGACGTGCTCCTGCACGACACGCTGCCCGGCGCCACCGCGCGGGGCCTCGAGGCCATCGCGACGAGCCTCGGGAAGCTGCACCAGAAGGGCGGACCCGACCCCGGGCCGGTGCTCGACCGAATCACCGCGGTCGAGTCGATCGGCGAAGCGGATCTCATGATCGAGGCGATCGTCGAGAACGCGGAAGCGAAGAAGGAGCTCCTCCGGGCCGCGGACGACGCCCTTCCCGCTCACGCGATCCTCGCCTCGAATACGTCGTCGATCCCGATCACCCAGCTGGCCGCCGCCACGTCCCGGCCGGCACAGGTGGTCGGCATGCACTTCTTCAACCCGGTGCCGGTGCTCGCGCTCGTCGAGGTGATCCGGGCCGAGCAGACGTCGGACGAGACGGTCGAGGCGATCGTCGCGCTGGCCCGCGACCTGGGTAAGACGCCGGCGGAGGCGAACGATTTTCCCGGATTCGTCTCGAACCGCATCTTGATGCCGTTCATCAACGAGGCCGCGTACGCGCTGATGGAGGGCGTCGCCGAGCCGGAGGCGATCGACACCGTGGCGCGCCTGGGGTTCGCCCATCCGATGGGGCCGCTCGCGCTCGCCGACCTGATCGGGCTCGACACGTGCGTTGCGATCATGGAAGTGCTGCACGAGGGGCTCGGGGACCCGAAGTACGCTCCGTGCCCGCTCCTGCGGCGTCATGTCGCGGCGGGCCGCCTCGGCCGGAAGTCCGGCCGAGGCTTCTACGAGTACGGATAGTCGTTGGACAGTCGTGTCGGAGCCGAGCTGTGCGCCCAGGCCGGCGAGGACGAGGCCTTCGTCGAGCGCGCGTTTCGCGACGTCCTCCGTCGTCCGCCGGACGACGAGGCGCGCGCGCGTGCCCTGGAGAAGCTCGCCGACGGAACCCTCTCTCGCGCGACGTTCCTGCACGAGCTCGTCAACGCACCCGAGGCGACCCGCGTGCGCGAGCTCGACGATGCGGTCGCGCTCGGCCTCGCCGCGCGGGCGCGCGGCGAGCGGCTGTCATGGCTGCAGGCGCCGGCCGGAACCGACGAGCGCGTCGTGGAGATCCCATGGGTTCTCTCGCGGCTCCTCGCGTCGGGACGGGTGCTCGAGGTCGGGTACGCATACGCGGAGCCGGCGTACCTCGGCGCGCTCGTCCGGGCTGCCGTCGAAGTCGTGGGCGTCGACCTTGCCGAGCGCGACGTCGAAGGTATCGAGCGGGTCGTCGCCGACGTACGCTCGCTTCCGCTCGACGACGCGAGCGTCGACCAGGTGCTTCTCGTCTCGACGCTGGAGCACGTCGGCGCGGACAACACCGGCTACGGCTTGCCTGCCGAGAGCGACCCGGGATCGCGGGCGGACGCGCTCCGTGAGCTCCGGCGCGTCCTCCGGCCGGGGGGTCGCCTCCTCGTCACGGTGCCCCTCGGCGAGCCGGGAGACCACGGCTGGTATCGACTGGACGACGTCGCAGGCTGGACGCATCTCTTCACGTCCGCGGGTCTGTTCCTCGAGGAGCAGGAGGCGTACGAGCTGACCGAAGACGGGTGGCGCGCCGCCCCGTCGTTTCGCGCGGAGGGCGTCGGCTACGGCGATCGTGGTCCCGCAGCCTCGGCCGTCCTCTGCACGGAGCTGTCGCCGGGTCGCTTCCGCAGGCTCATGACGCCCGACGGCCTCGTGCGCACGGTCAAGCGGCGGGCGCGACCGCTCCGCCACCGCTCCTGAGGCACGCCCTACACTCCCGGCGTGGACTTCGCCCTGACCGGCGAGCAGCGCGAGATCCAGGCGCTCGCGCGGGAGATCGCCGACAACGACATCGCGCCGCATGCGGGCGATTGGGATCGCGAGCACCGGTTCCCACGAGAGGTGTTCGCGAAACTCGGCTCGCTCGGCCTGATGGGCGTCTGCATTCCCGAGGAGCTCGGCGGTGCGGGCGCCGACTTCCTGTCGTACGTGCTCGTGCTCGAGGAGCTCTCCCGTGCCGACGCCGGCGTCGGAGTGACGGTCGCCGTGCACACGAGCGCCGCGACGCTGCCGATCGTCACGTTCGGCACGGAGGAGCAGAAGGCGCGCTTCGTGCCGGCGCTCGCGCGGGGAGAAGCGCTCGGCGCATTCGCGCTCACCGAGCCAGGCTCCGGATCCGACGCCGGGTCGCTGCGGACGACCGCCGTGCGGGACGGCGACGGCTGGCGCCTGTCGGGCTCGAAACAGTGGTGCACGAACGGCAGTCATGCCTCGACGTTCCTCCTCTTCGCGCGCACCGATCCCGAGACGGTCGGCGCGCGCGGCGTGTCCGCATTCGTACTCGACGCCGACCACGTCGAGGTCACGCGCGAGGAAGAGAAGCTCGGCCTTCACTCCTCGTCGACGGCGGACCTCCGCCTCGAGGACGTCCACGTCGACGGCGACCGGCTGCTCCACGAGGAGCGAAATGGATTCGCCGTCGCGATGGCGACGCTGGACGGCGGTCGGATCGGGATCGCAGCGCAGGCCGTGGGCATCGCGCAGGCCTCGCTCGACACGGCACGGGCCTATGCGCTCGAGCGGGAGCAGTTCGGCTCCAAGCTGGCCGAGTTCCAGGCGATCCGGTTCAAGCTCGCGGACATGGCGACGGAGATCGAGGCCGCCCGCCAGCTCACCCTCCGCGCGGCGTGGCTGAAGCAGGCAGGGCTGCCTCATGGGCCCGCAGGCGCGATGGCCAAGCTGTTCGCCTCCGGGGTCGCCGTCCGGGCGAGCCAGGAGGCGATCCAGGTGCTCGGCGGCTACGGGTACACGCGCGAGTTCCCCGCGGAGCGGTACTACCGCGACGCGAAGATCACGGAGATCTACGAGGGGACGAGCGAGATCCAGCGGATCGTCATCTCGCGCGAGCTCCTGAAGACCGCCGAGCGGCAGCTCGCGGCGTCTGTCCCCGCAGAGGACTGACCGCCGCGAGGCGTGGCGTTGCTCGGAGCGTCGCAGGGGACAGGCCCCTGCGGGGCCAGTCCCCACCTGGCAGTGCCCACTATCCTCAGCCCATGCCGCGGGCACGAGACGAGCCGGTTCGGCTGACGAGGATCTACACCCGCGGCGGCGACGCGGGGGAGACCTCACTCGGCGACGGTTCCCGTGTCTCGAAGCTCGACGGCCGCATCGAGGCGTTCGGGACGGTCGACGAGCTGAACGCGGCGATCGGCATCGTCCTCGCGGGTGCCGTGCCGGGCGAGCTCCGGCCTGTGCTCGAGCGCGTCCAGAACGAGCTCTTCGACGTCGGCGCCGACCTGTCCGTCCCCGCGCACGTCGAGGGACGGCTCCGGGTCGAGCAGTCGATGGTCGATCGGCTCGAGGAGGACTGCGACCGGTTCAACGCCGGGTTACCCGAGCTCAAGAGCTTCGTCCTTCCCGGTGGGACGACGGCGGCAGCCGGGATCCACCTCGCACGGACGATCTGCCGTCGCGCCGAGCGCGAGACGCTCAGGGCGGCGACGGTGACGGAGCTCGGGCCGCTCGTTGCGGTGTACCTGAACCGCCTCTCCGACCTCCTCTTCATCCTCGCACGAAGCGCAAACGCCCTCGCGCACCACGACGAGCCGCTCTGGAAGCCAGGCGCGACACGCGGCTGACGGAGGGTGGTACGGCCGCCGAGGTCTTCGCCGTCGCGGTGCGGCTCGGCTTCACCTCCTTCGGCGGCCCGGTGGCGCACATCGGCTACTTCCGCGAGGCCTACGTCGTCCGGCGTCGTTGGCTCGACGAGCGGGAGTTCGCCGAGCTCGTCGCCATCGCGAACCTCCTGCCCGGCCCGTCGTCGAGCCAGCTGGGGATCGCGATCGGGGCGCGCCGGGCGGGTCGGCTGGGCGGGCTCGTCGCCTGGCTCGGCTTCACCCTCCCGTCGGCCGTCGTCATGACCGTCCTCGCGTTCGCTGTTGCGTCGGCTGACGTCGCCGACGCGGGATGGGTGCACGGCCTGGAGCTCGTTGCGGTGCCGGTGGTCGCATTGGCCGTGCTCGCGATGCGCCGCTCGCTCGCGCCCGACGTCCCGCGGCTGGTCCTGGCGGTCGCAGGAACGGTCGTCGCGCTCGCGTGGAGCGGGTTCGGCGGACAGGCTGCGGCGATCGTGCTCGGCGCGTTCGTCGGCGTCGTCCTTCTGCGGGACTTGGGTCGACCGCCCGCCTCCAACGAGCGCTCTTCCAGGCCAGGGCTGCTGCCGCTCGCATGCCTCGTGGTGTTTGCAGCACTCCTCTTCGGGCTTCCGGCGCTCCTCGCCCCGGGAGACGACGGCGCGCTCGCGCTGGTCGACGCGATGTTCCGGTCGGGCGCGCTCGTCTTCGGCGGCGGGCATGTCGTCCTCCCGCTCCTGCACGACGCGGTGGTCGCCCCCGGTTGGGTCGGAGAGCAGGAGTTCCTCGCGGGTTACGGGCTCGTCCAGGCGATGCCCGGGCCTCTGTTCACCTTCTCGGCGTATCTCGGTGCGGTGCGCGATCCGGAGCCGAGCGGGATCGCGGGTGCCGCCATCGCTCTCGGGGCGATCTTCCTGCCCTCGTTCTTGCTGCTCGGGGGCGTCCTGCCGCTCTGGTCGTCGATCCGGCGACACGGCATCGTGCAGGCGGCGCTCGCAGGCGTCGGCGCGGCCGTCGTGGGCGTACTCGCCGCGGCGCTGTGGAACCCCGTGCTGACCACCTCGATCGGCGGAATACGCGACGTCCTCTTCGCGGCAGGGTTGCTCGTCCTGCTGCGCGTCCTACCCGTCTGGGCCGTTGTCCCCCTTGCGGCCGCCGCCGGGGTGCTGGTCTTCTAGCTCGCCACGGCGACGACCGGCCACGTCCCGGTGAGCCAGTCGGCCAGCTTCCCGGCCGGCATCGGGTGGCCGAGGTAGAAGCCCTGCGCGTGGTCGCAGCCGAGCGCGAGCGCGGCCTCCCAGGCGAGCTTGCTCTCGACTCCCTCCGCCACCGTCTCGAGCCCGAGGCCATGGGCGAGCTCGACGAGCGACCTGACGATTGCGTCGGCCCTACCGCCCCGCCCGGCCTCGTGGAGGAACATCGCGTCGATCTTCACCTGGTGGAGAGGCAGCGTCCGGATCGCGGCCACCGAAGAGGCACGGCCGAGGTCGTCGAGCGACAGGCGGACTCCGAGCTCCTTCAGGTGGGCGATCACGGTCGCGTCCAGCTCCGAGCCTGCACCCGGGCCGGACGGGACGACCTCGAGCGTGAGGCGCTCCGGTGCGATCTCGCTCTTCCGCAGCAGGCGCTCGAGGCCCGCCACGAGCTCCCCGTCGTCGATCATCCGGTACGGAACGTTGATCGCCACGCCCAGCTCGTGGCCCTGCGCCTCCCACTCGCCGAGGCAGCGAAGGGCGTCGCCGGCGACGGCGAGCGTCAGCTTCCGCACGAGCGGCGTCCGCTCGACGTGCGGCACGAAGTCCGCGGGGCCGACGAGCGTGTCGCCCCGAACCCGCCGCACGAGCGCCTCCGCCGTCCGCACGACGCCCGATGGGAGCTCGACGATCGGCTGGTAGTGAACCACGATCTCGCCCTGCTCGAGCGCGTACTCGAGATCCCTCACGACCCCGCCGTCGAGTGGTGCCCGCGTAATCACCGACTCGTCGCTCGTGTCTCGCTTCGTTGCGTACATCTGGTTGTCGGCGCGCGCGAGCAGCTCCTCAGGCGAGACGCCGTCCTCGGGGAAGAGAGCCCACCCGATCGAGGCGTCGAGCTCGACGACCCCGCCGTCGACCCGGTACGAGCGCCGGAGGGCGTGGCGGATACGGCCGGCCAGTGCAGCGGCTTCCTCGTCCTCGGACGTCCCGAGGGAGAGCACGACGAACTCGTCGCCGCCGACGCGCGCGACGGTGTCGGTCTCGCGGACGACCGACTCGAGTCTGCGACTGGTGGCGCGCAGCACCTTGTTACCGACCTCGTGCCCACGGATGTCGTTGACGCCCTTGAAGCCGTCGAGGTCGACCACGAGGAGCGCGAACGGCTCGTTCGAGCGCCGCGAGCGCGCGAGCGCCTGCGCGATGCGGTCGTCGAGGAGATCGCGGTTCGGAAGGCCGGTGAGCGGGTCGCGGAGCGCGAGCCGCTGCGCCGCCAGGATCCTCGTGACGAGGAACGTGGTGGCCGCGCCCGCATACCCGGCGAGCGCCATGGAGAGAAAGAATGCTTCCTGCGGCCGGTCCGTGAGGCTCAGGTTGAGTGCCGCAATGCTTCCGAGCCCGAACAAGCCCACTGCCGCCGCGGGCCATGCCAACCAGCGTCGAGCAGCCCGTCGATCGAGAGCCTCACGCACTTCCCCCTCTGTTTCTCGCGCCCCGACGCCATGGAGCGGGCGCGTGCTCCGCAGTGACCGGATCGTCGCCGAGGAGGCCGCGGGCGGCCCCTCCCCGGGTGGGTGAATCCCGTCCCTCGTTCGGGGGAGAGGATCGCCCCACTTCGCGGTGAATCCCGCTCCGTGCGCCTTCGGCTCGCTGCGCTCGTCGTCTGGCTCGCGCTGGCAGCGGCGTGCCTCGCGGTCTTCGGCGTCACGGTCGAGGCGATCGTGAACGTGCTCGGATGCGCGGTCGTCGTCGCCGTCACCGTCACCGACCTCGAGCGTCGGATCGTCCCGAACCGCATCGTCCTGCCCGCGCTCGCTGTCGCGCTCGTCGTGCAGACGATCCGCGATCCGAGCGTGGAGTGGTTGCTTTCCGCCCTCGGCGCGGGAGGCTTCTTTCTCGTCCTCGCACTCGTCTACCCCGCAGGGCTCGGCATGGGCGACGTGAAGCTCGCAGCCTTCCTCGGCGCCTGGCTCGGCTGGAATGCGTTCGTCGGCCTGTTCATCGGCACGCTGCTCGGCATGCTCCCCGCGCTCGCCGTGCTCCTGCGGCGGGGTGCGGCTGGACGACGCACCACGCTTCCGTACGTGCCGGCGCTCGCGGCGGGCGCAGTGATCGGGCTGTTCTTCGGCGACGCGATTCTCGACGCCTGGCTCGGCTGAGCTACTCGTCGACCGGCAGGGCCATGGGCTCGAGCACGGCGCAGCTACGGTCGTCGCGCGGGAAAGGCGATGCCGTGATCCGCACGCAGCGGTAGTAGCCGTCCTCCAGCTCGACGAGCTCTCCAGGCTCCGGCGGCGGGCCGGTGCGTACGACGAGGCGATACCGGTCGGCTGCGGCGAGCGCGACGTGCTCGTCCTCGCGGACGACCCGACGTACGCCGGCGCCCTCCAGGGTGCGGCCCAGGTCGTCAAGCTGACGCGCGAGCTCGGCCAGCTCCGCGGCCCTGTGCTCGAGCTCGACCTCCCGGAGCCGGACTGCCTCCTCGCGTCGTTCGATCGCCGCGGCACGCAGCTCGACAGCGCCGAGCGCGCGTCGGCGATCCTCGACCTTCGCCTCGGCGTGCTCGAGGGCGGCCTCGCGGCCGTCGAGGTCTGCCGACCTGACGCTCAACTCCGCTTGCCGGAGGTCGAGCTCGGCCGCACCGTCGCGCAGGATCTGCTCGACGCGGTAGTGCAGCTCGCGCGCACGCTCCTCCCGGTGTTCGAGCTCCTCGACCGCCGCGCGGATCTGTGCCGAGCGCTCCTCGAGCTCGCGTCCGCGCTCGGCGATGAGCTCCGCCACGGCGTCCGCGGCGTCGGAGGGCGTGAACAGTCCGCGGAGCCGGCCGCGCTTGTCGCCGCCTGTACCGCGACCGGGCCACTGCTCCCACTCGCGCTCGTTCCGTGCCTGGCCCTGCATCCGTCTCCCTTCGCCGGAAAGCGCCGGCGGCACATCCTCAGCCGTCGAGTTCGAATGAGCCGCCGGCGCCCTCCGGCGTTCGTCGCCCCTCGACCCTTTCCTGCCCGAAGGGGTAGGTCGACTCATCCGTCCGGGGGAGGATGGCGGGGCCTGTTGTGCGTACAAGAGTGAATATGGATGCAATGGGTGCTCGTCTCCTCGCCGCGCGCATCGCGGCGGGCGTGCGCATCGGAAGCGTGATCGAACTCGTGTCGGACAGCGACCCCGAGCTCCGGGCCGGTGACCGCGGCGTCGTCCGCGGGATCGAGGCCGGCGGCACGGTCGTCGTGGAGTGGGAGCGCGGCTTCGACCGCGCAATCGACCCGCGGCAGTCCGCGTTCCGCGCGCTTCCTGCGGCGTAAGAACTCAAGCGGCCGGGGACTGGCACCGCGGGTGCCTGTCCCCCGTGGGCGTGGCCGTGCACAGAACGTCGTGCTAGGACGCAATCGTCACAGCGGTCAGCCCCCTTCGGCGACAGACCCCTAGATGTCAGCGGCTGCCGAGGTCGAGTGTGACGACCCAGGTCGACTCGCCGCCGAAGACTCCGCCGGCTGCGGGGTTGAACATGATCGCGAGGCCGGCCTCGTGGAAGAGGCCGCGCAGAAGGTTGGCGCGGTGCCCCGGCGAGCCCATCCAGGCGTCGACGATCGCTGCGGCGCTCGGTGTCGAGCCGCCGAACATGGCGAGGTTCTCACCGACCGTCCACGCTCCCGAGCGTGGCGCATAGAAACGCTTGATCCGTTCCGAGAACGCTGTTCCGTTGCGGGACTCGTGCGAGAAGAACCCGTAGATCGCCATCGCGCGGGAGTGGGCTGCGGCGGAGCGCGACAGCGCTTGAGATGCGGCGAGACCTCCGAGGCCGCGTCGTGTGCGTACAGCGTTGATCTCCCGCAACACAAGCTCCTCGAGCGAGGGTGCGCGGGTCACCGAGGACTTCGACGCGGTCGTCGCGCCCCGAGCCGTGCCGGTTGCACCGGCCGACGACGCGGCGAAAGCGCTCGCGAGCGCTACGAGCAACACGACGATCGTCCGGCCGCGGAGCATTGCGCATCCTATCGTCGATTCGAGGCTCGGAGCGCGACCCCCCTTTTGGGGGTTCGTGTCTCTCGGCAACGCCGGCTCTAGGGCTTGCCGTTGTCCTGCCCGTAGGCGTTGCCGACGCCGCAGCCCTGGCCCTTGCCCGGGCCGCTACCGGCACCTGGGCAACCCGGCGTGGTGGTGGTGGTCTCACCCGCCGATGTGTCGGTGGTCGGGGTCGGCGCCGGCGCCGGCCCCGGCGATTCGCTCGTGCCGCCAGATGTCGGTTCGGGGGTTGGGGTCACCGGGTGGCTTCCCCCTGCGGACGAGCCTCCGGCTCCTGGCTGTGGGTTCCCGCTGCCGTTGCCGTTCGATGCGCCCGGTCCGACGGGCGGCGCGGTCGGCTTCGCCGCCGGCGGTGTGGGCTTCGGCTTGGGCTTCGAGGCTGCCTTGGGATTGCGGACCTTCGGCTTCTTCGGCTTCGCCTTGGCGGGCGTGGTCGTGCCCTTCGGTGGCGCGGACGCCGCCGTGGGTGACGCGCCCGGCGCGCCTCCGCCCGAGACCGAAGGCGCGGAAGACGGCGTGGTGGCTGCCGGTGTCCCGGCGGCGGCTGCTGGGGTCCCGGAGCCGCTGCCTGTGGCAGGCCCGGTGCCGGCGTCCCCGGCGGATCCAGCCCCGTCCTTGGTCGCCCCTGCGCCGCTGCCGTTCGCGGATCCGGTGGTCCCGTCGCTCGCGGTCTCGCCGCCCGCGACCTGACCGACCACGGAGGTCTCGCTCTCCATCGCGACGCCGCCTGCGACTGCGTTGGCGCCGTGCTGGGCGCCGCTGGACGGGCTCGCCCCCCGGGCCGGCGGAAGTGTGGTCGCCTTGGTCCCAGCTGGACCCTTCTGGTTCTGGCCGGTGGCCGTCGTGCGCTCGTGCGTCGCGCTTGGGCTCGCGGAGGTGGACGACGGGGATTCGCCCTGGGCGAGCTGCACACCCTTGTAGGCGAGGCCCGTCGCGACGGTCGCTGCGACGATCACCGCCGCCACTTTCACTGCGGCGGCAACGAGCGACCCACCCGCGACGGCTCCGCCGCTCGTCGCGCCCCCGACGCCCACACCGGTCGCGCCGGCCGCGCCGTTCGACGCGGTACCCGTCGCGCCGAGGCCGATGGTCGGCAGCGACGCCGCAGCAGAGGCGCTCGGCACGCCCTTGAAGAGCGCAAGGCCGACTGGGATCGGAAGGACGGCGAGACCCTTGAACGCATGCCGCTGGCGCTTCTGCATCTGCGCCAGCCGGGCGCAGTCCGGGCACTCGGCGAGATGCTCGTCGAGCCGCCGCCGATCCTTGCGTGACAGCCGACCGTCGAGCTGCTTCGACATCGCGAGCTCGGCGTTCTGGCAGGTGACGACATTCTCGAGCTCCTCGGCGAGCGACCGGCGCGCCCGGAAGAGCAGCGTCTCGAGCGCCGATGTCGTGAGCCCGAGCAGGCCCGCGATCTCGTTGTACGACCGTCCCTCGAGCTCCCGCATGACGAGCGCCTCGCGCTGCGCCGGCGGGATCCGCTGGAGCGCGCGGACGAGCTCGTCGACCTCGATGTCCTCCTCGGCCGGCGTCTCCGGCACGTCGTGGACGAGCTCCACCTCGGCCGGTCGGGAGGCTGCCTGGCGCCAGCGCTGCCGCACGACGTTCTGCGCGATCGCAACCAGCCATGCCGAGGCGTTCTGCGGCGACTCGCCGCGCTCGAGCGCCCGGAGCGCGTTGACGAACGTCGTCTGCGTGACGTCTTCCGCGTCCGCGTGATTGCCGAGGACGGCATACGTGTAGCGGTAGACCTCGCCGACGTGATGCCGGTAGAGGTCGTCGAGCGCGGCGTTTGCGCGCGTGCTGGTTTCAGTGGCAGCCATTGCCGGCTCTCAGGATCACGTATTCCGCCGGCGCGCGCATCCCCCTTACAGAGTCTTTACAAGCGAACACGCAAGTTTTCCGGCCGCCGCGCATCTTCCTGGGTGAAGGGCCAAGAGAAACACGATGAAGAAGCTTTCACTCACGAACCTCCTCCTCCTTGCTTTCGTCGTCCCGGCGGCTCATGCGGTCGAGCCGTCGGCGGCGCCGAACGCAGGTTGGTCATGGAGCGACAGGACGAACATCTTCGGCCGGTGTGTGTCGATGACGGCAGTAAAGCTCGCTGCGGCGCAGGCGGCCGCCGCGGCGAGGCCGTCACTTTCGAAGCGATGCACGATGGCTCTCGCCCGCGGGGGGTCGGCGCTCGGGAGCCTTGGCCGTTGCATGTCGGACAAGGGGCGGCTCCTGCAGCCGTAGAGGGGTCCCACATCGCTGCTCACCCCGGAGTGGGGGCCGGGGAGGGCAGAGAGTTGGGGAGGGCTACCGGCGGCGGAGCCCTCCCCTTCATTTTTTTGGGTCTAGCGAGGTCCGTCCCCGGGGGTCTGTCCGCGGGGCCTGTCCTCCGTGAAGCGTGGTCTTGGTCGGGAGCGCCGCGGGGACGGGCCCCTGCGGGGGACAGGCCCCTGGGGCCAGCTCAGCGGAAGGCCGACCGCTCGTCGGGCGTCACACGCGGCAGGGCGAACGTCAGCATCGTCGGGCCGCCCGGGGTGCTGTCGATCTCGAAGGTGCCTCCGAGCATCCGCACGCGCTCGCCGATCCCGACGATGCCGAGGCGGCCTCGCTGCGCCGCCCGGGCGAGCGCGCGTCCGACCTCGAAGCCGTGGCCGTCGTCGGTCACGCGCACCTCGATCGAGGCGCGGCGCATGCGGAGCCGGATCTCCGCCGTCGACGCGCCCGAGTGCTCTCGGATGTTCGACAGCGACTCCTGGATCGCGCGATACACGGCAATCCGTTGTGCCGAGGTCAGCGACTCGGGGTCTCCGCGGATCTCGAGCCGCGTGTCGATCCCCGTCCGCTCCGCGAAGGAGTCGACCTCGCGGTGGAGGATCTCGCCCAGCGGACGCGTGATGATGCTCCGTGACTCGAGCGACCGCGAGAGCTCCCGCAGCTGGCGGTCCAGCTCCGTGACGCGTGCCAGGATGTCGTCGAAACGACCCACGGCGCGCTCACGATGCGCGTCGTCGACGAAGGGGTAGACCTGGTCGCGCAGCAGGGAGACCTCCGCGCCGAGCGAGAGCACGTCCTGGATCGGGCCGTCGTGGAGATCGAACCCGATGCGCATGAGACGTTGCTCGCCGGCCCGCACGAGCACCCGTTCGCGCTCGGCGGAGCGCTCGAGGAGGAGCTCGCGCTCGTAGATCGCCGACATCGCCGTGGCCGTGGTGGAGAGATAGGCGTCCGCTCGGGAGACCGGGTCACCGACCCGGGCGACGATCGCCGCACACGGGGCGTTGAACCGACGAACGAGCGATGAGCGAAGCGTTCGCCCGCCGAGCAGGCTCATGGGGCCGCCCCGGCGGAGTGCCGCCTTTGCCGTGGCACGAGCGCGGCGGCTCGATGCGCCGTCGCCGAACGACAGCACAGGGTCCACGACGCCGTCGTGCGTCCGCCAGAGAGAGACGTCGCTCGCGACGCCGAGGTGAACGAGGAGCCGAAGCTGCATCTCGCACGCGACGAACGGCGGCAGCTCGAGCAGGAGCCCGTTCAAGCACGCGATCCGGTGGAGATCGAAGCGGGCCGCTTCGAGCGGCTCGTCACGCGTCTCCGCGAGGGTCGCGACCGCAACGGCAGCGTCGTGCTCGTCCAGTTGCCCCTCTGCCGCGAGAGCGACAACGACGTTTGCCACGTAGACACCGACGGCAATCCGGTCTGCGGCGTCGCTCCGTCCCGCGCCGTCGTACGCGGCGAGCGCGACGCGGTGGGCTGCCTTGAGATACGGCTGGGCGCGGTCGTGGGTCTCCGCCTGCAGCGCTCGGTGCGCGGCGTCGAGCCTCTGCGCGCCGCCATGACCTCCCGGCGCCGTTGCCGGCGAACGTGACGGCGATGCATCCTGGAGATTCGTGAGCGGCGCGACGGAACCTGCCGCGGACGTACCGCCCGCCGGAAAGCTGGTCATGGTCCTCGCCTGATCGATTGTTCGCTTGGAGTCATCTCGTGTCGCCCCCTCGTTCACCCTGTCGGACACGACCCCTGCACGAACCCCTGAGACTACACGGCTTTTCGCTCGATCGCGTCCTCGATCGCGGCGACGACGCCCTCCGTGTCGTCCCATTTCTCGTACACGCGCATGCCGGCCGGGGCGCGGTCGGCGGCGTCCTCGCCGACGAGGACGACGGTCGCCTCGGGACGCCGCGCGCGGGTCACGTTCGCCAGGCGGAGTCCCTCCGTCATGGCGCCGGCGTCGATCACGACGACGTCCGCCGCCTCGCCTCCGGCAGCCTCTGCCGCGCCCTGAGGCGGCACGCTGGCGACGACGCCGATGCCCTTCCCGTCGAGCAGAAAGCGGACGAGCTTCAGGTAGCGCTGGTCGGTGGAGGCGAGCACGACAGCGCCGCGTCGCTCGCCCTCGAGATCTGCGACGGGGATCGGCGCCGCCTCGTCTGCAGCGCGCGCCGCCCAGGCGACACGGTCGCCGAGCGCGAGCCCGCGCCGCTCACACTCGCCGGCGCGGAGCTCGACGACCTCCCGGGCCCCGCGGCAGGAGGCGGTCTTGAAGGACGGCAGATTCGGCACGATCTTGACCACGATCTGGTCGGCGTCGAGAAAGACGACATCGATCGGGAACCGCATGAACGCCGTGTGAATCGACCACGCCGGGCGGAGGAGGACAGCGTGACCCGACGGGAGCTCCTTCTTGCCGAGGAGGCCGCGGAGCCGCCGACCCGTCGAGTCGGCGACCACCACGGATTCCGCGACGACCCTTCCGTCCTCGCGGCGAAGCGTCAGGTTCGGGACCTTGCGCACGGCGGGCGCCGGCTACTCGCCCGTCCCGCCGCCGAGCACGTCCAGGATTCGGATCATCACCGGCAAGAGGATGACGATGAAGAGCGCGGGCATGATGAGGAAGAGGATCGGGAAGAGGATCTTCACCGGCGCCTTCTGGGCGCGCTCCTCTGCATACGCCCGCTGGCGCTTGCGTAGCTCGATTGCGAGGTTCCGCATGATCTGGCCCGTGGAGACGCCCATCGTCTCACCCTGCGCGATCGACCTCGAGAACATCCGGACGCCCGGCGTGTCCACGCGGGCCAGAAGGTTCTCGAGCGCCTCGACGAGAGTCAGGCCCATGTTCTGCTCCTGGAGTGTGAGACGCACCTCCGAGGACAGGGGCTCCTTGATCTTCCCGGCGGCGAGCCTCAGCGACTGGGGGAAGCTGAGGCCGGCCTCGAGGGTCACGACGAGGAGATCGATCAGGTCGGGTAGGCCACGCTCGACCTGGTCCCGGCGCTTCCTCGCCCGCGAGTCCACGACGAACGTGGGGAGGACCCAGCCCAGCACCGCCGCACCGATCGTGCCGAGCACGACGAGCCACGCCTGGGCTCCGCCGACGCCGGTCAGCAGCAGCCACAACACGGCAAGCCCCAACGCCGCGAGGAACTGTGTCCCGAGCAGGCGTTCAGGCGTGGTCGTGTACATGCCCGCGGCGATCAAGCGAGCGCGGTAGTTCTTTCCTCTGAGACGCGAGAAGCGCTGTCCCAGCCAGCGGCCCGTGCTACCCGCGAAGTCGCCTACGCGAACACGGAGGCCCGGCCCTTCTTCGGTCGAGGTGGGAAGTGTCCCGGCGAAGCCGTACGCGCTGATTTGCTCCAGCGTCTCGGTCGACGGCCCCGCGGGGCTCGTGAGCGCCCGGATGACCATCGTGACCGCGACTGCGAGGAGGAAGAGCCCGATGAGTGCTACGACATGAATCATGGTCAGAGCTCGATCGTGATGATTCGACGGATGACGTAGAAGCCCAGGATCATCATCAAAACAGCCGCCACGGACGCCACTTGGCCGACCGTCTGATGGATGAGCGGGTCGAGGTGCGACGGGTTGACGAGCAGCAGGAAGACGAGGATCCCCACTGGGACGAGGGCGATCACCCAGCTCGAGAACTTGCCCTGGGCCGTCAAGACCTTGACGAGACGGCGAATGTCCATCCGCGCGCGGATGTTCGCCGTCACCTGATCGAGAACCTCGGCGGTGTTACCGCCTGCCTCACGCTGCACGAGCGCGAGGACGGCGACCTGATCCATGTCGCTCGACTGCATTCGCTGTGCGGTCACCTCGAGCGCCTCGTCGAGCGGGATCCCGAGCTGTTCGTCGGTGACGACGCGGCTGAACTCCCGCTTGGACGGCTCGGGCGCCTCGTCGGCGACCACGCCCATGGCGCCGGCAAGGCTGTGGCCGGCCCGGAGCGCGGAGGCGAGCACGTCGAGGTTCTCGGGAAGCTGCTCGCTGAAATCGTTCCGGACGGCCCGAGCCCTCCCGCGGACGAAGAGGTTGAGGCCGATCGGCGGTATGACGCCGAGGACGAACCAGAACGGCCCGAGCGCGACGGCAGCGACGACAGCGATGAGAAGCCCGCCGAGGACCGCCAGCCACACCATTCTGCTCGGATCGTGCTTGATCTGTGCGACGTCGACGTCGTCGGCAAACCCGGACATCCATTGCATCTTCCGCTGCTTCTGCTTCTGCTGGCTGACCGCAAGGAGCAACGCATCGACTTCCTTGCGCCGCTCGGTTGCGCGCTCCTCTGCCGGAAGCGTGACGAACTCTCCGAGCCTCGCGACGAGCGCTCTGTTCGAGCGCAGGCTCCAGAGCGAGCGGAGCGTGAAGATCGCGAGCGCCAGGACGAGCACGACCACCAGCGGGATCAGGAACCACGACTGAAGGAGCTTGTCCCGGAAGGCCGGCTCGTACGGCGCGGCGGTACCGGTCGACGGGCTCTGATACGAGAACGACACGGGCTCTGCGCCCTTGACGGCGACCTCGACGTCGACCTGCTGGTCCGGCTGCGCGGTCGAGCGGTACCGCAGAAGGTACTCGTTCGAGAGCTGGAAGCCGAGCTCGTCGTAGATCTTCGTCAGGGCATCGGGCGACGTGGCCGCCGCGTACGTGCCGCCCGTCTGGTCTGCGATTCGCTGGAGGTCGTCGGCGGTGAAGTCGGGCGACTCGATGCCGACCGTGAACACGCGGATGCTCTGATCCTGGAGCTGAGCCAGAGCCGAGTCGAGGTTCGTGACGCTGCCGACGTCGTCTCCGTCCGAGAGCAGGACGATCCGTGCCGCGCCGAGCGCCGAGCCGCGCACCTGTGCGACCGCCGCCGCGAGGGCGTCGTACAGGCGTGTTCCTTCGGCCAGCTTCGGAGGCTTGGCGAGCACCGCCTTGATCTGCTTCTGGTCGGTCGTCAGCGGCAGCGCGACGGTCGGCTTCACGTTGAAGAAGACGACCGACAGCGGCTGCCCGGGGTTGCGTGCCGCGAACGCCCGTGCCGCCTCCATCGCCGAGTTGATCGAGCCCTTCATGCTGTTCGAAGCGTCGATCAACAGCACGGTGCCGATCCCCTCCGCCGATGCGGCCGAGAGCACACTGAGGTTCTTGACGGCGTTGCCGTCTTCCGTGACCGTGACATCGTCCGCCGTCAGCACGGACCCCTTCGCGTCCGGCAACGTGAGGACATAGGCGCGGTCCGGGAACAACGCGCTCCCGGCCTCGACGACCTGCACGCTGCCGCTATCCGCAGCGGCGGCCGGCAGTGCCGCGACCGCAGCGACGACAGCGGCCGCGGCGAGCCAGATGAGACGAGCGCGACGCGTCACCGTCGGAGGTCCGCGACGTTCGCAGTGACGGGCCGGTGCGTGAAGAGCCCCGCCGGAAGCTCGATGCCGCGCTTCGCGAACTTGTCGAGGAAGATCGGCCGCAGCCCGGTGGGCTGAAGCTTTCCGTTGATGGTTCCGTCGGGCGCGAACGAGTCGATCTTGAACTCGAAGATGTCCTGCAGGGTGATGACGTCGGACTCCATGCGCTGTACCTCGGTCACCGCGGTGCAGCGACGGGAGCCGTCCTCCATCCGCTCGATGTGGACGATCAGGTCGAGCGCCGAGGAGACCTGCTGGCGGATGGCGCGGACCGGGAGGTCGTAGCCGGCCATCAAGACCATCGTCTCGATACGCGCGAGCGCGTCGCGCGGCGCGTTGGCGTGGACGGTCGAGAGCGACCCGTCGTGGCCCGTGTTCATCGCCTGGAGCATGTCGAGCGCCTCGGGACCGCGGCACTCGCCGACGATGATCCGGTCGGGTCGCATGCGCAGCGAGTTGCGCACGAGGTCGCGGATGGGGATCGCACCCTCGCCCTCGATGTTCGGCGGGCGCGCCTCGAGGCGGAGGACGTGCCGCTGATGCAGCTGCAGCTCGGCCGCGTCCTCGATGGTCACGATCCGCTCGTGGTCGGGGATCGCCGACGAGAGGCCGTTCAGGAGCGTCGTCTTGCCGGAGCCCGTACCGCCCGAGATGAGGACGTTGAGCTGCGCCTGGATGCACCGGCGGAGGAAGTCGACGGACTCCTCGCTGAGCGAGCCGATGTTGACCATGTCCTGCAGCCCGAGGCGCTTGCGCGCGAACTTCCGGATCGTGAGCAGCGGGCCGGAGAGCGAGAGCGGCGCGATGATCGCGTTGACGCGCGAGCCGTCGGGCAGGCGTGCGTCGACCATCGGCGAGGACTCGTCGATGCGACGGCCGATCTGCGCGACCATCCGGTTGATGATGCGGCGCAGGTGCGATTCGTCCGAGAAGCGCACGGTCGTCTCGTAGAGGCGTCCCTGACGCTCGATCCAGATTTCGCCCGGCCCGTTGACCATGATCTCCGTGATGGAGTCGTCGGCCAGCAGGCGCTCGAGCGGGCCGTAGCCGAGGATGTCGTCGGCGATCTCCGACGTCAGCCGCTCGCGATCCTCGCGCGAGATTCCCGTCTCGCCGGAGAGGTGACGGCGGATGTCCGCGATCACGCGGTCGCGCATCCCGACCGGGTCGAGCACCTGGCCGGTGAGCTGTGGCCCGAGCTCGCTGATCACGAGCATGTGGATCGAGTTCTTGAGGTCGGCGAACGGCTCCTTGGTCTGCTGCTGGACCGCCGCCGCCGGCTTGGTCGTGACGAGTCGCTCGTGGAGCTCCATGCGGCTACTTCCTTCTGAAGCGGAACAGGGATCGGGAGTGGCTGCGGCCAGACGGCTCTGCCGTGGCTGCGGCGAGCGCCTCGCCATTGGCGGCCGGCTCCGTGAGGAACAGGCCGGCGAGGTCGTGGAAGGACGCGGCCGCGTACGACTGCGGGCGCGACAGCGTGATCGGGATGCCCTCGTTCACCGAGCGGGGGATCTCGCGATCGGACGGAATGAAGATGTTCGGCTCGGCCCCGAGCACCATGACCACGTCGTGCTGGCTGATGCCGACGCGCGTGTCGGCGCGGTTCAGGACGAGCTGGATCTTCTTCGGGTCGTAGTCCATCAGCCCGAGCGTCTCGAGCCCGAGCTTCGTGTTCTTGAGCGAGAGCGAGTCGAGCGTGCCGACCATGACCAGATCGGAGCTCGCGTCGATGGTGGCGATCACCTCGGCGGTGAAGCCGGGGGGCGTGTCGGCGATGACGAAGTCGTACGCGCCCCGGGCGACGACGAGAACGTCGCGCAGGAGCTCGATCGTGATCGCGCTCGCCTGGTCGGGGCGCGCCGGCGCGAGGAGGACGTCGACGCCCGTGTCGTGCGTCATGACGTAGTCCGCCAGCTTGTCCGCGTCGAGCGAGCCGCCCGAGATCGCGAGGTCGTACATCGTCTTCTCCGGCGGAAGCCCGAGGCAGAGCGCGACGTCGCCGAACTGGAGGTCGAGGTCGATCACCATCACCTTCTGGCCCGCGAGCGCGAGCGCGACCGCGAGGTTGCAGGAGGTGAGCGTCTTGCCCGTGCCGCCCTTCGGCCCGAGCACGCAGATGAGGCGCCCGTCCTTGCGGTCGCCGCCGCCGACCGTGCCCCTTCGCGGGGCACGGGTGATCGCCTTGCTCATCGCGAACCGGAGCTGCTCCTTCGACTGCGGGAACAACGCCATGTCCGCCGCTCCGGCCTCGAACGCCCGCCGGAGGAACCCGTTCGGCGACGACGTCGAGAGGACGATGATCGGCACGTCGGGAGCAGTCCGGTGCGCACTGTCGATGATCTGCAGCGAGCGGTCGTCCTCCCGGCCCTGGCACGCGACGAGCATCACGTCGACGTCCTTGTCGTGGAGGAGTCGAACCGTCTCGTCGACGCCGTCGGTGACGCCGACGAGCTCGAAGGTCGGATCGTCGGGCAGGGCCCGCTGGACGTCGAAGACGTCCAGCCCCTCGACCGCGACCAGTGCGCGCATGGAGCGATCCATCGTGGTCTACCGCTGTCCCTGGATCTCGCGGAGGAGCTCGATGCTCGTGATGGACTTCTTCGGGGCGTTCTTGGCGTCACCTGCCGGGCGCAGGAGGAACCAGAGCGTGCCCGAGTCCGATGCCAGAGCGAGCTTCTGTGCGAGCCCTGCGTCGGCACGGAGGATCGCCGGTGCGCCGTCGCCGGCCGGTGCCCTCATCACGAGCACGTTCGGTGCGAGCAGGCCGAGAACCGTGCCTCCGCTCGCTCCGGTGCCGTAGTAGATGTCCACACGGTCGCCGCTCGAGACGAACCCGACGAGCCCGCGAGCGCCGGACACCGGGATCGCGACCGCTCGCTGCTTACCGGTGAGCTGCGTCGGGATCGCGTCGGTGAGGCCCGCGGTCAGGTCGGCGGTGGTGATCTGCTGGCCGGGGAAGATGTCTGCGACCGCCACGCGCCCGTTCAGGTACGCCGGGTCGGAGATCGCGCCGACCTTGAGGTCGTCCTTCGCGAGGGTCGCGGCCTGGAAGAGCTGCTTCTCGGCAATGACGGTGCCGGATGTGCCCTTCGGGATGAGGTTCTTCGCCACGAGCACCGGCGTCTCGGCCGTCGAGCTCTTGACGCTCGAGCGGTACTGGACGAGGTACGCGATCAGCAGGATGGCGGCCAGCACCGCGGCGGCGATGCCGAGCGCGAGCGTCCAGCCGCGGGACTGCTGAACCTTGGTTGTGAGCGAGGTGTTCGACACGGGGGAGTTCCTCCTGGGTTCCTCTCTTATCGGCAGATCATCGGACGAGCGTAGGCCGGCAGAACGTCAGCAGGTCCTCGGTGCAGACGGCGTTCTCGTCGACCGGGCCGGGCTCGTACTGGACGCCCGCGACGAAGACGCCCTGCACCGTTCCCTTGTCGGGCGCAGCGTACGGGACATTGTTGAAGTCGGGGTCTGGGCACGGGTCGTTTTCGGATGCGTTCTGACCCTTCCAACCCATCACGTAGAAGCTCGCGAAACCGAGAATCGGGACCTCGACCTTCGAGCCCGACACGTTCTTGAGCGCCTGGTACGGGATGATGAACAGGCTGATCACGCGGGGATCGCTGAGGTCTCCGCCCTTCTGGACCCAGCCGTTCGGGTCGCCCGGCTTCCCGTCGTAGTTCCCGCAGTACGCCTCGGCCGCGGTCTTCCACGAATGGCACTTGTTCGTGCTGGTGTCGAGCGACGGGTCTTTGCAGTTCTGGGTCGCCACGATCATCCAATCGCCTGTCTGACCGTTCGAGCTTCCGGGCGCTTGCAGGACGCAGCGCCACGGGTTGGTGGACGAGTTGGTGCCGTACGGCGGCGGCATCGGCGTCGTCGAGTACCAGAGGTTCCAGTCCGGACACTCCTTCGTTCCCGTGTTCCACCACGGCCCGTTGACGAACGGATTCTCACCGAACCAAGGGTCGCAGCCGCCACGGAAGAGCAGGAACTCCTTGCCGCTGGACACAGCTGGATCGCACGCGACGAGCTGGCTGCCCTGTGACGATTCCGTGCGCAGGGTGGTGAAGATTCCGGGGCGGAGCACGGACCGGATGCCGATCGTCGGGAAGACGGTTACGTCAACATTTCCGTCGGTGACGTTGTCGAACGGCGCATTCGGAAGCCCGCCCGCGAACGGCGAGCCCGATGTGCGGACCAGGTCGAGCGCGCCTGCGGACTCCTGCGTGCCGATGTACGACTGCTGAGCTAGCTCGTCATAGGACTTCTGGCCACCCGTTGGGGGAGTCCAGAAGACCTTGACCGTGACCGGGTTGTCGCCCGTCTCGGGATTGCTGCCCTGCTTGTTGGTAGACGCGACGATCGGCGTGCCATTCGTGATCCACATTCCCGTCGGGTTGCTGCCAGAGGG
>NZ_DATMBZ010000116.1:0-29081 GCF_035558935.1 Gaiella sp. | reverse complement strand
CGGCGGCTTTACAGGGCTTTCAGGCGAAATCGGCGTAGCTACTGGGGATGCCCCCGACTGGAATCGAACCAGTGCACGCGGTTTAGGAAACCGCTGCTCTATCCACTGAGCTACGGGGGCGCGCCGGTGAGGGTAGCGGCGTCGAAAGCCGGGGATTGCGGCGTCGCTCGACGCGGAAAGACGGCGCCCGATTGCGGTCAGGCGGTTGCGGCCGGTGCAGCCGTGCCGCGCGCCCGGCCGACGACGGTGCCGTCCCGGCCGATGCGAAGCGTCAGGTCGACCCGCAGACGCTGATGTGGTGAGCGCAGCGCGGCGACGAGGCTCGTGCCGTGGAGCGACGTGATCTCGCCGCGGTACAGGGCCGTCGTCGTCCCCATGCGGACGCGGCTCTGCTCCATCGCCACGCCGCCGTCCTCGAGCGGGATGCCGTGGATGAGGATCTCGAGGTGGTCCTTCGTCGCGCCGCGGAGCGCGCCGTCGATGCGGAGGGTGAGCCGGCCCTGCTCGTTCACCTGCCCGATCGTCAGCGTGCCCGCGTACCGGGCGGTGAACGGCGTCTGCACGACGGCCGACGGGAGTCGCGCTGCGACGGGACGGGCACGTCGAGGCGCCGTGGCGGCGGCGACCGCCGCACGGGCCGCCGTGCCGCCCGCGCGCGCCGACCAGCCGGGCGCGAACGGGCCGCCGAGCGACCACGCGGCCGCCACGAGGACGGCCACGGCTGCCACGCCCGCCGCGAGCGGACGCCGCCGTGCCTCACGTCCTGCCGGTGCGAGCAGCCTGACCGCGAGCAGCGCGCCGACCAGCCCGACGCTGCCCGCATAGAGCGCGGCGGCCCAGATGGTTCGCGTGTCGCTTCCCGTCCCCAGCCCGTGGAGCGTCGCCGCGCCGTAGACGGCAAAGGCGAGCACGTGGATCTGCCTCCAGAGGCGATGACCGATCCGGCGGCGCAGCCGCGAGCTGACCCACACCGCGAGGAGGAGGTAGAGCGCGACGATGCCGAGGCTCATCCATATGGGCCGGTAATGCGAGGCGAAGGGAACCAGCACGGCGGCGAGCCCGAAGTGGGTGAAGGGATCGATCGCGACCGCGAAGACGTGGACCGCGATGAAGACGAGGGCGAGCAAGGACACGTAGCCGTGCAGCTCGTTCGTGACGAGGCGCGGCCAGCGACTCGACTGCCAGCGATTCCGGAGGACGAGCCCGAGCGCGACGGCGGTCGTCAGGAGCACGTAGGCGATCAGGCCGCCCGCGCGCGCCGTGTCCCACGTGACCGCGTTCCAGGTGGTCACGCTGCGTGCGGGAGGTCGTACGAGGGCCAGCGGCCGACGCGGATCTGCGCCCCGGCGTTCGTGACGAGCAACCCGGCGAGCCCGAGCCGCTCGAGGACGCCGGGCGCGAGCCGCGGTCCGGCGACGAACGCTGCGGTCGAACCGGCCTCGGCGATGCGACACGTGCCGCCGGCGACGGTCACCTCGCGGAGCCCGCTCCCCGCCGGCTCTCCCGTCTCCGGGTCGACGAGGTGGTGGCGCTCGATCTCGCCTTGCCGCCAGTGGCGCCGGGCGATCCCGGAGGTCGCAAGCGCGCCCCGGACGAGCGGGACGACCGGGCCATTCGGATCACCACCCACGAGCACGCTCCAGGCTCCGGCGCCAGGCGGGAGCCCGCGGACGGCGAGGTCGCCGCCGGCGCTCACCAGCGCCGCGTCGATTCCGAGGCGCGCGAGCAGGTCGAGCGACGCGTCGACCGCCATTCCCTTGGCGATCCCGCCCAGATCGAGCTCGCCGCCCGGCGGCAGGGTGACGACGCCGGCTGCGCGGTCGACGGCGATCCGCCGCCAGGCACCGCCGCCGCGCGGACGGGCCACCCGCCCGCGTGCATGACCGATTTCTTCGAACGACCGGTCGTAACCGATGCGCACGAGCTCGTGCCGCAGCGTCGGGTCGAAGAGGCCGCCGGTCGCGCGCGCCGCCTCGAGCGCCGCCTCGACCGCGCCCAGGAGGATCGGGCCGACGCGCATAGGCGTCCCGGCGCTCGCGTTGAGCCGCGAGAGCTCGCTCAGCGGCCGAAACCGGCTGAGTGCCTCCTCCCACTCCGCGAACAGCGCCTCCACGGCCTGCGTCGCCTCGCGCGTCAGGCGGTCGGACACGAGCAGCTGGATCTCGGACCCCATCGCGCGGAACCGGTGGGACGACATGCCGCACGGGACGGCGAGCTCAGGAGACATTCGTCTGGGCAACCGGCGGCGAAAGCGGCGCCGCCGAGCCGTCGTCGAACGCGTACCCGCCCGCACGCTCGTCGAAGTACGTGGCCGGGGCGGAGGCCGGCGACGACGACGCGGTCTTCGCCGCGCTCTTGGTGGACCCGACCGCGTGCTGTGCCGCGAGGCCGAGGAACGCGGCGAAGCCGAGCGCGGAGGCCGCTGCCGCCCGGCGGCGGAGCAGCCCGAGGCGGGCCCGATGTCGCCGTCCGGGGCGCTCTGGACGTTCGCTCGTATCCACGTGACCGACGGTAGGCGCGCGACATGAGAACGGGATGAGAGGCCGCTCGGAAGCGGCTCAGCGTGTCGAGGGAAGCGAGATCCAGACGTCCGCGCCTCCGCCGTCTCGGGCGATGCCCGCCGAGCCCCCGTGCGCCTGCGCGACCGCCTCGACGATCGCGAGCCCGAGGCCACTCCCCCCGCGACCGCGTGCGTCGTCGCCACGCGAGAACCGCTCGAAGGCGCGCGCGGCGACGTCCGACGAGAACCCGCGCCCCTGGTCCCGGACGTGTAGCTCGACCCCCGCACCCTCTCGCCGGGCACTGATCGTGACCGTCCCCTCGCCGTGGCCGAGCGCGTTGTCGACGAGGTTGCGGAGCGCTTGCTCGAGACGGAGCCGGTCTGCAGGCACCTCCGTGTCCGTCGGGATCTCGACCGCGATCCGTCGACCCTCGTGCGACGCCCGCTCGGCGAAGCGGTCGGCGGTCGAGCGCGCCAGCTCGCCGAGATCGACGGGCTCGATCCGCAGGCCGAGCGCCTCCTGGTCGGAGCGCGCGATGAGCAGCAGGTCCTCCGCGAGGAGAACGAGCCGGTCCGTCTCATCGGCGGCCGAGCCGACGGCCGCACGGAGCTCCTCTGCGCTCCGGGGGCGGCGGAGGGCGAGCTCGAGCTCGGTCTTCAGGAGCGCGAGCGGCGTGCGCAGCTCGTGGCTCGCGTCGGCGACGAAGCGGCGCTCGTGCTCGAGCGCCGCCTCGAGCCGCGCCAGCATCTCGTTGAGGGTCGTCGCGAGGTCGTGGATCTCGTCGCGGCTCGGCGGCACCGGGAGCCGCGCGCCGGGCGTCGTCGCGGAGATCGCGCTCGCGCGGCGTCGCATCGACTCGACGGGCCGCAGCGCCGCAGCGGCGAGCAGGTAGCCGCCGAGCGTCGCCAGGAGCAGCCCGAGCGGCCCGGCCACGAGCAGGCCGCCGAAGAGGCGGTGAAGCGTCTCCTCCGTCTGGCGGAGCGGGTGGGCGACGACGAGCACCCGATCTCCGTCCGGGGCGGCGAGCACGCGCCAGCGATTCAGCTCCCCGGCTCCGAGGGAGACAGTCGTCAGGACGTCGCCGCGCCGCGCCGCCGCCACGACGGCCGGATCGAGGAGCGCAGGAAGCGAGACCGGATCCGATTGCACGACCCGCCCGTCCGGGCCGACGACCTGGGCGACCATCCCGGACCGGCGCGCGTCCGTGTCGAGCAGCGAGCCGTCCTCCGCGTGGGCGAGCGACTCCGCGGACTGTGCGCGCAGGTCCTGGTCGACCGAGCTGCGGAGCGCGTCCTCGACGCGGAGATAGACGAAGCCGCCGAGCGCGAGGAGAAGCGCCGCCATTGAGACTGCGAACGCAGCGGCGAGCCGCCAGCGGATCGGGATCCTTCTCAGCACCCCGAGGGCTCGCGCAATCGGTAGCCGACGCCCCGCACGGTTTCGAGCGAATGGCAGCCGAACGGCCGGTCGATCTTCTCGCGGAGGTAGCGGACGTAGACGTCGACCACGTTCGACCGGGTCTCGTAGGCCATGTCCCACCCGCGTTCGAGCAGCTCGAGGCGCGTGAGCACCGTTCCGGGCTGCCGCATGAACACCTCGAGCAGGGTGAACTCCTTCGCCGACAACTCGATCTCGGTGTCGTCCCGCCAGACCCGGTGGGCCGCCGGGTCGAGCCGCAGCGACCCGACCTCGAGCACGGTCGGCCGCTCGACCGGGCCGCGCCTCGTCAGCGCGCGCAGCCGCGCGAGCAGCTCCGGGAACGAGAACGGCTTGACGAGGTAGTCGTCGCCGCCGACGTCGAGGCCGCCGACGCGGTCCTCGACGCTGTCGCGCGCGGTGAGGAAGAGCACCGGCGTCCAGACGTCCGCGGCGCGGAGCTCGCGGCAGACCTCGAATCCGTCCTGTCCCGGCAGCATGACGTCGAGCACGATCGCGTCGTAGGGGCTCGCGCGGGCCATCCAGACCGCGTCGTCGCCGTTGGTCGCGACGTCGGTGGGGTGTCCTTCCTCGGCGAGGCCCCGGGCGACCAGGGCCGCGAGCTTGGGCTCGTCCTCCACGACCAGCACGCGCATCGCGTGCATTGTGGTCGCAGCGGAGGGCTCTCATGGTCCTCTCATCCGGGTCGGGTCAGATGGGGCCCGTGCTCGACGTGTCGCGAGAGGGGAAGACGAGGATGCGCGTCGGCGCCCGTCCCGTCGTGCGGACCGGCGGGAGCGAAGGCAACACGCGCCTGACGGCGGCGACCGCGGCGATCCTCCTCGTGCTGCTCGCGGCCGAGGGCCTGACGCTGCTCGCGATCGGGCCCCTCGTGTCGGCGCACGTCTTCATCGGGATGCTGCTCGTGCCGCTCGTCGGCCTGAAGCTCGCCAGTACCGGCTATCGCTTCCTGCGCTACTACACGGGCCATCGCACGTACCGGGCGGACGGCCCGCCGCATCCGCTCCTGCGCCTGCTCGGACCGGTCGTCGTGCTCTCGACCGTCGGGCTGTTCGCGAGCGGCGTCTCCCTCGTGGTGCTCGGCCCGGCGGGAGGCGTGGTGCTCGGCCTCCACAAGGCGAGCTTCGCCGTGTGGGTCGCCGCGATGTCCGCCCACGTTCTCGCTCATTTCCTGCGCGTGCCGCGGCTCGCCGCGGCCGACTGGCGGAGCGACGAGCCCCTGCCGGGCTCGTCGCTGCGCCGCTGGCTCCTCGCCGGCTCGCTCGTCGCCGGTCTGGTGCTGGCGGTCGCCACGGTGCACCTCGCCGGCCCGTGGCACCAGTACGTCGGCCTCGACGGATAACCGGGCGGAGGAACCTCCGTCCTACGGGCGAAGGACGTCGGTTCATGGGCTGGCGGTTCGACGAGGTGTGGCTCGACACGGACGTGCTCTGGTTCCGCGAGCAGCCGCAGCCCTCGGGAGCCGCCGCAGTGGCCCTGCCGCCCGGCGCCACCGATCTCTTCGACTTGTTGTTCGCACCCGTCCCGACGGGGCTCGACGAGTCGCGGCGCCGACGCCTCGCGGCCCAGGCAGCGCGGCGGCGACGGCTCGCGACGCGCACCGTGCCGGCGGTCGCGCTCGTCCTCGGCTCGGCGACGATGCTGCCGATCGCCGCGCTCCGGCATCGCGCGGCCGCGCAGGAGCTCGGGCCGCTGCTCGAGGATCCGCCGAGCCTCACCTTCCGGGCCGACGAGTTCGGCTTCCAGCTGCCCGAGAAGCCCGCGCCGCCGGTCAAGGCCCCGAAGACCGAGCCCGTCCGCGTCGAATGGCACCACGCGCGCTCGGTCGGCCTCCAGTACTCCGGCAGCCTCGTGGACGGGACGCAGCTTCCGGTCGAGGGCCCCGACTGGGTGACGTGGAACCCGAACACGGACTCGACCCCGAACCTCCCTTGGCGGCTGTACGGGAACGAGCACACCATTCGGCGGATCCTCGCGGTGGTGACGGCCTTCCGGGCGGCGCACCCGGACGCGCCGAAGGTCGTCGTCGGGGACATCAGCCTCCGCCACGGCGGACGGATGGACCAGCACGTCTCGCACCAGAACGGGCTCGACGCGGACATCTACTACCCGCGGCTCGACCGACACCTCCGAGCCCCGATTGCGACGAGCCAGATCGACCGGCCGCTCGCGCAGGACCTGCTCGACCGCTTCGTGGCCGCGGGCGCGAAGATGGTCTTCGTCGGGTTCTCGACCGGGCTCCACGGCCCGAGCGGCGTCGTCATTCCGTACCCGAATCACGAGAACCACATGCACGTCCGCTTCGGCGCGCCGCCCGAGTGACAGGCGGAGGAGTAGGGTCGGGCGGCGATGTGCTTCGAGCTCGACTCCGTTCCGCCGATCCCTGCGATCTCGGGCGGGGCGCCCGTCCGGTCGGAGGACGTCGTCCTCGAGGCGGCGGACGGAACGAGGCTCGCCGCGTTCGCGGCGCAGCCCGACGACGGCGCCCGAGTCGGCATCGTCGTGCTGCCCGACGTCCGCGGCCTCTACCGCTTCTACGAGGAGCTCGCGCTCCGCTTCGCCGAGCGCGGCTACGCCGCCGTGGCGTTCGACTACTTCGGGCGCACGGCCGGCGTCTCGAAGCGCGACGACGAGTTCCCGTACATGGATCACGTCGCGCAGACGACCCCCGAGGGGATCCAGCAAGACGTCCGCGCGGCCGTCGAGCACCTGCGCTCGCCTGCGGGCGGGGACTGCGAGGTCGTGTTCGCGGTCGGCTTCTGCTTCGGCGGCCGGCACGCGTGGCTCTCGACAGCGGGCGGGCACGGGCTCGCCGGTGCGGTCGGCTTCTACGGCTCGACGGGCGAGCGGAACGGGGCGCCCGGGCCGACGCAGCGCGCGGCCGAGTTCGAGGCGCCGATCCTCGCCCTCCAGGCGGGCGACGACCAGAACATCCTCCCGGAGCACAACGCCGCGTTCGACGAGGCGCTCACCGCGGCGGGCATCGAGCACGAGGTCGTCGTGTACGACGGCGCGCCGCACAGCTTCTTCGACCGCCGCCAGGAGGACTACGCGGAGCAGTCCGCCGACGCCTGGGAGCGGACGCTCGCGTTCATCGAGCGACACAGCCCTGCCTGAGCGGCGACCGACGAGCCGGCGGTCGCCTGCGGGACGATTCGACCGCCACGATGCTCCTCTAGTGCAGAAGCGTTCGCCGCGGCCGGTGGATGTGCCAGGCCCCGCCCGAGCCGGCGACGACGACGGCCAGCGCTGCGATGACGAGCGAGACAGGCCCATACAGCCACCACTCGGGCTCGCCCCTGCTCCAGGTGAACGCGGCCAGCGTCTCGAGGAGGAAAGCCCCCGCGAGCGCCCAGGCAAACAGCCGAATCAGCCGCTCGGAGACGAACTCCTGCTGCCAGAAGCCGACCCGTGCCAGGACGACCAGCACCGCGACGACGAGCAGTACGACAACGGCGGCGGCCACGACGCGGATACCGATCGACGTCGACTGATGGAGTCCCCAGGTGCCCCCGAGCATCCAGTACACGTGCGTGCCGAGGGGGCCTGCGGCCAGACCGGCGACCAAGGCGAGCGCGGCGACGCGGACGCGACTCGACGCGTCCTTTCTCTCGGCCATCGAACTCCTCCTTCCTGCCTCACGGATCATCCCGCGTCAATGTTCCGCCCTCATCGGGGAGCACGCGGAGCCTCGCTCGGGCAACTACCGATCGCACAAGCCCCGCCGACGAGGTGCGCTCGGACAGACGCTGACGGCGCAAGCGGCTTCTGTCTCTCAGATCGAGGTGAGGCGGCGCCCGACGTGCTCCGCGAGAGCCGCGACGTCGAGCGACCCCGCCGCGGCGCCCACGACCATAGCCTCGGCCTCGTCGACGCCGAGCTCGAGGTCGCGGCCGTTCAGCAGGCAGAAGACTCGCGCAGCCGACCACGCGAGGCGCTTGTTGCCGTCGACGAGCGCGTGGTTGCGTGCGACCGAGTGAAGGACGGCGGCGACCTTCTCGGCGAAGGACGGGTAGGCCTCGGCTCCGAACGCGGAAGCTCGTGGCCGGTCGGCGGCCGCGGCGAGCAGCCCGACGTCACGGACCTCGACGGTCGGCAGGATCGCTTCCGCGATCTCGAGCAGGTCGTCGACGGAGAGGTAGTCGAGCTCTCCGCGGCTCACCGCGAGAGCCGGTCGAGCAGCTCCGCGTCCTCGGTGCGCACGCGCTCCATGGCTCGACGGAGTCGCGCCGGGCGGTCGCTGACGTACTCCGCAATGGCCGCGCGCGCGACCTCCTGCATCGACCGTCCCTCCTCCGCCGCCTTGCGGCGAAGCGCCTCGGACTCGGCGTCCGTGAGACGGAGGTTCATCGCCACGACTGTATGGTACCACCGCGGTACCACGAAATACCGGCGACGGCCAGGTCGTTGAACACCCTTGTTGCCGCCTTCGAGCCGAGGAGACGGGTGAGGACGAGGACAGCCACGCTGGGAGTGCTCTTCGCGACGACGACGGCCGTCGTCTGGGGCGGGCAGTTCGTCGTCGGCAAGTCGGCGCTCGAGAGCGTGAACGCGTTCCCGTTGTCCACGATCCGCTACGCGCTCGCCGCCGCGCTCTGGTTGCTGGTGCTCGTCGTGGTCGAAGGGCCGCGCTCGCTCCGCCTCGACGGACGCGGCTGGCGGTTGTTCTGGCTCGGCTCCCTCGGCTTCGCCGGCTTCAATCTGCTCGCCTACACGGGACTCGCGCATGCGCGGCCCGAGACCGCCTCGCTGATCGTCGCGCTCGGCCCGCTCCTCACGGCGCTCGTCCTCTGGCGGCGCACGGGACGGCGCCCCGCGCGTTCGACCTTCCTCCTGCTCGGCGTCGCGTTGCTCGGCGTCGCGCTCGTCGTCAGCGCCGGCCACCCGAGCTCGATCTTCCACGGGGCGCTCGGGTGGGGTGAGGTTCTCGTCCTCGGCGGTGTCTTCAGCTTCATTCTCTACAGCCTCGGCGCGGCCGAGTTCAGCGAGCTGTCGCCACTCCGCTACACGGCACTGACGGCGTCGCTCGGGTGGCTGACGATCGCCGGCGCCACGGTCGTCGCGATCGGGACCGGCCTCGTGGAGCTGCCGTCCGCAGAACAGCTCTGGTCGGTCTCCCCGCAGATCCTCTATCTCGCGATTCCCGGCGCATTCGTCGCCGTCCTCACGTGGAACGCGGCGATCGCCTCGATCGGGCCTCAGAACGCCGTGCTGTTCAGCAACCTGATCCCGGTCACGACGTTCGCGATCGAGATCGTGCGCGGCTACCGGCCGAACGTCGTCGAGCTCCTCGGCGCCGGGCTGACGATCGGCGCGCTCGTCGCGAGCAACCTCCTCGCACGCAGGTCGCAGAGGCGCGTGCTGCAGGAAGCGGCTCCCCGGGAGGCCGGACTCCCCGAAGCCGCGTAGGGCGAATCCGAGCGACGTTCGCTCGCGTATGCTCGGACCGAGCGTTCCTGGCGTCCCCGATCCGAGGAGGGAACCGGTGTATCCGTCGCGCTTCGAGTACCTCGCACCCACGTCGGTCGAGGAGGTGATTGCGGCGCTCGGCGAACGCGAAGGGGCGAAGGTGATGGCGGGCGGGCAGAGCCTCATCCCGGTGCTGAAGCTCCGCGTCGCGTCCGTCGACACGGTGGTCGACGTCAACCGCGTCGCCGGCCTCGATGGGATCGAGGAGGCCGATGGAGGGCTTCGGATCGGCGCCCTCGTCCGGCATGTCGAGGCCGAGCGCTCGCCGCTCCTGACGAAGCGCTACGGCCTCCTCGGCGCCACGGCGCGGCTGGTCGCCGACCCGCTCGTCCGGAACCGGGGGACGATCTGCGGCTCGCTCGCGCATGCCGACCCGCAGGGCGACTGGGGCTCGGCGATGCTCGCTGCGCGCGGGAGCGTGGTCGTTCGCGGCCCGAACGGGGAGCGGACGATCGCGGTCGACGAGCTCTCGCTCGGGCCGTTCATGACGACGCTCCAGCCGGACGAGCTGATCACGGAGGTTCGCGTCCCCGACCCGGGGCCGCGGACGGGCGGCGCCTATCTGAAGCTCGAGCGGAAGGTCGGCGACTTCGCAACGGCCGCGGTCGCCGTGCAGGTGACCATGGACAACGGAAGCGTCGGCCAGGTCGGGATCGGGCTCACCGGAGTCGGCGCGACGAACGTTCGCGCGACCGCCGCCGAGGATGCGCTCCGCGGCAGCGAGCCCACGGACGAGGCGATCGCCGCGGCTGCGAGGCTCGCCGCCGAGGCGGCCGAGCCGCAATCCGACAACCGCGGCACCGCGGACTACAAGAGGAACGTCGTGCGCGTCTACTGCGAGCGCGGCCTTCGCACTGCGATCTCGGCCGCCCGGGCCGGCGAGGAGTGACCGACATGACCCAGCTCGAATCGCCGACGACCACGGGCCTCCACACGGTCGAGGTCACCGTCAACGGGCAGGCGCGCTCCGCCGAGGTCGAGGCGCGGATGCTGCTCGCGCACTTCCTCCGCCAGACGCTCGGTCTCACCGGGACGCACATCGGCTGCGACACGACGAGCTGCGGCGCCTGCGCCGTGCTCGTCGACGGCACGCCGGTCAAGTCCTGCACGGTCCTCGCAGTCCAGGTGCACGGCGCCGAGATCACGACGGTCGAGGGCCTCGCGAAAGGCGGTCAGCTGCACCCGATCCAACAGGCCTTCCACGAGGAGCACGGCCTGCAGTGCGGCTTCTGCACGCCGGGGATGATGCTCACCTCGGTCGCCTTCCTGAAGGAGAACCCGAGCCCCACGGACGAGGAGATCCGCTGGGCGCTCTCCGGGCAGATCTGCCGGTGCACCGGCTACCAGAACATCGTCAACGCCGTTCAGGCCGCGGCGACGACCATGAGGGAGGCGTGATGTCCACGACGCACGAGGTCCGGGGCGTCGGCCACTCCGTCAAGCGCAAGGAGGACGCACGCTTCATCCAGGGCAGGGGCCAGTACTTCGACGACATCACCCTCCCGGGAATGCTGCACATGGAGATCCTCCGCAGCCCCTACGCCCACGCGCGACTGAAGTCCATCGACACCACGGCCGCATCCGCGCTGCCGGGCGTCGTCGCCGTCGTCACCGGCGAGCTGATGGCGCAGCACAACCTCGCGTGGATGCCGACGCTGTCGGGCGACACGCAGGCCGTGCTCGTCACCGACAAGGTGCGCTACCAGGGTCAGGAGGTCGCCTGCGTGATCGCGGAGTCGGCCTACGTCGCGAAGGACGCGCTCGAGCTGATCGAGGTCGAGTACGAGCCGCTCGACGCCGTGACGAGCCCGCAGCAGTCCTCGGCCGAGGGCGCGCCGCTGATCCGGGACGAGAAGGAAGGGCAGACGGACAATCACGTCTACCACTGGGAGGCGGGCGACAAGGACTCGACCGACCGCGCGTTCGCGGAGGCCGACCACGTCGTGGCCCTCGACACCTTCTACCCGCGCTGTCACCCGGCGCCGCTCGAGTGCTGCGGCTGCATCGCCGACGTCAACCCGGCCACCGGCAAGGCGACGATCTACCTCACCTCGCAGGCGCCGCACGCGCATCGGACGCTCTTCGCGATCGTCGCGGGCCTACCCGAGCAGAACATCCGGATCATCAGCCCCGACCTCGGTGGCGGGTTCGGCAACAAGGTGCCGATCTACCCGGGCTACGTCGTCGCGACCGCGGCCTCGCTCTTGATCGGACGGCCCGTGAAGTGGGTCGAGGACCGCACCGGGAACCTCATCTCGACGGGGTTCGCCCGGGACTACCACATGCGCGGGGAGCTCGCGGTCAAGGACGGGAAGATGACCGGCCTGCGGGCGACGCTCCTCTCCGACCAGGGCGCGTTCTACGCGGACGCGCAGCCGTCGAAGTTCCGCGCGGGCCTGTTCCACATCGTCACGGGGTCGTACGACATCCCGGCGGCGCACGTCGTCGCGGACGGCTGGTACACGAACAAGGCGCCGGGAGGCGTCGCGTACCGCTGCTCGTTCCGCGTCACCGAGGCGTCGTACCTGATCGAGCGGCTCGTCGACAACGCGGCCCACGAGCTCGACGTCGACGCGACGCAGTTCCGGCTCGACAACTTCATCCAGCCGGAGCAGTTCCCGTACCACTCGGCCACGGGGTTCGTCTACGACTCGGGCAACTACCCCGAGGCAATGCGCATCGCCCTCGAGAAGCTGGGCTACGAGGACCTGCGCCGCGAGCAGGAGGAGGCCCGGAAGGAGGGCCGCCTGCTCGGGATCGGGATCTCGTCCTTCACCGAGGTGGTCGGCGCAGGGCACGGCAAGGAGTACGACATCGCCGGCCTGCGCATGTTCGACTCCGCCGAGCTGCGGGTGCACCCGACGGGAAAGGCGATCCTGAAGCTCGGCGTCAAGGCGCAGGGTCAGGGCCACGAGACGACGTTCGCGCAGATCGTCGCGGAGGAGCTCGGGATCCCTTACGAGGACGTCGAAGTGCAGGAGGGGGACACCGACAACACGCCCTACGGCCTCGGCACCTATGCGAGCCGCTCGACCCCGGTCGCCGGCGCGGCGACGACCGTGATCTCGCGGAAGCTGCGCGAGAAGGCCCGCGAGATCGCGGCGCACCTGCTCGAGGCGTCGGCGGACGACATCGAGTTCGAGGCCGGACGGTTCTTCGTCAAGGGCTCGCCCGAGAGCGCGAAGACGATCCAGGACGTGGCGTTCGCCGCGTACACGAACCTCCCGGAGGGCATGGAGGCGGGCCTCGAGGGCGTCACCTACTACGACCCGCCGAACATGACGTTCCCCTTCGGGACCTACGCCGTCGTGGTCGAGGTCGACCGGGGGACAGGCCAGTGGAAGCCGCTCAGGGTGGTCGCGGTCGACGACTGCGGCGTCCGGATCAACCCGATGATCGTCGAGGGGCAGATCATGGGCGGGCTCACGGAGGGCTACGCGATCGCGGCGATGCAACTGATCGACTTCGACGAGGACGGCAACTGCATCGGCTCCAACTTCACGGACTACCTGATCCCGACCGCATGGGAGACCCCCGAGTTCGAGATCGGCGAGCTCTCGACGCCATCGCCGCACCATCCACTCGGCGCGAAGGGCGTGGGCGAGTCGCCGACGGTCGGGTCGCCCGCCGCGTACGTCAACGCCGTGATCGACGCGCTCTGGCACGCCGGTGTGAAGAACATCGACATGCCGCTGACGCCGGACAAGGTGTGGGCGGCGATGAACGAGGCGGGGATCGCCGAGTGACGGATCCCTCGCCCAGGCTCGACCGCGGGGCGGTGCTCGTCGAGGCGGGCCGGCTGGCCGCCGAGGGGCAGCCGTTCGTCCTCGCGACCGTGTCCTCCGTGCGGCGGCCGGCCTCGGCGCGGATCGGCGACCGTGGCATCGTCACCCCGGAGGGAAAGCTCGTCGGCTGGGTCGGGGGCGCCTGCTCGGAACCCGCGGTCGTTCGCGAGGCGCTGCGCGCGCTCGCCGAGGGGACGACCCGGCTGCTCCGCATCTGCCCTCCGGGAAGCTCGAGCGGAGAGGAGGGCGTCGTCGTGGCCGAGAGCTCCTGCGCGTCGGAGGGAACGGTCGAGGTGCTGATCGAGCCGCAGCTGCCGCAGCCGCTCCTCGCCGTGGTCGGCGAGAGCCCCGCGGCCGTCACCCTGCGTGACCTGGCGATCGCGGTCGGGTGGGGGGTGACGACCGACCTGGGCGCAGGAGCCGAGGCGGTCGTCGTCGCCACGATGGGCCGCGGCGACGCGGAGGCGCTCGACGCGGCCCTGGCGACCCCGGCGGGGTACGTCGGGCTCGTCGCGAGCTCCAGGCGGGCGGGCGTCGAGCTCGCGGCGCTCCGCGAGCGCGGCCTCGACGAGGAGACGCTGGCCCGCGTCCGGAGCCCGGCCGGGCTCGACCTCGGGCCGCTCACCCAGCAGGAGATCGCGGTCGCGGTGCTCGCCGAGCTCGTCGCGTGGCGCCACGATCGCGGGCCGCTCGGCGACCTCCCCGTCGAGGCGGTCGATCCGGTGTGCGGGATGACCGTCGCCGTGTCCGGCGACACGCCGAGCGCCGAGCACGAGGGCGCGACGTATTTCTTCTGTTGCCCGGGCTGCCGCGGGCGCTTCACGCGGAACCCCGAGAAGTACCTCGCCTCGGCGTGAGCCGGTTGGTGTCCGACTTCGCGTCGGACGCCCCTCTCAGCTCCCGGCGAAGCCGAGGATCAGCTCCGCCGTCTCGAGCGGGACGTCGAGCTGCGGTGCGTGGCCGACGCCTTCGAGCTCGACCCAGTCGGCCTGTGGGAGGAGCTGCTCGCGGTAGCGGATGGCGGCTCGGGGGAAGGGGAGGATCCGGTCGGCCGTGCCCCAGACGATCCGCACCGGACAGGTGATCCGCTCCGCCTCGAGCGGGTAGCCGTCGCTGAGCGCGCGGTCGATCATCGGGAGCGCGTCGCAGGCTGCCGCGCCGGCGATCAGGTGGGCGATCAGGCCGGCGGGGATGTGCTCGTAATGCGTCGTCAGGTAGGCGGTCGCGCTGCGTCGCCCTCCCGGTGACGAGGCGATCGCCTCGGCGTGCGGAGCAGCCTTGCGGACCTGATCGTGCATCGTCGCGAAGAAGCCGAGCGTCTCGGCGAGCGACGGATCGCCGTGCGCCCAGCCGCCCGCGGGCGCGAGCGCCACGACAGACCGTGCCCGTCCGCGGGCGGCGAGCTGGAGCGCCACGAACCCACCGAGCGAGTTGCCCACGAGGTGCGCCGTCTCGAAGCCCGCCTCGTCCATCGCGCGTTCGACCGCACTCGGCAGCAGGTCGACGGTCACCTCGCCGTCGAGCCGAGGGCCGCCCGCATGGCCGGGCAGCGTCGGCGCGAGCACGTCGTGGCGCCGCTCGAGAGCCGGCAGCACGAGCTCCCACGTGCGCCACGTGTCGGTGAACCCGTGGATCGCGACAAGAGGCGTACCGGAGCCGCCGCGGTGAGCGGGAGTGAACGTCACGCGTGGACGGTACGGGTCTCGGCAAGCCGAGCCGGGATATGATCGCCGCGATGTCGGTCGTCGACGAGCTCCGTGGGGTCCGGCTCTTCTCGGGGCTCAGCCAGCGGCAGCTGCGTCAGCTCGCCCGCCTGGCGAAGGAGCGTCAGTTCCGGCCCGGGGTGACGGTCGTCGAGGAGGGCACGATGAGCGGGGTCTGCTTCTTCATCGTCGCCGAGGGCGAGGGCTCGGTGAGCGTCGACGGCGAGGAGGTCGCTCGGATCGGTCCCGGCGACCATTTCGGCGAGCTCGCATTGATCAGCGAGGCGGCACGCACCGCCACGGTGACCGCCGTCACGCGCCTGCGCTGCCACGTGATCGCCTTCTGGGACTTCCGCAAGTTCGCGAGGGACAACCCCGACGTCGCGTGGAAGCTGCTCCAGCATCTCGCCGACCTGCTGGCCGGCGAGCGCGAACGGCGCGCCCGTGCGGCGCTCGCTCTCGGCTGACGTCGGATCCGTGATTTCCCCGATGCGGCGTCCCACGCCGTGGTCTGCACTGCGGCGGATGGCGTGCGGCGGAGCGTGCACGACGAGGGCTGCCGGGGTCTCGACGCTCGCGGCGGGCTTCGGGCTGGTCGGGCTCGGGCTCTGGGCGCGCCGGGACGTGCGCCGCGGCCTCGAGCGCGAGCGGATTGTCTCGACACCGGGCTCGAAGCCGCCGAGCGCTCCGGTCGTCGACGCGGGCGCGGCGCGCTCGCTCGCGGAGGTGATCCGCGACGCGACGCTCTCCTCGACGGGAGGGACGACGTACGGCGACACCCCGAGCTACGTCGACGCCGAGGGTCGCCCGACGCCGGAACGGAAGCTCGCCGCGCTGGATCCGGTCACCGGGAAGCCGGTCCAGAACCCGGCACAGGCTCTCTGGCTCCAGTCGACGACGCTTCAGACGGCGCTCATGCAGGCATATCTCGCTCAACGCCTCGCCGAGCTGACGGTCGGCCTCGGTGCCGTCCTCGTCGGCGTCGGCACCGGCCTGGCGGCCGTTCCACGCCGCTGACGCCGCGACGCGCGACGCGAAGACGCGCGCGAGGCCGGCAGCTACGCAGGCCCCACGCAGGTCGTTCGAGTCTCAGACGAGTCGCCGCCGCCCGCCGCGGCCCTCGAGCGCCGACGCGAGCCAGAGGATCGCGACCGCGCCGAGAATCGCCGCCACCCACGTGCTGAAGTCCCAGAACTCGTCGATCGGGTCGCCCAGGCCGAGCAGTGACGCGACGAGGCCGCCGAGAAGGGCGCCGCCGATGCCGAGCAGCGCCGTCATCACGATTCCCAGCCCCTCGCCGCCCGGGAAGATCCTCTTCGCGATGATCCCGGCCACCAGGCCGAGCACGATCCAGCCGATGATCCCCATGTCGTCTCCTTGGTGGCGGTCAGGCGGCCTGCGTGCCGGCGGGAGAGCTCCGCCGGGCCGCGACTGCGCCGACAGCGAGGGCGAGTCCGCTCAGCGCGCCCGCGCCGATCAGCAGCCGACGCCGTCTCGGCGCCCGCCCGGCCAACCTGTTCAGCTTGCGCTCGATCCGCTTCCGGGACACCCAGGCGACGAGCGCCCCGAGCAGTGCGTTCCGTTTCGTGAACACCTTCATGTCGGCCGGGGTACCCGCGGCGTGCCGAGCGGAAACCGATCCGGCCGTCATGGCCGCCGTGGTTGACTGACGACCATGCAGGCGAGCGCGGGCCCGGAGCGGCGCCGGGCCCGAGAGGGCCGGCTCGCGATCCTCCTCGCCGCAGTCGCGTGGTCGACGGCGGGCCTGGGGCAGCGCGGCCTCGACGCGTCCGCGGTCACCCAGGTCGCCGGACGGGCCTTCTTCGCCGCGCTCGCCCTCCTCGCCCTCGTGCTGGCCATGGAGCGTCGAGGGACCATGCGCGCGTTCCTCGGGATGGGCAGGTCGGGCCTCGCGATGACGGTGTTCCTCGCGATCTCCTCGGGAGCGTTCCTGCTCGCGCTGAACCACACGTCCGTCGCGAACGTGCTCTTCATGCAGGCGGCCGCGCCGATGATGGCGGCGCTGCTGGGCTGGGTGCTGATCTCCGAGCCGGTCGACGGGCGCACGTGGGCGGCGCTTCTCCTGGCCGGCGCGGGGGTCGCGGTGATGGCGGCCGGCTCGCTCGACGCCGGGATCGCGGCCGTCGGCCTTCCGTTGCTGATGACGGCGTCCTTCGCGGTGGTGATCGTGATCGCGCGGCACCGGCGGGACGTCTCGATGATGCCCGCGACGTGCGCTTCGCAGGTGCTCGTCGTGGTCGTGTGCGCGCCGTTCGTCACCCTCGGCTCGGTGAGCGGGAGCGACTGGGCGATCCTCGCCGCGCTCGGCGTCGGGCAGATGGGCCTCGGCCTCGCCTTCCTGACGATCGGCGCGCGACTGATCCCCCCGGCCCAGGTCGCGCTGATCTCGTTGCTCGAGGTCGTGCTCGGGCCGCTCTGGGTCTGGCTCGCGTACGGCGAGCGCCCGTCGTCGGCGACGCTCGTCGGCGGCGCGATTGTCGTCGCGGCCGTCGTCGTGCAGGCAGTAGCGCCCATGCCCGCCGGCCGCGGTGCCGCGAGCGAAGCGCATGTCTAGGGGCGTGCCAGCACCTTGCCCGGGTTCATGATCCCGTTCGGATCGAACAGCTCCTTGATGCCGTGCATCAGCGGCAGCAGGTCGCCGTGCTCGCGCTCCAGGGCGTGGATCTTGCCGAGCCCGATTCCGTGCTCTCCGGTGCTCGTCCCACCACGGGCGAGCGCGTCCTCGACGAGCGCGTCGACCAGCTCGTCCGACGCCCGCAGCTCCTCGGGATCGTCGGGGTCGACGTGCAGCGAGAGGTGGACGTTCCCGTCTCCCGCGTGGCCCACGATGCCGGCGACGAGGCCTCGGCGATCGACCTGCTCACGCGCGAAGGCGACGGCGCCTGCAAGCTCGGAGAGCGGAACGCAGATGTCGGTCGGGCGGTGCTTCTTCCCCGGCACGGCGGCGCCAGAGGCGTACGCGGAGGCATGGCGGGCGGCCCAGAGCCTCGCCCGCGCCGTCGGGTCGCGCTCGGCGACGACGTCGGTCGCGCCCTCTGACGCGGCGATCTCGCGGACGAGGTCGAGGTCCGACGCGACGGCGCCCTCGCTCCCGGACGCCTCGACGAAGAGCGACGGCCCGGCCGGGAGATCGGTGCCGGAGTAGGAGTTGATCGACGCGATCGTCCACGCGTCGAGCAGCTCCGCTCGCGTCACGCCGGCCCCGCCCGCGACGATCGTGGCGGCCGCACGGCACGCCGACTCGAGGTCAGGGAACGAAAGGCGGAGGACGACCGACTCCTCGGGTATGCCCTGGAGACGAAGTGTCAGCTCGGTGATCACGCCGAGCGTGCCCTCCGAGCCGACGAAGAGACCGAGGAGGTCGTAGCCGGCGGACGTCTTCGGTGCGCGGCTGCCCGTACGGACGACGCGCCCGTCCGCAAGGACCGCCTCGAGAGCCAGGACGTTCGCGCGCATCTTCCCGAAGCGCACCGTCGTGGTCCCTGCCGCGTTCGTCGCCGCCATCCCGCCGAGCGTCGCGTCGGCGCCGGGGTCGACGGGAAAGAACAGGCCGTGTTCTGCGGCCGCGCGTTCGAGCGCGCTTCGCGGGACCCCCGGCTGCACCGTCGCCGTCAGGTCGGCCGGCGAGAGGTCGAGAATCCGGTCCATCCGGCTGAGGTCGAGCGAGATGCCGCCGGCGACGGGGATCACGTGGCCCTCCAGGCTCGAGCCGGCGCCGAACGGCGTCACGGGGATGCCGAGGCCGTCGGCGAGGGCGAGGACCGCGGAGACGTCTCCCGTCGAGGTCGCGTAGACGACGACGTCGGGTCGCGCGGGCCGGTGGAAGGAGATGTCGCTCGCGTGCAGGTCGCGCTCGGAGTCCCCGTCGGACACGCGGCTTCGGTCGCCCACGGCGACGGCGAGCGCCTCGCGCAGCTCCTCGGACGTCACGTCAGCGCTCGCGCGGCTGCCAGCCGAACCGCTTTGCGGCGACGACGTACCCCGCGATCCCCCAGGCGAGAAGCACGCCGACTGCCGTGAGGTCGTGCGTCAGCCCTCGCCCGTGGAGATAGGCGGCCTGGAGAAGGTCGATCAGGTAGGTCAGCGGAAGCACGTCCGCGATCTTCTGCAGCACCTCGGGGTAGCTTCGCGTCGGCCCGAAAGACCCGGAGAGAAACGCCATCGGCAGGATCACGAGGTTGATGACCGCCGAGGAGCCCTCTGCGGAGCGGATCAGGGAGGCTGCCCCGAAACCGAGGCCGGCGAACGCGACGCCGCCGAGCAGCACGACGGGGATCACCGCCGGCCAGCTCTCGGCCCCGCGCGCGTCGTACAGAAAGATCCCGAGCAGCACCGTGACGAGCATCTGGAGCACGAAGACGAAGAGCGTCGACACGAGGACGGCCGCGAGGTAGGTCGCGGCCGGCAGCGGTGTCGCGCGGAGACGCTTGAGGATGCCACCCTCGCGCCGGATCACCATCGTGATCGCGAGACCGCCAAAGGCGGTGTTCGCGCAGCCGTAGCCGATCATCCCGACGAGCAGCCGGTCGGCCGCGGGGACGCCGTCGATCGTCCCGTCGTACACGGCGCCGAGCAGGAGGAAGAGCATCGGCGGGAAGATGAAGACGAACACGGCCGACTCGCGGTTCCGCCAGAACATGAGCTGCTGCATCCGCAGCTCGTGGAGGAACAGTGCGAGCGACCGCGTGGTGCCCTCCTCCCGTGCGGGGGCCCGCCGTGGAGCAGCGGTGTCGGCCTCGGCCCTCACGACTCGTCTCCGTCGACGAGCTCGAGGTAGACGTCCTCGAGCGTCGGACGCCGAACCTCGAGTCCCTCGAGCTCTCGCCCTTCGGCGACGGCGCGCGCCGTGAGGTCTGCCAGCACGCGCGTGGGCTCGGCCGTCGCGACGACGACTTCGCGGCCGTCGTCGCGGTAGCGGATCTCGACCTGCGGCGCCGCGCCGATCAGCTCCGCGGGCGTCCCGATCCGGACGAGGCTCCCCTCCCGGATCACAGCCACGCGGTCGGCGAGCTGCTGCGCCTCGTCGAGGTAGTGGGTCGTCAGGAGGATCGTCTTGCCGAGTGAGCGGAGCGAGCGGACGAGCTCCCAGGCCGTGCGCCGCGCGGCCGGGTCGAACCCCGTCGTCGGCTCGTCGAGGAACACGAGCTCCGGGTCGCCCACGAGGGCGATCCCGAGGTCGAGCCGGCGCTTCTGTCCGCCGGAGAGCGTCTTGACGCGCTCGCTTGCCTTCTCCGCGAGGCCGACGAGCTCGATCACCTCGTCGACGTCACGCGGCTCGGCGTAGTAGCCCGCGAACATGAGGTGCACCTCGCGGACGGAGAGCGACGGGGGCAGCTCCGACTGCTGCAGGACGACGCCGATCCTCTCGCGATGTCGCCGGTCGCTGCCCCAGGGGTCGACCCCGAGCACCCGGACGTCGCCCCCGTCCCGCTCGCGGTAGCCCTCGAGGATCTCCACGGTGGTGGTCTTGCCCGCGCCGTTCGGCCCGAGCAGGCCGAAGACCTCACCGGCGAGGACGTCGAAGTCGATCCCCCGGACCGCCTCGCGGCCGTCGTAGGCCTTGCGCAGCCCGCGGACGCTGATCGCCGCCGCGGAGCTCACGCGTGGAGCTCGAGCTCGGCCATCGCCCCGGGCGAGAACCCGGGGTCGGCGCCCGTCGCGGCGAGGGCGATCTCCGAGCAGTCCGGCTGGTGCCCGACCGTCGCGACCGGCCCCTTCTCGTCCGCAACCGCCTCGCGGAGGCCGGCGAGCGTGGCACCGGGCGCGAGCCGGCGGTCGACCTGCAACGACGCTCCGGTCGCGTCGGCGATCGCCTCGGCCGTCTGCCGGGCGCGGACGAGCGGGCTCGTGAGAACGAGGACCGGAGGCTCGGCGGCGGCGGCGAGCCGCTCGGCGAGCTCTTCTGCCTGGCGGCGGCCCTTGCCGGTCAGCTCGCGCAGCTCGTCCGGCTCGCCGGGCGCGGCCTTGGCGTGTCGGCAGAGGTAGACGCGCACAGAGCCGAGGATAGTCGCGCCTGGGCGTAGGCAGTCGCATCCCGGGCGCGGCTTCGGCCTCGCCCGCCTTCCTTCGCACCTGCCCCGCTATAACCGGTCGATGCCGACCTATCGCTACGTCTTCGCCGACGTCTTCACGGACGTCCCCCTCACGGGCAACCAGCTCGCCGTCTTCACGGACGGGCGCGGCATCGAGGCCGAGACCATGCAGGCGATCGCGCTCGAGATCGGCTTCTCGGAGACGGTCTTCGTCCTCCCGCCGGAGAGCGGTGGGACGGCCCGCATCCGGATCTTCAACCCGCGGGCCGAGATGCCATTCGCCGGGCATCCGACGCTCGGCACCGCCTTCGTGCTCGGCGCACCGTTGCAGCTCGGCGTGATCGCGCTCGAGACGGGCGTCGGCATCGTTCCCGTCCTGCTCGAGCGCGACGACTCGGGGCGGATCGTCTTCGGCCGGATGACCCAGCCTGTGCCGCGAATCGAGCCGGTCGAGGATCCCGAACGCGTGCTCGCCGCCGTCGGCGCGGCGCGGTCGCTCCAGCCGGTCGAGCTCTACGACAACGGCGCGCGGCACGTCATCCTGACGCTCGAGGGGCACGCGCTCGCGACGCTTCGTCCCGATCGGGAGGCGATCGCGGAGCTCGGCGTCACCGGGGTGAACTGCGTCGCCTCGGTCGACGGCGGGTGGCGGAGCCGCATGTTCTGGGCGAACGGCGAGGACCCGGCCACGGGCTCGGCGGCCGGCCCCATCGCGTGCCATCTCGCCCGGCACGGGCTGATCGCCTGGGGCGAGGAGATCGTGATCGCTCAGGGCGTCGAGATGGGCCGCCCCTCGTCACTCCACGCGCGCGCCGAGGGCGGCGACGGCCTCGTCGACGCGGTCGAGGTCGGCGGCTCTGCGGTCGTCGTCGCCCGTGGCGAGCTGCGCCTCTAGCCCCCGAACTTCGCGGCGAGCTGGTCGAGGTCGTCGTTCGACGGCAGCTGCCCGTTCGGAGTCAGCCCGTTGACGACCTGCGGCACGACGTGCGCGAGCACTCCGGCCGCCTCGTCCTCCGAGATCCCCGCCTGCTCGGCGACCTGCTGCACGGCGTCGTGCCCGACGACGCTCTTCATCTGGTCGGCGCTGACCTGCTGGTTCTCGCCCGTGCCGACCCACGAGTCGGCCTCCGAGGTGAGCCCGTTCGCCTGCGCGTTCTGCATCAGCTTCTGAAGGCCTCCGCCCTTCAGGAGCTTCAGCACGAGCGGGGCCAGCGCGGCCGCGAGCGCGCCCATGTTCATGCCGCCTGCCTTCGTTCCGATGCCTCCGCCGGCCGAGCCGCCGCCGAGCAATCCGCCGAGGACGTCCTGGAGGCCGCCGCCGCCGCCACCGCCGGACCCGCCGAGCAGCCCGCCGAGCAGGTCGTCCAGCCCGCCGCTCGACTTGCCGCCGCTCTTCGTCAGGTTGCCCAGGATGTCATCGAGCCCGCTCATCGCCGCCTCCTCGTCGTGGATGCCTGATCGTTCCACACCGACCTAGGTCGCGAAACCGACCGAGGTGATCTCCGGGAGCTCGACCGTGAGCGCCGTCCAGAACCTGCCGCCGTCGCGCGAGACGTGGAGGCGCTCGCTCGTCGCGTAGACGATGACGTCGGGGTGGTCGGGGGAGATCGCGACCGCGACACCCGGCCCGAGCCCGGAGCCGGCCTCCCGCCACGTCAGGCCGCCGTCGTTCGAGACGACGAGCGGCGGCCTGCGGTCGACCACCGCGATCACCGTGGAGCCGTGTGCCGCCGCTGCGACGAGGAGTGGCAGCTCGACCGCCGGCGGGCTGGCGGGCGCCGCGGGCGCCGCATCGTCATCGACGACTTCGTCCTCGTCGAGATCGACCTCGACCGTGCCGATCGCGCACTCGACGAGCACATTCGTCATCGGCTCGAGATGAGGTCGGCCACGGCGCGGGACGCCCGCTCCGCGGCGGGGACCGGAGTGACGCCCCGTTGGCGTGCGTCGAGGTAGACGAGCGTGAAGGCGTCGCCGGCCCCGGTCGGGTCGGCCGCCCCGTGAACGGGATGGGGAGCGATGGGCACGGCCTCGTCCCCGGTCACGACGAGCGCGCCCTTCGAGCCGAGCGTCAGCAGGACCTCGGGCACGCCCAGCGAGCGGAGCCTCTCCGGTTCGAGGCCGCCCGCGAGGATCTGGGCTTCGTCCTCGTTCACCTTGAGCACCGTGAGGTGCTCGAAGACTCGACGATCGACGTCGGCGTCGCGCTCGAGCGGCCCCCGGCTCGCGACGCGGACGAGTCCCTGCCCGTCGAGCGCGAGGTGGCGTCCGCCGCGGCGGAGAGCCGCGAGGGTGTCGGTCGGGAAATGGGATCTGAGCAGACCGGCGACGAGCACCCAGCGAGCGTCGTGCAGCGTCGGCGCAGCCCACCCCTCGACGTCGTCGACGGTCCATGTGTCGCCGACCGCGTCGACCGTCATCACGCGGTGATCGCCCTCGTAGTGGAAGCTGAACGCCGTCGTCTCGCGCGCGTCGCCCGACGTCACCGGGATGCCGGTTGCCTCGAGCGCCGCGAGCGCGGTCTCCCGGTCAGCCGGGGCGCAGCGTGTCGCGACGGCGGCGTCCGCCCCGACCTGCGCCGCTGCCCGCGCCGCGTGGAAGACGCCGCCACCCGCCCGCGGCGCGTCCCCGGCGATGCGGTCGACGGTCAGGTTCCCGATCAGCGCCAGCGAGCTCATGCGCGCGCGGGACGGGCTCCGACCCGGCGGCCGGCGGCCGCGACGACGAGCGCCAGCGCGAACGAGACGGCGAAGCTCGGCAGCGTGGCGCCGATTCCCCAGGCGGGCGGATCGAGCCGCTGGACCTGGTCGACCCACCATGCAGGCCCGGTCGGCGAGAGCCACTGGTAGGCGACGAACCCTGCGAGCCACGCGGCGATCGCGCCGGCCCGGACCGACGGTGCGGCGAAGACGTCCTCGCGCTCGTAGCGACGGCCGGCCGCCAGCCAGTCGGCGAGCAGCACGGCGAACAGCGGCACGAAGCACGAGCCGAGCAGGAAAAGGAACGACTGGAAGCTCGTCAGCTCGAGGACGAGCGCGCCGATCGTTCCGAGCGTCGTCGTCGCGACGATCAGGAGCCGCTGCGGCACCTGCGGGAAGAGGTTCTGCAGGGAGACGGCGCCCGAGTAGGCGTTGGCGAACGCCTCGTCCGTCTCTGCAACGGTCAGGGCCAGCAGCACGAGGAGCGCGACGAGGCCGCCCGCCGCGACGGCCGCAGGCAGCGCGGAGGCGTCGGCGATGTCGCGTGTCAGAAGCACGACCGCCCCGAGCCCGAGCAGCAGCGCGTCGGGGACGAAGTAGCCGATCCCCGTTCCCCAGAACGCGCCGCGCGGCGAGCGCGCGAAGCGCGTGTAGTCGGCCGCGAGCGGGATCCACGACACCGTGACGCCGACGACGATGTCGATCCCCTGCCACGTCGAGAGGCCGCCTTCCCCGGGCCTGTTCCACGCGTCCTCCAGGCCGCCTCCGGTGAGCGCCCACCAGCCGAGGTAGCCGACCGCGAGCGGGACGACCCAGACCGCGACGCGGCGGATGACGGTGCGTACCACTCCGATCGGCCCGAGGAGTCCCATCGCGAGCGCCGCGGCGCCGAAGACGAGCGTCCACGCCGAGCGAGCCTCGAAGCCGAACAGCTCGTCGGAGAGCGCGGCCGCCGCGGTGGCGATCACGAGGAGCTCGAACACGGTCCAGCCGAGGCATTGGACGACGTTGACCGTCGTGGGCAGGTACGAGCCGCGCTCGCCGAGCGGCGCTCGCATCAGCACCATCGCGGGAACGCGCGCCTGCGCGCCGATCGCGCCCGCGACCGCGAGCATCAGGTTCCCGATCAGGCAGCCGACGAGGATCGCGACGAGCGCCGCCGGAAGCGAGAGCGCCGGGACGAGGATCGCGCCGGCGACGATCACGAGCAGCGAGACGCCGAGGTTGCCCCAGAGCAGCCCGAGGTCGAGCCCGCCCAGCACCCGCAGGCGCTCGGGAACCGGCTCGATGCCCCAGGACGTCTCGCGCTCGCTCACGACCGGCGAGGGTACCGTCGGCGTCCGGTGTCCGACTTCGAGTCGGACACGAGACGGCGCGCGTCAGGCGCTTGCGAACCGTCCCCGCACGCGCACCAGCGCCGGGGCGTCCACCCCGTGCTCGACCCGCTCCACCTCGCAGACGAAGAGCGTGTGCGTCCCCACGGCGACCTCGTCGCGGACGGCGCACTCGAGCCAGCCGAGCGCGCCGACGAGGAGCGGTGCCCCTCTCGCGCCCGGCTCCGTCGCCACGCCGTGCCACATCCCGATCGGTGGCACGCCGCGCGCGAAGTGCTCCGCGAGCCAGTCCTGTCCCGCCGCGAGGAGCGAGATGGCACACCCGCCGGCCCCGCGGAGGAGCTCGTGCAGCGCGGCCTGTCGGGAGACCGAGAAGCCCACGAGGGGCGGGTCGAGCGAGAGCCCGACGAGCGAGCCGACGGTCAGCCCGAGCCGCTGCCCGCCGGCATCGACCGTGACGACGGCAACCCCGGCCGGGAAGCGGCCGAGAAGAGCGCGGAGCTCGTCGGCGTCTGCCATGTGCGCATGATCCCAAGGGGACTGGCACCGAGGGTGCCTGTCCCCCGTGGCGCTCGCGGGGTCAGTCTCCCACTACGGGGACAGACCCCCCGGCCCCCGACGCCTCCAGCTTCCGCAGCACGTAGGGGAGGATCCCGCCTTGGCGGAGGTACTCGCGCTCGCGCGGGGTGTCGAGTCGCAGGATCGCGCGGAACTCCTTGCCGTCCGCGCGCACCGTCACCTCGCGCGCCTCCCCGTCCTCGACACCCGTCACCGAGAAGAGCTCCCGCCCCGTGAGCCCGAGCGACTCCCGGCTCTCCCCCTCGAGGAACTGCAGCGGGAGGACGCCCATCATCAGGAGGTTCGAGCGGTGGATCCGCTCGTAGCTCTCCGCGATCACCGCCTTCACGCCGAGGAGGTTCGGCCCCTTGGCCGCCCAGTCGCGCGACGAGCCCGAGCCGTACTCCTTGCCGGCGAGGACGATCGTCGGCACGCCCTCGGCGAGGTACCGCTCCGCGGCATCGAAGATCGTCGTCTCGTCACCCGATGGAAGGTGCACCGTCCACGTGCCCTCGGACTCCGGCACGAGCAGGTTCCGCAGGCGGACGTTCGCGAAGGTGCCGCGCACCATCACCTCGTGGTTGCCGCGCCGCGAGCCGTACGAGTTGAAGTCCTTGCGCTCGACGCCGTGATCGATCAGGTAGCGGCCGGCGGGCCCGTCCGGCCGGATCGCGCCGGCGGGCGAGATGTGGTCGGTCGTCACGGAGTCGCCGAGCGAGACGAGGCAGCGAGCGTCGTGGACGTCGTCCACGGAGCCTGGGTCCAGCGACATCCCGTCGAAGTACGGAGGGCGCCGAACGTAGGTGGACCCGTCGTTCCAGGCATAGAGATCCCCGGAGGGAATCTCCAGCTCGCGCCATTCGGGGTCGCCCGTGTAGACGTCCGCGTAGGTCTTCTCGAACATCTCGCGCCCGATCGCGCCCTCGACCGTCTCGCGCACCTCCCGCGGTGTGGGCCACACGTCGGAGAGGAACACCGGCTCGCCGTTCGCCGTGTGGCCGAGCGGCTCGGTCGTGAGGTCGAGATCCATGCGCCCGGCGAGCGCGTAGGCGACGACGAGCGGCGGGCTCGCGAGGTAGTTCGCCTTCACCTCGGGATGGATGCGCGCCTCGAAGTTCCGGTTCCCCGAGAGCACGGCGCAGGCGACGAGATCACCTTCGGCGATCGCCGCCGAGACCGGCTCGGGCAGCGGGCCGGAGTTGCCGATGCAGGTCGTACAGCCGTAGCCGACGGTGTGGAAGCCGAGCGCCTCGAGGTAGGGCGTGAGGCCGGCGCGGTCGAAGTACTCGCTCACGACCTTCGACCCCGGCGCGAGGCTCGACTTGACCCACGGCCGCCGGTCGAGCCCCAGCTCGACCGCCTTCTTCGCCAGCAGTCCCGCCGCCACCATCACCGACGGGTTCGATGTATTCGTGCACGACGTGATCGCGGCGATCACGACAGCGCCGTGGGAGAGGTGGACGACCTCGCCGTCGAGCTCGCAGGGGACACCCGCCGTCCAGGTCGGGGCGAGGGCGACCGGGGCGGGCGAGACCCCCTGACCGGTCGACGGCTCGGAGGCGCCCGGATCGGCGTGCGCGGGGGAATCGCTCGCGGGGAAGGACTCCACCACCGCCTCGTCCACGCCGTCGCCGTATGCGACGCCGAAGGTCTCCAGCGCCCCGAGGAACATTGTCTTCGCCTGCGTCAGCGGAATCCTGTCCTGCGGCCGGCGCGGCCCCGCGAGCGAGGGCTCGACGGTCGATAGGTCGAGCTCGACCACCTGCGTGTACGTCGCCGGCTCCGACGGGTCGTGCCAGAGCATGTTCTCCTTGCAGTACCTCTCGACGAGGGCGACCCGCTCGTCGCTGCGGCCGGTGAGACGCAGGTAGCGCAGCGTCTCGTCGTCGACGGGGAAGAAGCCGCACGTCGCGCCGTACTCGGGCGACATGTTCCCGATCGTCGCGCGGTCGGCGAGCGGCAGGCCCGCGAGGCCCTCGCCGAAGTACTCGACGAACTTCCCGACCACGCCCGTCCGGCGCAGGATCTCCGTGACCGTGAGCACGAGGTCGGTCGCGGTCGCGCCCTCGGGCAGCTGCCCGTGGAGTCGGAAGCCGACGACCTGGGGCACCAGCATCGAGATCGACTCGCCGAGCATCGCGGCCTCCGCCTCGATGCCGCCGACGCCCCAGCCGAGCACCCCGAGCCCGTTGACCATCGTCGTGTGCGAGTCGGTCCCGACGAGCGTGTCGGGGAACGCCCGCCCATCGCGGGTCTCGACGACGCGCGCGAGGAACTCGAGGTTCACCTGGTGGCAGATGCCGGTGTTCGGCGGCACGACCTTGAGCGCGTCGAACGCGCCCTGCCCCCAGCGCAGGAAGGCGTAGCGCTCACGGTTCCGCTCGAACTCGAGCTCCGCGTTCCGGCGGATCGCGAGGCGGCTCGCGAAGTCGTCGACCTGCACCGAGTGGTCGATCACGAGCTCGGCGGGAATCAGCGGGTCGATCGCGCTCGGGTCGCCGCCGAGCGCCGACATCGCGTCGCGCATCGCCGCGAGGTCGACGACGGCGGGGACGCCCGTGAAGTCCTGCAGCAGCACGCGGGCGGGGGCAAAGGTCACCTCGCTCGAGGGCTCTGCGGTCGCGTCCCAGCGCGCGATCGCCTCGACGTCCGCCGCCCGGACGGTGTCGCCGTCCTCCCGGCGCAGGACGTTCTCGAGCAGGATCCGCAGCGTGTACGGGAGCCGCGCGACGTCGTAGCGCGACTGCAGCGCGTCGAGGCGGAAGATCTCGTGGCTGGCGTCGCCGACAGAGAGGGCCGAGCGGGCGCCGAAGGTATCGGGATGGGTCATTGCTCCTCCTGTCGGTTCGGTGTGAGTGGCGCGCCGGGCTCGAGCGGGAAGCCGAGGGCGCGGAAGTCGTTGTCGAGCCCGAAGACGGCCGCCGCGCGGCCTTCGGTGGCGGTCACGGCGCCGACGCAGTCGGTGAACGAGAGGCTGAGCCCCGGGTGGCGCTCCATCAGGTCCCAGGCACGCGCGTCGAGCTCGGCGTCGGCGTGGCGAACGATCAACCGCCCGGCCTGGACGGCCTCCTCGAGCAGGCTCCGGAATGCGAGCGCTGCGTCGAGGCCCGCGTCGAAGCGGAGCCGCGTCGCGGTCTCCGAGACGACGAGGTCGGAGGTGAGAAGGACGTCGCCCGCATCGCGCAGCGACGTGTAGTGGTCCCGGACGCGCGCGTGCGCGCGGTCACGCCGCCAGAGAAGCGCGATGAACGCTCCCGAGTCGGCGTAGACGACCCTCAGACCCGCTCCTTGGGCGCGCCGTAGAGGTAGTGGTCGTGCTCCTCCGCGACGTCGTCGGGACCGCCCTCGTCCGCGACGAGGCCGATCAGCCGCTCGAGCGGATCGTCGCCCGAGTCGCCGCCGCTCGCGAGGTAGCGCTGCAGCGCCTCGCGGATGTGGAAGGCCTCCGACCGGCCGGTGCGTGCCGCGAGCCGCTTGAGCGCCCGCTCGCTCGCGTCGTCGAGGTAGATCTGCTTGCGACGCATACATTGCAGTATACATCA
>NZ_DATMBZ010000115.1:0-27441 GCF_035558935.1 Gaiella sp. | reverse complement strand
ATGCCGATCAGGCGGCCGTAGTCCTTGACGATGACCGCGCCGACGTTGGCACCGCTCATGCGCTCGGCGACCTCGCCGAGGGTGTCCTCCGGGGCGACTTCGATCGGCTCGGGGCGAATGACGTCTGACAGCTGCGGCATGGGGAGAGTCTATCGTCGCGATCCGATGATAAGTGACGCTAATCCTGGCGATTAGCGATCACTCGATTCCGATACGATGCTCGCCGTGGTGCGGGCCGCTGATATCGACGTGCTCGTGGTCGGCAGCGGCGCGGCAGGCCTCTCGGCGGCCGTCTCCGCCGAGCGCTCCGGCGCTCGCGTCGCCGTGGCGACCAAGACCACGTTGCAGGCGAACAACTCGTCGAAGGCCCAGGGTGGGATCCAGGCGTCACTCGGCGAGGACGACTCGCCCGAGCTCCATGCCGAGGACGTCATGCGCTCCTCCCACGAGACGGCCGATCCCGCGCTCGTCGAGGTGCTCACAGCCGAGGCGCCCGCTGCGATCGCGTGGCTCGAGGAGCTCGGCTGCGCCTTCACGAGGGAGAACGGCGGCTACAGGCTCGCCCGCTGCGGAGGCGCCTCGCGACGGCGACTCCTGCAGGTAGGAGACCGCACCGGGCATGCGATCACGAAGGCGCTGCGTGAGGGATTCGAGGCGGGCGACGGCACCGTGCTCGCGCATCACCGGCTCGTGTCGCTCGAGCCGCTCGCGTCCGGCTGGAAGGCGTCGTTCGAGACGCCGGACGGCACGGACGAGATCGAGGCGGCGACGATCGTCCTCGCCTCGGGCGGGCGCTGCTTCGCGGAGGCGGCCACGCGGGGCGAGCTGTCGACGAACCATCCGAACGCGACGGGTGAGACGACCCGAATCGCGCTCGACGCCGGCGCGGAGGCGCGCGACCTCGACGCGCTCCAGTACCACCCGAACGGTGGAGCCTGGCCCGCGACGATGCAGGGGTACTCCATTCCCGAGACGACGCGTGCCTACGGGGCCGTCCTGTTGAACGCCGGGCAGCAGGAGTTCACGGACTCGCTCGGGCCGCGCGACGAGGTCTCGCAGGCGATCTTCGACGAGGTCGAGGCGGGGCGCGGGGTCGAGACCGAGGACGGGCGGCCGGCTGTGTGGCTCGATACGACGAGGATCTCGCCCGAGGACGCCGAGATCTCCCTGCCCTACATGCTCCGCCGCTACCGCGGAGGTGGCATCGACCCGCTGTCGGAGCCGATTCTCACGTACCCCGTGCTCCACTACCAGAACGGCGGCCTCGTGATCGACACGGGCGCGGAGACGACCCTCGAGGGGGTCTTCGCGTGCGGCGAGATCGCCGGCGGCACCCACGGGCGAAACCGCATGATGGGCAACTCACTCCTCGAATGCGTCGTGTTCGGGCGCCGGGCCGGGGCGAACGCAGCGACGAAGGCGAAGGGATGAGCACGATCACGAGGACCGACCTCGGCCAGGCCGTGGAGGATGCCGCCGCGCACTTGTATGTGTGGGCGTTGAAGGACATTCCGCGGGATCTGCGTGATGCGTTGGTGGCGGCGAGGGGGCGGGAGACGTCGGTGACGGGGGTCCGGGTGTTGGAGACGATCCTGCGGAATGTGGAGGTCGCGGACGAGGAGGGGAATCTTGTCTGTCAGGACACGGGGATCGCGGTCTACTACTGCCGGGTCGGGGAGGGCTTTCCGTTGCATCCGGCGGGGATCTACCGGGCGTTGCGGGCGGGGACGGAGCGGGCGACGGTCGAGAATTCGCTGCGCTCGAACACGGTGCACACGCTGACCCGCGAGAGCACCGGTGCGAACGTGGGGTATCGGGTGCCGATCGTGCACTGGGAGTTCGTCGCCGACTGGGACGGGCTGGATGTGAAGTGTGTGCCGAAGGGCTCCGGCTCGGAGAACATGACCTTTCTGAGGATGCTGGTGCCGGCCGATGGGGTGAACGGGGTCAAGCGCTTCGTGCTCGAGTCGATCGTCGATGCCGGGGGGAAGCCCTGCCCGCCGGGGATCGTCGGGGTCGGGATCGGCGGCTCGGCCGACTATGCGTTGCATCTCGCGAAGGAGGCGATCGCGCGGCCGGTCGGGTCACGCAACCCCGATCCGCTGGTGGCGCAGCTGGAGGACGAGCTGTACGGGCTCTTGAACGAGACGGGGATCGGCCCGATGGGCCTCGGCGGCGACGTGACCGTGCTGCAGTGCCACATCGAGCACGCCGACACGCACATGACCTTGAACCCGGTCGCGGTCAACTACCAGTGCTGGGCCGCGCGCCGCGCCTCGGCGCACATCGGCGCCGACGGCGCCGTCGAGTTCGACAGGGAGTTCTGACGTGGAGACGAGCGCGAGGGTGAAGCGGAGGGGGCGAACGGGGCCGGGGACGAGGCCGCCTGGGGACGAGTTGGCGCACTACCGGCACGAAGGCACGGGCGCCGGCGTCGTAGAATCGGCAGTGAGGGCGGCGGGAAGCTACCCCACCCAGGGCGGGGGGACGCGTGCGGGCGCGCGCGCGAGCCGCGCCGTGCGGAGGGCCGAAGCGGCTCGCGCGGCGGGCTCCCGGGGGGAGCGGCGGGTCTGATGGCGATGCACGAGGTCACCTTCCCCGTCACCGATCCGGCGGCGATCCTGAAGCTGCGTGCCGGCGACGAGGTCGTCGTCCAGGGTCACATCATCGGGATCCGCGACCGCACCCAGATCCGCATCTTCGACCAGGGCGCCGCGCCGCCGATGGACCTGAGCGGCGCGTTCCTGCTCCACACCGCGCCGAACGTGCGCAAGCTCGGGGCGGGCCGGTACGAGAAGATCTGCATCGGCACCACCACCAGCGCGCGGATGGTGCGCTTCACCGAGGGGCTCGGCGAGCGCTACGGCGTCCGCGCGATCTGCGGCAAGGGCGGCTTCCCCGACGAGGCGATCGAGCCGATGCAACGGCTCGGGATGGTCTACCTCGCGATCGTCGGCGGCGCCGCCGCGCTCGAGACGACCCAGATCGAGGAGATCGAAGAGGTTGCCTGGGAAGACCTGATGCCCGAGTGCCTCTGGAAGTTCCGCGTCAAAGACTTCGGCCCACTCACCGTCGGCATCGACACCCACGGCAACTCCCTCTACCACGACGTCCAAGACCGCGCGAAAACGAAGCTGGAGGAGCTCTATGCCCGATTTCAATGACGGCTTTCTCGGCGTCCCGGCGCGGCCCGGGAAGCCGCGCGAGGTCGGCGTCACCCACGTCATCGACAAGGGTCTCAACCTCCGTGACATCGAGGGCCTGTTCGACACGGCGGGTCAGTTCGTCGACATCGTCAAGTTCGGTTGGGGCACCAGCTACGTCACGAACAACCTCGAGAAGAAGATCGCGCTCTACCGCTCGTTCGAGACGCCCGTGGTCTGCGGGGGCACGCTGTTCGAGGCCGTCTACGGCCGCGGGCGGATGGACGACTTCAAGCGATGGCTCGTCGACCACCGCTTCTCGCACGTGGAGATCTCCGACGGCACGCTCGAGATCCCGCGGGGGGAGAAGCTCGAGCTGATCACGGACTTCGCCCGGGACTTCACCGTTCTCTCCGAAGTGGGGTCGAAGGACTCCGACGTCGTCTTTGCGCCGTACCAGTGGGTGGAGTGGATCAACGAGGAGCTCGCGGCCGGTGCGTGGAAGGTGATCACGGAGGGCCGTGAAGGCGGGACGGCCGGGATCTACCGGTCGGACGGCGACATGCGCACGGGCCTCCTCGACGAGATCGCGCACGGCGTCGCGATCGAGAACGTCCTCTTCGAGGCGCCCACCAAGTCGTCGCAGGCGTGGTTCGTGAAGCACTTCGGGCCGAACGTCAACCTCGGCAACATCCCGCCCGACGAGGTGATCCCGCTCGAGACGCTCCGTCTCGGCCTCCGGGGCGACACGCTGAAAGAGGTTCTCCTGGCCTCCACCCCCGAGAGGGACTGAGCCGCGAGGCTTTCGCGATGGACTGGAAGCTCTCCCTCGCAGGGCTCCTGATCGGACTCCTGGTCGGCTTCACCGGCATGGGCGGCGGCTCACTGATGACGCCACTCCTCGTGCTCTTCTTCGGCTTCAAGCCGTCGATCGCGATCGGGACGGACATCGTGCACGGCGCGATCTTCAAGTCCTTCGGCGCAGTCCAGCACCGCCGCATGGGACACGTGCACGCGCGGCTGACCGCCTGGATGCTGCTCGGCTCCGTCCCGTTCTCGCTCCTCGGCGTGGCGCTCTCGTGGTGGCTCAAGCAGCGCTACGGCGAGGGCTACGAGGACACGGCGAAAGCAATCCTCGGCGTCGCGCTCGTCGTGTGCGGGATGGCGTTCCTCGTCAAGGCGTACCTCCACTCGATACCCGAGGACAAGCCGTTCATCCTCTCGAACCGAGATCGCGTGATCGCGATCGTCACGGGCGTCGTCGGCGGGTTCGTCGTCGGCCTCACGTCGGTGGGAAGCGGGACGCTGTTCGGCCTCGTGATGCTGATCGCGTTCCCGCTCACCGCTGCGAAGATCGTCGGAACCGACATCTTCCACGCCGCGGTGCTGCTCGCCGTGGCGGGCGCGGGCCAGCTGCTCGCGGGGCACGTCGACCTCGGCGCGACCGGCTGGCTCCTGATCGGCTCGGTGCCCGGTGTCCTGATCGGGGGCCGCTTCACGGTCAAGCTGCCCGACCGGGCGCTGCGGATCGCGCTCGCCGCGACGCTCACGCTCGCCGGCGTGAAGCTCGTCGATCCACCGGGTGCGGACGTGATCGTGATCGCGGGAATCGCAGCCGCGACGCTTGCGGCAATCGCTGTCACGGCGCGCTGGCTCGTCGGGCGCTCGGCCGAGCGCCTTCCACGGGCGTCGCAGCCGGACGCCTGAGCGTCAGGTCACGGGGCCGGCGGCAGCGGGCAGGACACGAACGTCCTGCCGGTGAGGCGGTAGGCCAGCTTGTAGGCGGTGCAACCCGCGCAGAAGCCGGTCGTCGCGGCGAGGAGCGCGAGCGCTCCGACGAGCAGCCCGAGCGCGGCGCCGACCGTCGTGAAGCCGCCCGCGTATGCGAGCGTCGCGCCGGTCAGCACAGCGAGCCCGACCAGGTTCGCGAAGCGCGGTGGACGCGCGTCCTCGAGGCGGCCCTCCCCGACCCGGGGCTGGATCAGCTCGAAATATGCGACGCACGCGAGGCACCAGCGACGGCCCAACGTCAGCCCGAGCGCGAGCTGCAGCGCAAGCAAGGCGAGCAGCCACCACCAGCCGGTGCCGACCGCCAGCAGGGTGATGAGCCCGACGACGGTCTGGTTGACCCGCGGTGCGCGCTCGTCGATCACCTGGGTGTCGCGATATGGATCGGCTCGCCGCTTGGCACGCTTCATTTCGGGAAGCATTAGCAGGTCGTACAGTGCCGGCGTGCCGGAGCCGAGCCCGCCCACGATCGTCCTCGGCGTCCGGCGCTCGGGGACGACGCTGCTTCGCGTGATGCTCGACCGCAACGCCGCGCTCGCGATTCCGGACGAGTCGTACTTCGTCCCGCAGCTCGCCACGCGGCACCGCGGAACCGTCGACGTGGACGAGTTCCTGGACGACCTGCGCCGCCTGCCGACCCTCGCCGAGTGGGGCCTTGCAGCCGATGCGGTGGGCGCGCGTCTCCGGCCAGGGATGACGACGGGCGAGGCGATCGCTGCGGTGTTCGAGGCCTACGCCGCCGAGCACGGCAAGCCGCGCTGGGGAGACAAGACGCCGCTCTACATGCAGCATCTACGGCTCCTCGAGCGGCTCTTCCCCACGGCTCGGTACGTGCAGCTGATCCGCGACGGGCGCGACGCGGCGCTCTCGTTCCTCTCCGTTCCCCCCGGCATCATGACCGAGGGCTGGGGCCATCCCCGTGACGCGGCGGGATTCGCGTGCCAGTGGGCGACGGAGGTCAGAGAGGCGCGCGCGCTCGGAGCGCGCGTCGGGCCGGGCCGCTACCTCGAGGTGCGCTACGAGGCGCTCGTCGCCGGTCCAGAGGCGGAGCTCCGGCGCGTCTGCGAGCTCGCGGGCCTCGACTACGAGGAGACGATGCTCGGCTACGTGGGCCACACGGAGTCGGCGCGGAAGGACCACCAGCAGCGGCTGAACGAGCCGCCGCGGGTCGGCGTCCGCGACTGGCGGACGGAGATGGCGCCCACCGACGTCGCGGCATTCGAGCATGTCGCCGGCGATCTCCTGGACGACCTGGGATACGACGTCACGACCCGCGGTCACGACGCACGGCGGCTCGCCGCCTACCGCGCGAAGACCTGGGCGTGGCGATCCGTCGGCACCTTGACCCAGCGCTCTCCGCTCTGGCGGCGCCGGCACGCGGTGCTTCGGGAGCCCGGTCTCTGACACTTTCGGACTCGTCCACGAGCACGCGTCGTGAGAAACCGCGGTCCCGCTGTCCACAGTGAGCCGCGCGAGCGCGCACCCCCACTGCTCGGGCGCATGTGGACGGATCGGCACAGAATCGGCGCGGTTCGCCCTTGACGAGAATCGGTCTCTGAGACCGTTCGGCGTCAAGACGTCGCTTGCGGACGCGCCTACTTCGGCCCGTCCTTGCCGCGGAATGCGACGAGGATCCCGTTCAGCGTGAAGTAGTACGCGCGCTCGGTCGCGATCCCCGGCGAGTACTTCCCGATCGGGAAGTGCCACACGATCTTCCCGTCGGAAGCTCGTGCCGCGTAGGTCTCCGTCTCGAGCGTCGAGAAGAACACGAGGTCGCCGACGACGACCGCGCCACCGAGGATCCGGCCGCCGACATGCGTCCGCCAGATCAGCCGCCCATCGGTCTTGCGGTACGCGCGAAGGCCGCCGTTGAAGTCGCCGACGAAGATCCGGTCGCGCCCCACGGCCGGCGTCGAGTAGCCCAGGGAGCTGACATTGTCCGTCCACAGGACGCGTCCGCTCGAGGCGTCGAGCGCGACGATCTTCCCCGACCGCGCGATCGTGTAGAGCCGCTCGCCGTCCGTCGACGCGCTCGCGTAGAAGCTCTCGTACCGGAACGCGTCGCGCTTCACGTACGTGCTCCAGAGCTTCGTCCCGTTCCGCTGCCTCAGGCAGAAGATCGAGCCCGCGTACGTCGTGATGCAGACCCGGCCCCGGGCGAGCGACGGGCTCGAGTTGATCCGACCGCCCGTGTCGTAGGCCCAGCGGACGTGACCGGTATCCGTGTCGACCGCGAACAGCCGGCCGTCAGTCGTGCCGAAGTACGCGATCCCGTCGACCACCGCCGGCGAGGACTCGACGATCGCGTTCGTCCGAAGCTGCCACACCTCCTTGCCGCTCGCTCGCGCCAGCGCGGTGACCGTGCCGTCCTTCGCGCTCACGATCACGTTGTCACCTGCGATCGCAGGCGTCGAGGGCTTATGCGCGTGGTTGACCCGCCGCCAGAGCACCTTGCCGGTCGCCGCCTCGATCGCCCAGGTGTCGCCCTCGAACGTGTTGACGTAGAGCATCCCGTCGCAGTAGCTCGGCGGATACTCGACGTACGACTTCAGCCCGCGCGCCCAGAGCCTCTTGCCGGGGACGCCGAGATCGATGCCGAGGCGGGCGAGGCTCCGCGACGGGCCGCCGCCGAACATCGGCCAGCAGCGCTTGTCGATCGCGACCTCTGGCTTGGGCTTGGGCGGTGGAGGCGGAGCCGTCGTCTGGGGCGGCGGCGCGGTCGTCGGCGGCGGGGCCACGACGGTGACGTCGGTCACCTCGGTCTCGAGCGTTCCGGTCGGGAGGGTTCGGGTCGTGACGAGGGCGACCGCAAGGCCGAATCCCAACGCGAGGGCAGCGGCGAGAACGAGGAGGAGTCGGCGGCGCATGGGCGAGGTCGGCTCCGTGTGCCGAGCATCCAGTGTGCCTACCCTGCCGGGCGGCGCCGACCCGTCCTTACAATCGCCGTTCAGGTGGCGGGGAGCTGCGCTCAGCACGAGGTGTCGCGCCCAGGGCGCGCGCGACGCGGCTCGGCGGCCGGGCTCGAGGCGCGATGAGCTCCCGGCTCGCACCTGCGCTCCTCGTCGCGGCCCTCCTCGCGGCCACGTCCGCGGCCTTCGTCGTCACCGAGAAGCTGAAGCTCACGCGGAGCCCGATCGTGGGGCCGGTCGTCGCCAAGGTCTTCTCCCCGACCTGCGACTGTCCCACGGCGACCGCGGAGATCCGCTTCCGGCTGCGCCGGCCCGACCGCGTCAGCGTCGAGATCATCGACTCGCGCGGCGACGTCGTGCGCGAGCTCGCCCGGAGCCGCGCGCAGGGACGTGCGTTCGTGTCGTACGTCTGGGACGGTCGCGACACGGCCGGGCGCGTGGTCGACGAGGGGACCTATCGGCCGCGGATCCACCTCGCTCGCCAGCGGCGCACCATCGTGATGCCGAACCGGATCCGCGTCGACACGACCGCGCCCCGCGTCGTCAGCTTCACGGCCCGGCCGCTCGTCATCTCACCCGACGGCGACGGTCGTTCCGACCGGGCCAAGATCCGGTACCGCGTGAGCGAGCACGCCGTCGTCGAGCTCTACGTCGACGGGGTCCGCGCGCTCCGGCGGCTGGGCACCAGGACCGCGGGGACGATGGACTGGTTCGGCACCGCGGGAGGCGAGCCGCTCCCCGAAGGCCCACACGTCCTCCGTCTCGTGGCACGCGACCTGGCCGGGAACCTCGGGCCAAGGTCGGGCTCCCGGACGGTTCGCATCCACTTCCTCGCACTCGGTCGCGACCGGGTCGTGACGACACCGGGCGAGTACTTCGCGATCCTGGCGCTCTCCCAGGCGCGGACGCTCCGCTGGCAGCTCGCCGGCCACTCCGGCACTGCGCGCCCCGGAACCCTGCGACTGAAGGCGCCGGAGGCGCCGGGGCGGTACATCCTGCGGGTCGAATCGAACGGGCACGTGCAGCGGGCAACGGTCGTCGTCCGGGCGGCGCTTCCGTGAGCGTCGCGGCCCAGGCGGGCGCGCTCGTCGGGAGTGCCGGGCTCGCAGGCCTGTATCTCGGCACGACGCGCGTCGCGCGGATCGCCGGTCTCGCGGGATGGGCCGTCGGGCTGGGCGTGATCGGGCTCTACCTGCTTCCAGACCTCAGCCGCTCCCGACTCGCTGCCGCCGCGCTCGGCGGGCTCGTCGCCTCCGTCGTCGTCGCCGTGCTCCTCAGGCGCTGGCCCTACTTCCTCGCCTTCGCGACCCTCGCCTGCATCCCGCTCCGGCTCCCCGTGAACATCGGCAGCGAGGAGGTCAATCTGCTCCTGCCCCTCTACGCCGTGATCGGCGGGCTGGCGCTCTCGCTCGGCTGGGCGCTGCTCGAGGGAGACGATCGGACGCGCGAGCTGGGGCCGGTTGCGTGGCCCGTCGCGGCGTTCGTCGGCTGGGCGGGCCTCTCGATGCTGTGGGCCGTCGATGTGCACCGGGGCGCGATCCTCCTCGGCGCCTTTCTGCTGCCGTTCGGCCTGCTCGCCGTCGGCTTCGCACGGCTCCCCTGGCGTGGGCGCTGGCTCACCTGGCTCTGGGGAGGTCTCGTCGGGACGGCGCTCGCCTACGCGGCCGTGGGCGGCTACCAGTGGCTGACGCGGGACGTCTTCTGGAACCCGAGCGTCAAGGTCTTCAACGCGTACGCGCCGTTCTTCCGCGTGAACTCGGTCTTCTGGGATCCGTCGGTGTACGGCCGGTATCTGACCGTGGCGATTCTCGCGTCGCTGGCCGGCATTCTCCTCGGCGGCGTCCGCGGCCGGCGCATGGCCGGGCTCTACGCGGTGGTCGTCGCGACCTGGCTCGGCCTCCTGATCTCGTTCTCGCAGTCGAGCTTCGTCGCGCTCGCCGCCGGGATCGTCGTGGCCGTCGCGGTTGCCTGGGGCCGGAAGGCGACGATCGCGCTCGTCGCGCTCGCGGCGGCGACCGCGGTCGTGGTCCTCGCCGTGCCGCAGGTGCGCCACGAGCTCGTCGGGAAGTCGCGCTCGGGGGTCAACAGGATCACCTCGGGCCGGGCGAACCTCGTCGGCCAGGGAATCCGCATCGCGCTCGACCATCCGGTCACCGGAGTCGGCGCGGGCGGGTTCTCGCGCGAGTACGCGCGCCGCCGCGGGATCGTCGGCAAGGACCCGAAACGGGTCGCGTCGCACACGATGCCCGTGACGGTTGCCGCCGAGGGCGGGATCGTCGGCCTTGCCCTTCTCGGCTGGCTGCTCGCGGCCGCGTTCCTCTCGACCCTGACGGGCCTGGGACGGGGCTTCACCTCGCGCGTCTCGCTCGCGATCGGGGTCGTGCTCGTGGCGATCGCGGTCCACAGCGTCTTCTACGCGGCCTTCTTCGAAGACCCGATGACCTGGGCGCTGCTCGGGCTCGTCGGCTTGACGGCCCGCGTGCCGAAGAAGTCAGCGCCGCGGGCGGCGGGCGCGCCCGAGCTCCCGGCCGCGAATGCGTCGGCGGCCGTGCCGGAGGCCACGCCGACCGCGTCGACGTAGACTCGCGCCGTGCTCGACGGCCTCAAGCGCGCGCTGGTGCTCGCGCCACACACCGACGACGGCGAGTTCGGATGCGGCGGGACCATGGCGCGGCTCGTCGAGGGCGGGTGCGAGGTGCGCTACGTCGCGTTCTCCATCGCGACTCGCTCGCTTCCGCCCGGCTTCGCCCCCGACACGCTCGCACGCGAGGTGCGCGCCGCGACGGCCGAGCTGGGGATCCCCGAATCGAACCTGACCGTGCACGACTTCGACGTTCGGACGTTCCCCGAGCGACGGCAGGACATCCTCGAGCTGCTCGTCGCGCTCTGGGAGGAGTGGCGCCCGGACGTCGTCTTCCAGCCGTCCCACCACGACGTCCACCAGGACCACCAGACGATCGCGCAGGAGGGCCTGCGCGCGTTCAAGCGGACGACGATCCTCGGCTACGAGATTCCCTGGAACAACTTCGACTTCTCCTACGGCGCCTACCTCGCGCTCGAGCGTCGACATGTCGAGCGGAAGGTCGCAGCTGTGCGGTGCTACGCCTCGCAGCAGCATCGCCGCTACGCCGACGAGGACTACATCTGGAACCTCGCCCGCGTCCACGGGACGAACGTCAACCGCGAGTTCGCCGAGGTGTTCCAGGTCTATCGGCTCGTCGCCTGAGCACAGCGTCCGCCCAGGCTCCCACCGATCCGCAGGCATGCGCGCGCACCCGATCGGGTACGGGGTGTGTCGAGCGCCCACAACCGGCCGCTCGAAGGGCAGGAGAGGAGGAGTGAGATGCTCGGGACAGCGAAGGCGTTCAGCGGGTTCTCGGTCGACGACATCGACGCGGCGAAGGGGTTCCACCATCGCGTGGTTCAAGGATCCCGCGGGGAACGTGTTCTCCGTGCTCGAGCGAGCTGAGCCGGGGCGCGCGAGGCCCCGGAGCCTGACGCGCCGCCATGACGTCGACCGTCTAGCCTCCTCGCATGCGTCCCGGTCTCATCGGTGCGTGCCTCTGCCTGCTCGCAGGGCTCTGCATGGTCGCCGGGCTCGCGGTCGACCTCGACTCGACCGAGGCAAAGATCCTGATGGCGGCATCCGCGGTCTTCTTCGTTCCCGGCGCGCTGCTCACGTACACCTGGATGAGGATGCGGATGCCGCCTCGCTGAAGCCCCGCCTGGAAGACCCAGAGCACGAGTGCCCCAGCAGGAGCAGCCCGGCGCGCACGACGCCGAGCTCGTCGGTCGTCGCCGGCAGCGGCTGCTCCAGAAGCGACCGGAGAGCCGAACCGGCGCAACGCCATGCCGAGCGCCGCGTCGCCGGTTTAGACAGGTCTAAAGATTCCGACTAGAGTTTAGGCATGGCTAAACTGACGCGTCGGCGGCTGCTCTGCGCGACGGCGCCGCTTGCTGCGGCGCCGCTCGGCGTCAAGCTCGCGCTCGGCGGTCAGGCGGAGGCGGCGGGGCACGACCACGAGGCGCACCGCGCGACTGCGGGGCACGTGGAGACAGCCGCGAGCGGCCACGCGGCGATGATCGGCGAGGGTGCGCCCGCCGTCGGGGGCCCGAACGACCTCGACGCGCTGCTGTACCCGCCCGACCCGAGGCCGCACCGGCCCGGACGCGTGCGTGAGTACACGCTCGTCGCGCACGACGTGGAGCTCGAGATCGCCCCGGGCGTCTTCTTCCCCGCCTGGACGTACAACGGCACCGTGCCGGGCCCCGTGATCAGGGCGACGGAAGACGACCTCCTGCGCGTGCGCTTCGTCAACGCGGGCGCGCACCCGCACACGATCCACTTCCACGGGATCCACCCCACGAACATGGACGGCGTCTTCGAGATCGTCGGCCCGGGCGACGAGTTGACGTACGAGTTTCCCGCGCGGCCCGCCGGCTTCCATGTCTACCACTGCCACGCGACCCCGCTGAAGAAGCACATCCACAAGGGGCTCTACGGCGCGTTCGTCATCGACCCGAAGGAGCCTCGCGAGCCCGCGCGCGAGCTCGTGATGGTGATGAACGGCTACGACACCGACGGGGACGGCGAGAACAACTTCTACACCGTCAACGGGCGGACGTTCTACTACGCCCGCTATCCGATCCGCGCGCGCAAGGGCGAGCTCGTCCGCATCTACCTCGCGAACCTGACCGAGTTCGACCTGATCAACTCGTTCCACCTCCACGCCGACTTCTTCCGCTACCAGCCGACCGGCACCGGCGAGCACTGGGAGTACACGGACACGGTGATGCAGTGTCAGGGGCAGCGCGGCGTGCTCGAGCTCCGATTCGCCCATGCGGGGACGTTCATGTTCCACGCCCACCAGTCCGAGTTCACCGAGCTCGGGTGGATGGGCTACTTCCGGGTGGAGGAGTAGAGGGAATGGAGGCCCGCACGGCCGCCGGTGAGGTCGGCTGGCGCTTGTGGGCGCTCGTGCCGATCCTCCTCCTCGCGCTCGCCGTCGCGGCCGTCGTCTCGCAGGGTGACCGCGTCGTCGACCTCGTGGGCGGCGCGCCGCCGCCCGCCGACGAGCTCGACGTGCGCCGCGTCGAGCTGCGGCAGGGCGAGATCCGCGTGCTCGTGCGAAATCCGCAGCGCGAGGACGTGACGATCGCCTCGGTGACGGTCGACGACGCGATCGTCCCCTTCTCCCTCGACGGCCCGGCGACGCTCGGGCGCCTGCGCTCGAGCACCGTGGTCGTCCCGTACGACTGGGTGCCCGACGAGCCGCTCTCGATCGGCGTGACGACGTCGACGGGCATCCAGACCGTTCACGACGTTCCGGCGGCCGTGCTGACGCCGGAGCCCGGCGCGCGCGGCTTCCTCGGCTACTTGCTGATCGGGCTGTTGGTGGGGGTCGTGCCCGTCGCGCTCGGGCTGCTGTGGCTGCCGAGCCTGCGCCGCGCCGGCTCGGCCTGGCTTGCCGCCTTCATGGCGCTCACCGCCGGGCTGCTCACGTTCCTCGGCGTCGAGGCGCTCTTCGAGGCACTCGAGCTGCAGGCCGGGCTGCCGCCGTCGCTCGGCGGCCCCGGGCTCGTGCTGCTCGGCGTCGCCGCGAGCGCCCTCGGGATGACCTTCCTCTCGATGCGGCTGACGAAGGGCAGGGTCGGCGCGAGCGGTCTCGCTCTCGCGCTTCTCGTCGCGATCGGGATCGGCGTGCACAACCTCGGGGAGGGACTTGCGATCGGGACGTCCTTCGCGACCGGCGAGCTGCAGCTCGGAGCGTTTCTCGTGATCGGCTTCATGGTGCACAACGTCACAGAAGGGCTCGCAATCGCCGCGCCGGCGACCCGCGCCCGCGTGACGCTCGTGCGGCTCGCCGCGCTCGCGCTGATCGCCGGCGCGCCGGCGATCCTCGGCACCTGGGTCGGCGCGTACGCGACGAACGACGTGCTGACGCCGCTCTTCTTCGCGCTCGCGGCCGGCGCCGCGCTCCAGGTCGTCGTCGAGGTGGGCCGCTACGTCGCGCGGACCGCGCCCGGCGGCCTCCGGTCGGGGTGGGCGGTCGGCGGCTATCTCGCCGGGATCGCCGCGATGTGGGCGACCGGCCTCCTGATCGGCTGACGTGGACCCGCTCGAGACCGCTGGGCGCGTCGATGCTCCGACGGAGCGACCCCCGCACGACCGCACGGCGCCCGTCCACCCGCTCGACGACGTCCTCCCGGGCGAGGCGCGCGTCTTCGAGGCCGCGCAGGACTCGCTCGCGGGCAGGCGCCGCGGCGCGCGCGGCCTCTGGCCGTTCCTCGGGCCTGCGTTCGTCGCCTCCGTCGCATACGTCGACCCCGGGAACTTCGCGACGAACATGGCCGGCGGCGCGCAGTTCGGTTACCTGCTGCTCTGGGTGATCCTGACGGCCAACCTGATGGGGATGGTGATCCAGTCGATGAGCGCGAAGCTCGGGATCGCCACCGGGATGAACCTGCCCGAGGTCTGCCGCGAGCGCTTCTCGCGGAGGACGAGCGTGGGACTCTGGCTCCAGGCCGAGGTGATCGCGATGGCGACCGACCTCGCGGAGTTCATCGGCGCGGCGATCGGGCTGAACATCCTCTTCGGAATCCCGCTCTTCCCGGCCGCGCTGATCACGAGCGCGGCCGCGTTCGCGATCCTGGCCCTCCAGGCCCGCGGCTTCCGCCGGCTCGAAGCGGTGATCGCCGCGTTCATCGGCGTGATCGTGGTCGCATTCGCCGCGCAGGTCTTCCTCGCAGAGCCGAACCGGGAAGACGTCCTCCAGGGCTTCGTGCCAGGCTTCGAGGGGTCGGAGAGCGTGCTTCTCGCGGTGGGCATCCTCGGCGCGACGGTGATGCCGCACGTGATCTACCTCCACTCGGCGCTCACGCAGCATCGGGTGATCGGTGCGACGGAGGAGGAGAAGCGCCGCATCTTCCGCTTCGAGCTCGTCGACGTCGTCATCGCGATGGGCATCGCGGGGATCGTCAACATGAGCATGCTCGTGATCGCGGCGGCCGTGTTCCACGAGAACGGCCTCACCGACGTCGGCGACGACCTCGTCCAGGTGGCGAACGAGCTCGAGACGCACCTCGGCAGCCACACGGACCTCCTGTTCGGCGTCGCACTGCTCGCATCGGGGCTCTCGTCGTCGAGCGTCGGGACGCTCGCGGGCCAGGTCGTGATGCAGGGGTTCATCCGGCGCCGGATCCCGCTCTTCCTGCGGCGGGCGATCACGATGGCGCCGGCGCTCCTCATCATCGCCGTCGGAATCGACCCTTCGCGCGCGCTCGTCCTGAGCCAGGTCGTGCTCTCGTTCGGAATCCCCTTCGCGCTCGTTCCGCTGCTCTGGTTCTGCCGCGACCGGTCGCTGATGGGCGGCCTCGTCAACCGGCGCTCGACGACGGTCCTCGCGACGGCGATCGCCTTCCTGATCATCGGCCTCAACGTCTTCCTGCTCGAGCAGACGCTGCTGTAGCTCACCCCGCCGGCAGGCGCCGGCGCGCGACCAGACGGCCGAGCCGCCGCCGCTCCTCGGCGCTCGTGAAGCCCAGCACTCCGAGCGCGAGCGGGTACGCGAGCACGAGGACGACGACCGCGGCCAGGCCCGCGTCGAGCTCCTTGCCGATGGCCGCGAGCGCGACGGCTGCCAGCGCGGCCGTCACGACGCGACGCCACTGGTAGGGCACGGGATAGATCCGCTGCGACCACCACGCCATGCCCACCGCCATCGTCGTGTACGCCGCGACGGTCGCCAGGGCGGCGCCCATCATCCCGTAGGGCGGGATGAGCGCCAGGTTGAGCGCGACGTTGACGACGGCCGCCGCACCCGTGACGACCCAGTTGAACTGCGTCCTGCGGGCCCGGCCGACCCCGATCGCGATGACGATGTACGAGGCGTACGAGACGGTGGCGAACGCGAGGGGGCCGACGACGCTCGCGGAGTCGGCGAACCGCGGCGCGGCGAGCAGGTCCACGAGCCACGGCGACAGCAGCGTGAGGGCGAGTGCGACCCACGCGGTCACGACCGTGAGGTACGTCAGGACGTAGGCGTAGGTGCGGCGCGCTTCCCGCTCGTCCTTGATCGAGTAGGCGAAGGCAGGCCACGCCATGCGGAAGGCGGTGAGTAGCAGCACCATCGCCGAGGCGACGCGCACGCCGACGGAGTAGAGGCCCGCCTCGGCGACGTCGGCGAGCTTCACGAGAAAGAAGCGGTCGCTGAAGTTCGTCACCCACAGAAACAGCGCGGTCGGGACGAGCGGGATGCCGAAGTGGTTCATCTCGCGCAGAAGACCGCGATCGAACTGGAGGCCGAGCTGCTCGCGGCGGTACCCGAGCAGCGCGAGGTAGACGATGAGCGTCCCGCTGAAGTTTCCGACGATCACGCCGATGGCGCCCTTCTCGAGCGAGACGACGAGCAGGAGCGTGATCGCGATCGTGAGGAAGACGTTTGCGAGGCTGGCGCACACGAATGCGACCGAGCGTTCCTCGACCCGGAAGAGCGAGGTCATCTGTTCGTAGTTGACGGTCGCCCAGAGCGCGACGCCCGCGGCGCGGACGAGGTTTGCGGCGCCCGCGTCCCCGAAGAGGAGCGTCGCGATCGGGCTCGCGAACAGCAGGAGGAGGAGGAGCCCGAGCGTCCCGCCGCCCATCGTGAACCAGAACGACGTCCGCAGGACGCGTAACCGGCCGTCGTCGTCCTCGACGTCGAAGTAGAACCGGAAGAACGCGCTCGTGATCCCCGCGCGTAGGATCAGCCCCATCACCGTCGTGAGCGCGAGCAGCGTTTCGATCTGGCCGTAATCGGACGGCGTCAGGTACCTCGTGTAGAGCGGCAGCAGGAGCACGGCGATGACTCGCGAGACGAGGCCGCCGATGCCGTAGATCGCCGAGTGCCGCCCGAGGCGGCGGAGCTGCTGGCCGAGGCCCGACGCGAAGGCGCCGTCACCGTCGGCGAAAGCCGGGCCGGGAGGCACCGCGCCCTCGAGCTCGGTGTCGCCGAGCGGCAACGCCGGCGGCAGGTCCGACGACGGCTCGCTGCGGCGGGGAGCGGCGAGCACCCTGCGAGCACCCGTGCCGGCCGTCTCCATCACGGCGGAATAGACGTCGAGCAGCCGGTCGGTCACGCTGTCGAGGTCGTGGACGCGCTCGACGTACGCCCGCGAGGCCGCTCCGATCTCCGCGCGGCCGGATGGCCCCGCGTCGACCAGCTCGGCGAGACGCTCGTGCAGCGTGTCCGCCGACGCGTTCACGACCGGGAGGTCGACGCCGTACGCCTCCTCCGTGCGTCGCACGGCCCCGTCGTGCAGAAAGGTGATGACCGGCTTGCCGAGCGCCATGCACTCGATCGCGAAGAGGCCGTACCAGCCGGCGTTGAGCTGGTCGACGACGATGTCCGCGTCGCGGTAGCGCGCAAGCGCCTCGTCGTGACGGAGCCCTTCGACGATGCGGAGGTCGACGTCGAGCCCCGCGCATGCCTCGATGACGTGGTCGGTTCCCTTGCGGCGACGCGACGAAGGTGCGTGGACGACGACGGGGCGCCGCCGGGACGACGGCGCCGTCGGGGTGATCGACGAGAGGTCGATGCCCGGCGGGATCACCGAGGCGTCCGGGACCCAGCGGATCGCGTCGTGGCTGCCGACGATCTCGGCGTTCGCCTTCCTCCCGTACGCGAGCTCCTCGCGCGTCTTCCCACGGATGTCGGAGCCGAGGTAGTGCATCACCGATCGTGTCCGGAAGGCGCGCAGGATCGGGAACTGGAGCGACTGTGGGACGAGCGTCAGCCCGAATGTGAAGTGGAAGAGATCGGTGCGCGGCAGGAGCTCCGCGAGCACCTTCCACTGGGCGAGCTGACGACGGACGAGCCCTCCGTGGAGCTCGAGCGACCGGTCGGCCTCGGGGTGCAGCGTGTAGCGGTTGAAGACCACGAGCGACGCGTCGATGCCACGCCGCCGGAGCGCCTGGACGTTCGTCCATGGCACACCGGCGGTGTTGACGGGGCAGTGCACGACGCGGAGCGGGCGGCTCCCGGTCGGGCTCACTGGTCCCACTCGAGCTGATCGAAGTAGCGGAGCGCCGTGCGGCCCGGCCGCACCCGCGCACGCAGCGCCTCGAGCTCGTCGTCGGAGATCTCCCCGAGGGCGCGCTTGACCCCGAGATAGGGAAGGTTCAGGTCCTCCTGGTAGACGATCGTCGAGATCCGCGGGTTGATCTCGATCACCTGTTCGCCGACGAGCTGGATGTTGAAGAACCACTCGATCGCGAGCTCGGCGACGATGCGGTCCGCGATCGCCATCAACTCGGGCTCGTCGAGCGTGACGAAGTACATCGCGAGACCCGCACGCATCGCCTCGCGGGTCTTCGCGTGCCCGAGCACCACGCGGCGACCGTCGGCGATGCCGTCGATCGTCCGTTCGCCGCCGGTCGCCAGCTCCATCACGAGAAGGTCCGGGCCGCCCTCGTCGGGGAGGAGCTCGACCGCCTCCTCGAGGCGCATCGCCACCGAGCCGGGCCGCTCGTGGAGCAGCTGGTGCGCGCGGTCGACGGTGGGGTCGAGCACCCGAAAGCCGCGCGAGCCGGACGAGAAGACCGGCTTGAAGCAGACGGGCCGGTCCGGGTAGCCGAGCTCGCGGGCGGCGGCGTCGACCGCCGCGGCCCCGCTCACGCGCCGAAACTCCGGCGCCGGGACGCCCAGCCGGTGGAGGAGCGCGTAGCTCTCCGCCTTGTCGTTCGAGCGGTGGATCGTGTCCGGGCCGGAGACGAGGACGGGGACGGGAAAGCGCTCGCGGTGCGCGGCGAGGCCCTCCAGGTCGAAGGACGACTGCGGAAGGACGACGTCGACGGCCTCGCGCTCGACCACCTCGAGCACCGCGTCTGCGAAGCCGGGCTCGGAGCCGGGCGGGACGCGGTGGAAGGCGTCGCAGAGGTGCCGGCCGACCGAGCGCTCGGACATGTCGGTGCCGACAAGGCGCAACTCGCGTTCGCCGTTCTCGCGCAGCCCGCGCAACAGCGCGGCAGTGCCGGGGGCCCCGGAGGCCGAGACGAGAACCGTCACAGGGCGGAGCCTCACGCGAGGTCGATTCTGTCCTCGGCGAGCTGGCCGAGCCGTCGCTCGCGCTCGGCGTCGAGCATCGAGCGCATCGTCCGTCCCATCGAGTCTCCCGGGTAGACCCAGATCTCCGGGTGGGTCAGCAGCTGGAGCCACGGGAAGGCGCCCGCGCGCAGTTCTTCGTGTGGGCAGCCGGAGCGCCAGCGCTGGTTCGAGTCGGAGCGGTACGTGGCAGGGTCGAAGAAGCCCGCCTGCATGACGTTCACGGCGCCTGCGATCGGTGCGTTCACGTAGTCGGGGTCGGGGTTGTGCCAGGCGACGACGGCGTCGAAGCGCTCGTCGAGCGTCGCGTTCGGATGGACGGCGTGGAGGCCGACGCGGTGTCCGAGCTCGCGCAGCCGCGCGATCGCGCGGACGCCCTCCGGAGAGGCGAGGTTGTAGAAGACGGACTCCGTCATCAGGAAGTACGTGGCGGTCGCTTCGTGGTTCATCTCCAGCTCGGCCAGCTGCACCGCGGCGTCGAGCGAGAGGTCGACGTCGTGGCGGAGGAGCACGTCTCCGGTCGTCGGCGGATGGTCGAAGTGGGTGAAGCGGTAGCCGCCCGTGCGGGCCGCGTCGAGCAGTTCGCGGTAGTGGTCGAGGTCGAACGCGCAGGTCATTCGACCTCGACCTCGAGGAGCCGCGTGGCCGCCTCGGCGCGCTCGAGGGCCTCGATCGACGTGTCGGCGGTCGCGATCACGTACCCACGACGATCGCCGTCGAGCCGGACGGGACGGATCGTCTCGCCCTCGACCAGGTACGTCTCCGCCTGAACCACGCCCTCTGCGGTGAGAACAGGCTCCAGCGAGCCGATCCGGGTGACACGGCCCGTGGGGAGCGGCCCGGGCGACGAGGTGAGGAAACGGATCGCGAGCGGCTGCGAGAACCGCGGTAGCGCGAGCTCGTCGGGCACCTCCTCGCCGAGCGCGAAGCGAAAGGCGAGCTCGACGAGGTCGACGCCGACCGCGTGGCGGACGAGATCCGCCATCTGTCCTCCCGGGATCCGCGCCGCGACCTCGACGACCGACACGCTCCCGTCGGGCGAGGCGATCAGCTGCGGGAAGGCGATGCCGTCGCGGAGCCCGAGCGCCGACACGCTCCGCTCGGCTGTGCGCTCGGCGAGCGCGAGCTGGTCGGAGTGGATCGAGGCCGGGTAGAGGTGGATCCAGCCGACGCCGAATCCGATTCCGGGGGGACGGAGCCGGTCGGAGAGCGTCACGAGCCGAGCCTCGCCCGCGCGTGCGACGACGATCCCGTTCATCTCCGTTCCGTCGACGAACCGCTCGAGGATCGCCTCCCGCCCGGGCGACTCGGCGAGCGCCGAGTGGAGATGCGACTCGAGGTCGCCCGGCGTCTCGATGCGGAAGACGCCGCGCTGTCCGCCCGAGTCGACCGGCTTCAGCACCGCGGGGAGCCCGACCGAGTCGATCGCCGCGCGACCCTCTGCGAGGTTGCGGACGGCGGCGTACCCCGGTTGCGGGACGCCCTCCTCCGCGAGCGTACGTCGCATCGCGAGCTTGTGGGTCATGCGGTGTGCGACGTCCGTGCCGATGGACGGCAATCCGAGGCGCTCCGTCACCGCCGCGACGACCGGGACGGCCCGGTCGGCCGAGACCGTCAGCGCGCCGTCGACCCCGTGCCGCCGGGCGACCTCCTCGACGGCGCCGACATCGGCGAAGTCGACGACCTCGGGCATGTCGGCCAACCTGAGCCCTGGAGCATCTGCGTTGCGGTCGACGGCCACGACCCGGAGCCGTCGCTCGCGCGCCTGGACGATCGCGCGCCGCTGGTGACGGCCGGCGCCGACGAAGAGGATGCTCGACACGGCGCGATGCTAGACGCGCCTGTCCCGTTGCGGGCCGCCCGCTGGGCCGACGAGGGCGTTCGCACCGCGGATGCCGGGACGACAGGAGCGGCTGTGGAGCGATTTGCACAGAATCGGCACGGTCCTGTCACCCACGCGTCGTCCTTCTCACGTTAGGCTCGAGGCCGTGGGGAGGAGGTCGGTGGCCCGAGACCATTGACCCCTTCGGACATGGCCCCTCCGGACACGTCGGATGGCTTTGGCGCCGTGGGAGCCGCCGCGTCCGAGCTCACGGCCGTGCGGAGCTCGCAGGCCGGCGCCTTCAGGTCGGCCCGCCGGCGGGCAAGAGCGAGGGCACCTTGCTCCACCGCTCGATCTGGCAACCGTCGGCCCGCGACAGCCGGGCCCAGACGGCATGGCCGCCGACCCGGCCGCGGACGAGCGCCACCTGGGGCCCTCCGAAGAGCTCCGCGCATGCGGTGCCGGGCGGCACGGGGCTGAACGCGCGCCAGCCGACGCGCGCGAGCTCCCGGCAGACACGCGAACGGCGCGGATGCGTGCCGCGGGGCGGGTCGCAACGGAGTGTCCAGCGGATCGCGGTCGCCGGCCGCGCAGAATCCTCGACGTAGGTGATCACGAGCGACGTCCCCGCCCCCGGGGCCGTCGCCGCGGGGACGGCCGACGCCAGGACGAGCACGGCGAGCGCGCCGATGACCACCGCCACGCGCATCCAGGAAGGGTACGCGCAGAGGCGACGACGGAGGGGCGGCGTGGCCCGTCCAGGAGGTGATCGCCGCCACGAGCTCACCCCTACCGGGTGCGCGGTCGGGCCCCGAAAGTGCCCAAGACGCGCGAGCTCACGCCGCCGGACGCGTGAGCTCGTGGCATCAGGCCTCTCAGAGCGCAACTACGATCCCCGCGTGTCACTGACGGGAAAGCGCGTGCTGATCACCGGCGGCGCCGGGTTCATCGGCACGACGCTTGCCGGCCGGCTGGTAGACGCGAACGAGGTCGTCGCGGTCGACAACCTCCACCGCGACGCGCTCTCGGGCACGGAGCTGTCGGCCCATCCGAACTTCCGCTTCGTCGAAGGTGACGTGCTCGACCTGCCGGGGCTCGTCGAGCTGGCGGAGGGCTGCACGCATCTCGTGCATGCAGCGGGGATCGCGGGCGTCGACACCGTCCTCGCGAGCCCCGTCCGGACGATGCGCGTCAACGTGATCGGCACGTACAACGCTCTCGAGGCCGGCGTCGCAACACGCGAGACCCTCGAGCGGCTGGTCGAGTTCTCGACGAGCGAGGTGTTCGGGCAGCACGCGTTCAACGTGCAGGAGGCGCAGGTCACCACGATCGGATCGGTGGGCGAGGCGCGTTGGACGTACGCCGTCTCGAAGCTGGCAGGCGAGCACATGGCGCACGCGTACCACGCGGAGCTCGATCTCCCCGCCGTCTCCCTCCGTCCCTTCAACATCTACGGGCCTGGTCAGATCGGCGGCGGCGCCATCCGCGCCTTCATCGAGGCCGCACTCGCCGGCCGCGATCTCGAGATCCACGGGGACGGCGCGCAGATCCGCGCCTGGTGCTACGTCGACGACATGGTCGAGGGCCTCCTTCTGGCGCTCGAGCATCCGAACGCGATCGGTGAGAGCTTCAACATCGGCAACGCGCGCTCGGCGGTGACGATCTACGACCTCGCGACTCGCATCAAGCGCCTCACCGGCTGTCCGGGGGAGATCCGCTTCGTGCCACTCGACTACGTGGACGTCGAGCTCCGGATCCCGAACGTCGACAAGGCGCGCTCCCTGCTCGGCTTCGAGGCGAGCGTGGAGCTCGACGAGGGGCTCGAGCGGACGATCGCCTGGTACCGCGCGCGGCTCGGCGCGGCGGCGTGAGCAAGGCGATCCGGCTCGCACGGCCAGACGTCGGCGAGGCGGAGCTCGCCGCGGTCGCAGACGTTCTCGCGAGCGGGCAGCTGACAATGGGCCCGCAGGTCGCAGCCTTCGAGTCCGCGCTCGCAAGCGCGGTTGGCACTGCCCACGCGGTCGCCGTCTCCTCGGGGACCGCGGCGATCCATCTCGCGCTCCTCGCCCTTCGGGTCGGCCCGGGTGACGAGGTGATCGTCCCCGCCTACACGTTCCCCGCCACCGCGAACGCCGTCGAGCTCTGCGGCGCGCGCGCGGTGCTCGTCGACGTCGACCCCGAGACCTTCCTCGTGCGGCCGGAGCTCGTCGCCGAGGCCGTGACGGCCCGTACGCGCGCGGTCCTCGCCGTCCATCTCTTCGGACGTCCCGTCGCGTGGGAAGAGCTCCAGACTGCCGTGTCGCAGGACGTCGTCCTCGTCGAGGATGCGGCGGGCGCGCTCGGTGCGCGCTACCGCGAGACTCCCTGCGGGGCGCTCGGGCTCCTCGCCTGCCTCTCGTTCCACCCGCGCAAGATCGTCACGACGGGCGAGGGCGGGGCGGTCACGACCGACGAGGCGGAGCTCGCCGGGGCCGTCCGCCGCCTCCGCCACCACGGGATCGCGTCCGGTCAGCCGATGGACATCTCGACGCCCGGCTTCAACTACCGGCTGCCGGACGTGCTCTGCGCGCTCGGGATCCCCCAGCTCGAACGGCTCGAGAGCCTCCTCGCGGCCCGGGAGCGCGTCGCGGGCTGGTACACGGAGCGGCTCGCCCACCTCGTCGGCACGCCGTCGGTCGACGAGGGCGACCGGCACGGCTGGCAGGCGTACGTCGTAGGCCTCGACCGGCGCGACGATGCACTCGCGGGGCTGCGGGCCGAGGGCATCGAGACGCAGATCGGCACATACGCGGTCCACCACCTGTCGGCCTATCGCGACCGTGGGTCCTTCCCCGGCGCCGACGCGGCCTTCGAGCGTGCGCTCGCGCTCCCGTTCGCCGGGACGATGACGGAGGACGAGGTCGATCGCGTGTCGGCGGCGCTCGCGCGGTACGCCTAGCCAACAAGACGGGCGAGGCTGAAGCCACGCCCTGGGCCCGTGTGCTCTGGGTGGGCTAGAGGCAGATGTCGTCCGGGCGGACCGGGACTCGCCTCAGCGGCCGGCCGGTGGCGTTGCGGAGCGCCGAGACGATCGCGGCGGTGGAGACGACGGTCGGCGGCTCGCCGACTCCCTTGACGCCGTAGGGCGCGTCGGGCTCCGGGACCTCGATCAGCTCGATGGCGACCGGCGGCATGTCGAGCGCGGTCGGGATGAGGTAGTCGGTGAAGCTCGCGTTCAAGATCTGCCCGTCGCGCGTGACGATCTCCTCCATCAGCGCCAGGCCGAGGCCCTGCGCCGTGCCGCCCTCGATCTGCCCCTCGACGGCGAGCGGGTTCATCGCGGTGCCGACGTCCTGCGCCGTCCCGATCCAGACGACTCGCGTCAGGCCGAGCTCCACGTCGACCTCGACGACGACCCGCATGGCCGCCACCGCGAGCGCGACGTGGGCGCGCTCGCCGGTGACCTGGCCGGTCTCGGGATCGAGCGGGGTCGTGCGCGGATGACGGTAGACCCGCTCCACGTCCACCTCGCCATTCCCCTGCCGCTCGCGCTCCTCGAGCGCGGCGCGGCATGCGTCCCGTACGGCGCCCGCTGCCATCCACGTCATGCGCGAGGCGGACGCGGATCCTGCGGAACCGACCGCGGCTGTCGTGTGGGGCGCCAGAGTCACGTCGTCCGTGCCGAGCTCGGTCCTCGCGACCTGGAGGATGACGCCGACGACTCCCTGGCCGACCTCGGCCGCCGCGGAGTGGACGACCGCGCTGCCGTCCTCGCGCAGGACGACCCGCGCACTGCAGAAGTCGTCGAATCCTTCCGAGTAGCAGATGTTCTTGAACCCGAGCGCGAACCCGACTCCGCGGTGGACGCCCTCGCCCCGGGTCGTGTTGCCCGCGCCGCCCGGCAACCGGAGCGGGTCCCGGGGGAAGGCTTCCTCCGCCGGAACAGGAATGGCGGCGGCGCGGCGGATCACCTCCTGCGTCGGGAGCGAACCGGTGACGAGCTGCCCCGTCGGCAGGACGTCGCCGGGCTCGAGCGCGTTCAGCAGCCGTAGCTCGACGGGGTCGATCCCGAGTTCCCCGGCGAGGAGGTCCATCTGGGCCTCGGCCGCGAAGCAGGTCTGCACCGCACCGAAGCCGCGCATCGCTCCGCAGGGCGGGTTGTTCGTGTAGACCGCCGTCGACTCGATCAGCGCGTTGTCGACCCGGTACGGGCCGAGCGCGAACGAGGCGGCGTTCGACGCGACCGCGGTCGAGCTCGAGGCATACGCGCCGCCGTCGAGCAGGATCTGCATCCGCACGCAGGTGAGCCGGCCCTCGCGCGTCGCTCGGTGCTCGCAGCGGATGCGCGCGGGGTGGCGGTGGACGTGGCCGGTGAAGGACTCGGCGCGGTCGTAGACCATCTTCACCGGACGGCCGGTGTGCAGCGCGAGCAGCGAGCCGTGGATCTGCATCGACAGGTCTTCCCGGCCCCCGAACGCCCCGCCGACGCCCGAGAGGTGGATCCGCACCTGCTCGGGCCGCAGCGCCAGGCACGGCGCGACCTGATCGCGATCGACGTGCAGCCACTGGGTCGCCACGTACACGTCGACGCCGCCCTCGCCGTCGGGGACCGCAAGGCCGGATTCAGGCCCGAGGAACGCCTGGTCCTGGATGCCGAGCTCGTACTCCCCGATCACGACGACGTCTCCGTCGGTCTCCGGATCGCCGTGCCGGATCACCATGTGGCGGACGACGTTCGGCCGGGGGTCGTCGCGGTAACCGTGGCCCATCGTCGGCCGGTCGGGGTGAAGTGGCTCCTGCTCGAGCGCCCGCTCCATGTCGACGACGGGCTCGAGCGCCTCGTACTCGACGGCGACGGCAGCGAGCGCCTCGCGTGCCTGCTCCGGATGCTCTGCCGCGACGACGACCACGGGCTCGCCCACGTAGCGCACGCGGTCGATCGCGAGCACGGGCTGGTCGGCGAACTCGAGCCCGTAGAGTTTCGCCCCCGGGACGTCGGCGTGGGTGAGCACTGCATGGACACCCGGGACGCGTAGCGCAGCGCCGAGGTCGATACCGGTGATGCAGGCGTGCGCGTGCGGGCTACGCAGGGTGTCGCCCCAGAGCATCCCGGGAGCCGAGAGGTCGCTCGCGTACTCGAACTCCCCCGTGACCTTCGGGACGGCGTCGTCGCGCAGCACGCGCTCGCCGATCCTTCCGACGGCGAGCCGCTTGGGGGCAGCGACCGCGCTCACGCGCGCTCCGCGGCGAGCCGGACGGCGTCGAAGATCTTCGCGTAGCCCGTGCAGCGGCAGAGGTTGCCCGAGAGCGCCTCGCGGATCTCGTCCTCACCAGGATGTGGGGAGCGCTCGAGGAGATCGGCGACCGCGACGACGAGGCCCGGCGTGCAGAAGCCGCACTGGACGGCGCCGGCGTCGACGAACGCCTGCTGCACCGGATGCAGGTCCTCGTCCCCCGCGAGCCCCTCGATCGTCACGACCTCGTGGCCCTCCGCCTGGGCGCCGAGCACGAGACAGGAGCAGACGAGCGCGCCGTCGAGCAGCACCGAGCACGAGCCGCACTCGCCCTGCTCGCACGCGTTCTTCGAGCCGGGGAGCTCGAGCGTGTCTCGGAGCACCATGAGGAGGCTCTCGCCGCCCCAGAGGTCGGCCTCGAGCGGCTCGCCGTTCACCGTCAGAGAGATCCTCACGACCTGAGGCACCTCGTGAGCGCCCGCCCCGCCAGCACGCCGAGCGCGTGGCGCCGGTAGGCGGCGGTGGCGCGGACGTCGTCGATCGGCGCCGCCGCCTCGGCGATCCTGTCTGGGAGTGAGGCCGCGTCCGGGAGGGAGACGGTCACGCGCTGCGCGGTCACGGCGGCCGAGCCGAAGGCCGCGCGCACCTCTCCGAGCTCGGGATCCACGACGACGGCGAGCGAGCAGATCGCGATCACCATCGCGTTCCGCGGGCCGACCTTCATGAACGTCTGGGCGCCGCCGCTCGGCCTCACGCGCACGGCGGCCACGAGCTCGTCCGGCGCGAGCGCGGTGCGCTTCACGCCGAGCAGGAACTCCTCGAGCGGCAGCACGCGGTTCCCGCGGACGCTCGCCAGCTCGACGTCGGCGCGCTCGGCAAGGAGGGGCGGCAGCGCGTCACCCGCCGGGGACGCGGTGCCGAGATTGCCGCCGAGCGTCCCGCGGTTGCGGATCTGCGGCGAGCCGACGCTGCGCGACGCCTCCGCGAGCGCCGGCAGCCGCCCGGCGAGCGGTGACGCCAGCGCCTCGGTGTAGGTCAATCCGGCGCCGAGCCTGAGCGAGCCGTGATCTTCGGACCACCCGCGGAGCTCCGCCACCTCGCTCAGGTCGAGGAGCGCCGGCGGCCGCGAGTGGCCGAAGTTGAGCTCGACCATGAGGTCGGTCCCACCCTGGATCGGCCGCGCGTCGGGGTGCTCGGCACGGAGCCGAAGCGCCTCGTCGAGGGTTCGCGGTCGGTGGACGTCCATCCGCGATAGCCAACCACATGGCGGGCTCGATGCCCGCCGTGTGGTTCGTGTCGGGCTTCAGTCCGACACCTGACAGCACTTGACGAGCCTCTCATATGTGAGTTATCACTTACATATGAGCGCGGCCACCAGGCAAACAGCAGGCGAGCGTCGGGAGACCGTTCTCGCCGCCGCACTCCGGGCATTTGCGCGCGGCGGCCTTCACGGCACGTCGACGGAGGAGATCGCCGAGGCCGCGG
>NZ_DATMBZ010000114.1:0-52190 GCF_035558935.1 Gaiella sp. | reverse complement strand
CCGTCGAGGATCAGGTCGAGGCCGAACTCGAACTCGCGCAGGTTCTCCCGCCACTCCGCGGAGACGTGCTGCTCGGCGTGCTCGGCGAGGTGGGGGTAGCCGGCGCTGCGCAGTCTCGGGACGAGCCCGGCGATGAAGTCCTCGGCGCTCAGGCCGCCGGTGATGTCGTCTCCGCCGACGGAGTGGCCGAGGTGCCACATCGTGAAGCCGAGGATGTGGCTGTCGAGCGCGTGGTATCCGCGGTACGTGAGCTCGGCTGAGAAGCCGGCGTCCTCGAGCCGGCCGAGGAGCCACTCCATGTAGCGGAGCCGCGGGTTCTCCTCCAGGCGGAGGCTTCCCGGCGACAGGACGAGGCTGCACGCCCACGGGTGGCGCAGGAACGTGTCGTACGCCGAGATCGCGCAGCGCCGGATCGCGGTCTCCCAGTCCTGGTCGGAGGGAAGGTCGATCTCGCGCACGACGTCGTCGACCATCGCGTCGACGAGGTCGCCCTTGTTCTCCACGTGGTTGTAGAGCGACATGGCCTCGACACCGAGGTCCTTCGCGAGCCTCCGCATGCTGACGGCCTCGATGCCGTTGTCGTCTGCGAGTGCGACCGCCGCGCGCACGATGCGGTCTCGCGTCAGCGGCGCTCGTTGCGGAGCTCGACTCATGACGACTTGACAGGCTTACGGCGTACGTCCATACTTACACCATAAGCGTACAGTGTATGTAGGAAGGAGCGGAGATGTCGGCGACGGCGATCGACGACGAGACGATGACCGACAGCGATCGAGGACGGACGACGATGCAGGCGATCGTCCATGCGCGCTACGGCCGGCCGGAGCCGGGTGTCCTCGATCTCCGAGAGGTCGCCGTTCCCGTGCCCGAGGACGATCAGGTTCTCGTTCGCGTGCGCGCGTCGTCGGTCAACCCGGTCGAGTGGTACGGCGTGACGGGGCCGTACTTCGCGCGGGTCGGGGCGGGCTGGCGGACGCCGAAGGATCCGCGCGTCGGAGCCGATCTCGCCGGTGTCGTCGAGGCGGTCGGCCGGGACGTCGAGGGTCTCGCTCCGGGCGACGAGGTCTTCGGCTCAGGCGTCGGCGCGTGGGCCGAGTACGCGGTGGCGCATGCGACCCGTCTGGCCCCGAAGCCCGCGAACCTCTCCTTCGAGGAGGCCGCGATCGTGCCGATCGCGGGGCTGACGGCGCTCCAGGCGCTCCGCGACCATGGGAAGCTCCAATCCGGCGAGAATGTGCTGATCAACGGCGCGTCCGGGGGCGTCGGCACGTTCGCCGTCCAGCTTGCGAAGGCGTTCGGAGCCGACGTGACCGCCGTCTGCAGCACGAGAAACGTCGACCAGGCGCGGGCCCTCGGCGCGGACCGCGTCGTCGACTACACGAAGGACGACTTCACAAGACTCGGAATCCGCCACGGTCTCATGGTCGACATCGCCGGGAGCCGCTCGTTCCTTGCGTGCAGACGGGTGCTGACGCCGGACGCGAGGTTCGTCGTCGTCGGAGGCAAGATGTCGTATCGCGGGCTCGGACCGCTTCCGCACATCGCCGGGACGATGCTGAAGTCGCGGCTGCGCAGCCAGACGACGACCTTCTTCGTGGCGAAGGTCACGACGGAGCACCTCTCACTCCTGTGCGACCTGATCGAGGCGGGGAAGGTGCGGCCGGTCGTCGAGCGCATCTATTCGCTCAGCGAGGCACGCGAGGCTCTCGCCCATCTCGGCGAAGGGCACGCCCGCGGGAAGATCGTGATCACTGTCTAGGGCGGCTCGACTCAGTTCTCGACGCGCTGGACCTCGCCGACGTCGGGGGTGTCGCCCGTCACCCAGCCCTTCACGACCTCGAACAGGACGACCGGCTGCGGGCGGTCGAGCTCGAGGAACGACGCCGCGTGCACGTCGACGCCGATCAGGACGAGCCGCGGGTCGTCCGGCGTGCCGTGGCGGGGGTCGCCCTCGTCGGCAAACCACATGCTCCAGTCGCGCGCGTAGAGCTCGTGGATCGTCCCGCGATCGCGGGAGAGGGTCGCGATACCGGAGACCGAGACCCACTCGCGTGTCCGGTCCTTGTAGTAGGCGAGGTTGACGTGCGGGTCGGCGGCGATGTCACGCGTCTTCCCGGAGCCCTCGGCCGCGACGAACCAGAGATCGGCGCCGGAGGCGCGCTTCTGAGTCGCCATCGGCCGTGACTCGAGATGGCCGTCCGGCCGTCGCGTCGTCATCATCGCCACCTCGATCTCCTCGACCATCTCGTAGAGCTGCTTCAGCTCGGGCTTCACTCGTCGCTCCTCTCTCGTTCGCTTGGCTGATGGGCCGTTGCCGGGTCTTCCCGCGCGGCGGCCCGCCCTAACCCACACGGCGGACGCGAGCGGACACGCCGTCTATCGTCGAGCTCGGGAGACCGGAGCAAGCGAGCCGCGTCGGTGGCCGTCGCAGCGTCTGGCGCGCCGCGACGGTCTCGTCCACACACATGCCGAGGCGGCGGCGCCGATTCGATCCACGACCGCGACGGCGTGCCGGTTCGGACTTCGTTAGCAAGGGTGTCCCAAATTCCGGGCGCCGGGTAGCATCGCGCGCGATGCCGACCTCGCTCGTCACCGGTGGCGCCGGCTTCCTCGGCTCTCACCTCTGCGAGGCGCTTCTCGGCAAGGGGCACCGCGTCGTCTGTCTCGACAACCTCGAGACCGGATCGCTTGCGAACATTGCGCATCTTCGAGGCGACGAGTTCAGCTTCGTCCACCACGACGTGAGCGAGCCGATCTCGATCGAGGAGCCGCTCGACTTCGTCTACCACCTCGCCGCCCTCGCGAGCCCGATCGACTACATGCGGCTGCCGCTCCATTCGCTCAAGACCGGCTCGTACGGCACGCATCACGCGCTCGGCGTCGCCAAGTGGAAGCGGGCGCGCTTCCTCCTCGCGTCGACGAGCGAGGTGTACGGCGACCCCGAGTTGCATCCGCAGCAGGAGACCTACTGGGGGAACGTCAACCCGATCGGGCCGCGCGGGGTCTACGACGAGGCGAAGCGCTACGCCGAGGCGCTGACGATGGCCTACCACCGCCAGCAGGGGGTCGACACCGCGATCGTCCGGATCTTCAATACCTACGGCCCCCGGATGAGGCCGAACGACGGTCGCGCGATCCCGAACTTCTTGAGCCAGGCGCTCGCCGAGAAGCCGCTAACGGTCTACGGCGACGGCTCGCAGACGCGGAGCTTCTGTTACGTCGACGACCTGATCCGGGGCCTCATCCTGCTCGCCGAGTCCGGCGAGCACCTGCCGGTCAACATCGGCAACCCCGGCGAGTACACCATCCTTCAGCTGGCGGAGGCCGTCCTCGCGGCCACCGGATCGACGAGCCAGATCGTGTTCGAGGCCCTGCCGGTCGACGACCCGCAGGTGCGGCAGCCCGACATCACGCGCGCGCAGCAGCTTCTCGGCTGGGGGCCCGAGATCGCGCTCGACGAGGGCCTTCGTCGCACGCTGGCGTCGCTCGGGAGGGACCCGGCGCGTGCCTAGGGCGGCTGCGGCGCTCGCCGCGACTCTCGTCGCCCTGGCGGTCGTCCTCGCGCCCAGCGCATCGGCGTCGCCGTCGCTCAAGGTCGGGATCTTCGACGACGGCGTCGTCCTCTACGGCGAGCCGGACCTCGTCTTCCCGCAGCTTGCGAAGACCGGGACGCAGCTTCTCCGGGTCAACCTCTGGTGGTCCGGGCCGGGGATCAGCGTCGCCACGCGAAAGCCGAAGCGGCCGGGGGACCCGAAGGATCCCGCCTACAACTGGGACACGTACGACCGCACGGTCAGGTTCTCGATCGTCAACAACATCCAGCCGATCTTCTCGATCATCGGGACACCGCCGTGGGCGAACGCCGCGAAGGGCTGGAACGTCGCGCCCACGAACGCGCGCGACCTGCGGCTCTTCGCAGCAGCCGCTCAGAAGCGCTACAGCGGGACGTTCGTCAACGCCGACGGGATCACGCTGCCCCGCGTCAGCCTCTGGATGGCGTGGAACGAGCCGAACAACCCGGTGTTCCTCAAGCCGCAGTATCGGCGCACAGGGAAGACCTGGGCGATCCAGTCGGGACGCGACTACGCGAAGATGTGCAACGCCGTCGTCCAGGGCGTCAAGTCCATCCAGCGCTCCTCGACGGTCGCATGCGGAGCGACCGGCCCGCGCGGCAACAACAACCCGAACTCGAGTCGCCCCTCCGTCTCGCCGCTTCCCTTCCTCCGTGCGATGAAGCTCGGCGGGGCAAAGGGCTTCGACGCGTACGCGCACCACCCGTACTACGGCTCGCCGGCCGAGACCCCGTCGACACCGCCGCCGCCCGGGAAGCGAGGGCGGCCGCCGACGGCCGTGACGCTCGGCAACATCGACGTCCTGATCAAGGAGATCGACCGGCTCTACGGTAAGCGCATGCGGATCTGGGTGACCGAGTACGGCTACCAGACGAATCCTCCCGACAGGTTCTACGGCGTCACGTACTCGAAGCAGGCGAAGTATCTGACGCAGGCCGTCTCGGTCGTCCGCGCGAACCCCCGCATCGACGTCTTCCTCTGGTTCCTGCTCCGCGACGAAGAGCGCCTGGGCGGCTGGCAGTCGGGCCTGACGACGTTCGAGGGCAGGCGCAAGTCGAGCTTCAACGCATTCCGCCGCGCCGTCCTCGGCTGAGGGCCCATCTAGACTGGGAGCGTGGCGAAGGGCTACGCAGAAGGCCCCGCCGCCGAGGAGGCGGAGCGCCGGCGCGAAGAGCTCGCGTCGGGCGATGCGGTCGCGGAGCCGACGACCCGCGTCGCGATCGAGGGCTGCACGCCTGACGACCCCGAGAGGCACTTCCTCGGCTGGGACGGTGACGTCGACCCCGACGTCCTGTTCGCCTCGGGCGCGGCGTGGGGCATCCGGCGCGTCCGACGCTCGGTCTGACGGGGCACTCGTCGCGGAGGTCGCGGGGGACGACCGTTCGGCCTCAGAGACCGGCGGCAGTCAAGACGTCGTTTCGGGACCCGCACGAAGCGGACGATCACGCGCCGAGGTCGGGACGTATCGCCCGGAGCGATGCGGCTCGTCACGATGTGGATCGATCGACACAAAGCCGGCACGCTTTCCCCTTGACAGAAATCGGTCTCTGAGGCTGCACTGCGTCCCGCCGCGACCCCTCGCGCTACGCTGCACGCAGTGAGCACCAAGAAGGTCGAGCACCTCGACGGCGTGATCATCCGCTTCGCGGGTGACTCGGGCGACGGAATGCAGCTCACCGGCGACCGGTTCACCAGCGAGACGGCCGCGCTCGGCAACGACCTCGCCACGTTCCCTGACTTCCCGGCCGAGATCAGGGCGCCCGCAGGGTCGCTCCCGGGCGTCTCGGGCTTCCAGGTTCACTTCGCCGACCACGACATCCTGACCGCCGGCGACAGGCCCGACGTCCTCGTCGCGATGAACCCGGCCGCGCTGAAGACGAACCTGCGCGACGTGCCAAAGGGCGGGACGATCATCGTCAACACCGACGCGTTCAACGACCGGACGCTGCAGAAGGCCGGGTACGCGGAGAACCCGCTCGCGGACGGCTCGCTCGCCGACTACCACCTCCACGAGGTCGCGCTGACCTCGATGACGGTCGGCGCCCTCAAGGGAATCGAGGGGGTCACGCCGCGCGAGGCGGAGCGCTCGAAGAACTTCTTCGCGCTCGGGCTGATGTCGTGGCTCTACCACCGCCCGACCGAGGGGACGATCGGCTTCATCGCGTCGAAGTTCGCGAAGCGCCCGGAGATCGTCGAGGCGAATACGCGCGCCTTCCGCGCGGGCTGGAACTACGGCGAGACGTCGGAGGACTTCGCCGTGTCGTACGAGGTCGCCCCGGCTCCCCTGACCCCGGGGACGTACCGCCAGATCACCGGAAACACCGCGCTCTCGTACGGCCTGATCGCCGCCTCGAAGCTCTCCGGCCTCCCGCTCTTCCTCGGGGCGTACCCGATCACGCCCGCGTCGTCGATTCTCGAGGAGCTCGCCGGGCGGAAGGAATTCGGCGTCGTGACCTTCCAGGCGGAGGACGAGATCGCCGCCGTGGGCGCCGCGGTCGGCGCGTCGTTCGGCGGGGCGCTGGGAGTTACGGCATCGGCCGGCCCGGGAGTCGTCCTCAAGGCGGAGACCGTCGGCCTCGCGATCGCGCTCGAGCTGCCGCTTCTGATCCTCGACATCCAGCGGGCAGGCCCGTCGACGGGCATGCCGACGAAGCCCGAGCAGGCCGATCTGCTGATGGTGCTGTTCGGACGGAACGGCGAGAGCCCGGTGCCCGTCGTCGCGGCATCGACGCCCTCGCAGTGCTTCGACGCCGCGATCGAGGCCGCGCGAATCGCGCTCAAGTATCGGACGCCCGTGTACCTCCTCTCCGACGCGTACCTCGCCAACGGCTCCGAGCCGTGGCTCATCCCGGACGTCGCCGACCTTCCCGACATCTCCACGAGCTTCGCCGAGGCGAACGGCGAGCCGTTCGAGCCCTACCGCCGCGACCCGACCACGCTCGCGCGGCCGTGGGCGGTCCCCGGCACGAAGGGCCTCGAGCACCGGATCGGCGGCCTCGAGAAGGCGGACGTGACCGGAGCCATCTCGTACGACCCGGACAACCACGACCAGATGGTTCGCCTCCGCGCACAGAAGGTCGCCGGGATCGCCGCGGACATCCCCGAGCTCGAGGTCGACGACCCGGACGGGGATGCCGAGTTGCTCGTGCTGGGCTGGGGATCGACGTACGGCCCGATCGTGGCCGGCGTCCGGCGCGCGCGGAAGGAAGGACATCGCGTCGCGCGCGCCCACCTGGGTCACCTGAACCCGCTCCCACGGAACACCGGCGACGTCCTGCGGAGCTACCCCAAGGTGCTCGTCCCCGAGATGAACCTCGGCCAGCTCGCGATGTTGCTTCGCGCGGAGTTCCTCGTCGACGTCGTCTCGTACACGAAGGTGCGTGGCCGCCCACTCGGCGCCCGCGAGCTCGAGGATGCGATCACGACGATGGTGGCCTCGTGAGCGGGCTCGGACACCGTGTCCGACTTCAGTCGGACACGACCCACAGGAGGAACGGGCGATGACCGGCAACGGCCTCGTGCAGCTGACCGCGAAGGACTTCAAGTCCGACCAGGAGGTGCGCTGGTGCCCGGGTTGCGGCGACTACGCGATCCTGGCCGGCGTCCAGTCGTTCCTGCCCGAGCTCGGCGTGCCGCGCGAGAACCTCGTGTTCATCTCCGGGATCGGCTGCGCGGCCCGCTTCCCGTACTACGTCCAGACGTACGGCATGCACTCGATCCATGGCCGCGCGCCGGCGATCGCAACCGGGCTCGCGACATCGCGGCCCGACCTCTCCGTCTGGGTCGTCACGGGCGACGGCGACGCGCTCTCGATCGGCGGCAATCACCTGATCCACGCGCTGCGCCGCAACGTCGACATCACGATCCTCCTGTTCAACAACCGGATCTACGGGTTGACGAAGGGGCAGTACTCGCCCACGTCGGAGCTCGGCAAGGTCACGAAGTCGACGCCGTTCGGGTCGGTCGACCAGCCGTTCAACCCGCTGTCGGTCGCGATCGGCGCGGAGGCGAGCTTCGTCGCGCGGGCGATCGACACCGACAAGCAGGGGACCGCCGAGGTGCTCCGCGCGGCCGCCCAGCACCGCGGCGCCGCGTTCGTCGAGATCCTCCAGAACTGCAACATCTACAACGACGGCGCGTTCGACGTCGTTCGCGACGAGAAGGACAACCGGCTCTACCTCCGGGCGGGCGAGGAGGTGCGCTGGGGCGAGAAGGGCGTGCGGATGCGCTCCGACGGCACGCTCGAGATCGTCGACGCGTCCGCGGGCGGCCTGCTCCGCCACGATCCGCTTCGCGACGACCCCGGGCTCGCGTTCGCGCTCGCGCGCCTGACCTGGGAGGGCGCCGGCGGCGTGCCGCTCGGTGTCTTCCGCTCGGTGAGCCGGCCGGTGTACGAGGACCTCGTCCACGACCAGGTCCGGACCGCGGTCGAGCAGCGGGGCGAGGGCGACCTCGCGGCGCTGCTCCACGGCGCCGACACCTGGTCGATCGGCTGACGCCCTCCTAGCGGCGACCGAGGAGAGCCTGGAGGTCTGCCAGGGCGGCCGCCAGTCGCCGCGCCTCGTCGTGCGACAGGTCACCGAGCGCCCTCGCCGCGAGGCGCTCGAGACGCCGGCGCCGCCGCCGCACGTCCGCCTTGCCCTCGGCCGACGCCTCGACGATCACGCCGCGCCCGTCCCCGGGGTCGGGGCGGCGCCTCGCGAGCCCGTGGCCCTCGAGCACGTCGACCGTTCTCGACGCGGTCGCGTCGGTCGTCCCGAGAGTCTCCGCGAGCGACCCGAGCCGCATGCTGCCCCGGTCGACGACGGTCGCGAGCGCGACCGCTTGAAAGGTCGAGAGCTCGCCCGGCTCGGGGTCGCTCGCCGCGCGGCGCTGGCTGACGAGCGTCGCGACGAGACCTTCGACCGCGCCGGCCACGAGCTTCGCGTCCGAGCCGGTCACGCGCTTCCGGCCTCGACGGCGATCCGAGAGCGGGCCCGCCGGCGACGCGGCGGCGTGACGAAGACCGCGATCACGGCTGCGAACCCGCCGGCGACGGCCGCCAGCGCGAAGGCCGTCACGTAGGCGCCCTCGGTCGGCACTCCCGTCCCCTCGATGGTCGTGGCCGTGAGGATCGCCGCGCCGACCTGCGCCCCCACGACCGCTCCGATCGTCCGCATCACCGTGTTGATCCCGGTCGCGATCCCCGTCTCGGTCGGCTCGACCGCCTCGGTGATCAGCGCCGCCATCGCGGCGAACGCGAAGCCGACGCCGACGCTCAACCCCGACATCGACACGACGATCTGCCATGGCTCGTCGTGCAAGACGGCAAGACCCGTGGCCGACAGCGCCACGAGCGCCATCCCGAGCGCGAGCGGCCACTTCGAACCGAATCGGCGTCCGAGGAGCCCCGCGGCAGGTCCGGCGAAGAGCATCAGGAGCGACCCGGGCAGGAGGTAGAGGCCGGTCGTCGTCGCGGTCGCGGCGAACCCGTAGCCGAGCCGGTCCGCGATCTCCGGCGGCAGGCCGCCGGGCGCCTCGACGAAGCGGGGCACGAGCACGAACGAGCCGAACATCGCGAAGCCCGAGATCAACGCCGTGGTGTTGGTGAGCAGCACCGGACGATCCGCGAGCACGCGGATGTCGATCAGCGGCTCGTCGACATGGAGCTCGAGCACGATCCACGCCACCGCACTGAGAGCGGCGAGGGCGAACAGACCGAGCACCGCCGGCGACGTCCAGCCCCAGCTGCCACCTTGCGACAGGCCGAGCAGCAACGAGACGAGCGCGACGGACATGAGGACGGCGCCCGGGATGTCGATGCGCGACGTCGACCGAACGGGCGACTCGGGAACGAATCGGTGCACCAGCACGAGCGCGATCGCCACGCCGATCGCCCCGACGACGAAGAGCCAGCGCCAGCTCGCGTTGTCGATGATGAGGCCCGAGAGGACGAGCCCGAACCCGCCTCCGATCCCGAACACGGCGGAGAGGAGGCCGATCCCGACCTTCATGCGGTCGGGCGGAAACTCGTCGCGGATGATCCCGAAGCTGAGCGGGAACACGGCGCCCGCCGCTCCCGAGACGACGCGGAACGCGATGAGCGTCCAGATGTCGGGGGCGGCCGCGCAACCGATACAGCCGACGAGGAAGATCGCGAGCGACACGACGAGGAGGCGTTCCTTCCCGAACCGGTCGCCGAGCTTCCCGAGGATCGGCGTCAAGACCGCAGCGGACAGCAGGAAGCCCGTGAGAACCCAGGTGACCCAGGTCGTCGACGCGTCGAGCTCGCGTTGGAGCGCGGGCAGTGCCGGCACGACCATGGTCTGCTGGAGTGCATAGGCGGCCGCGGCAAGCGTGAGGATGCCGAGGGTGAGGCCGTAGTGCTGGCGAGGCTCGTTCAAGTCGTTGCGCAGCGTAACGATCCCACCGACGTCCCCCGCTCGGGGTACGGCGGGCCCTCGCCGAGCGGCAGGATCAGTACTTAGCGCGTACCCGGTTCGGGGGAATCAACGCATGCGACCCGTCTGCGACGTCGCGACCATGAGGGTGATTCGACATGCGGTCGCTTCCGGGTGGCGCCGGCTCCGAGGGCGGCCGCAGAAGGAGGGGGCGCCCAATGAAACGCTTGCTCGCCGTATTCGCGGCAGGTGCGCTTGGAGTCGTTGGGCTTGCGGCCGGGTTGGCGGCAAGCGGGTTCGCCGGTAACGCGCGCGAGGTTGGCACGGACGACAAGATCACGATCTGCCACGTCGCCGGTCTCGTCTCCGACCCGGCGAACTACATCACGCTCACCCTGCCGTACAACGCGGTGTATGGAAAGAACGGGGAGTCTGGTCACTTCAACGAGAACGGGACCACAAAGGCGGGTCACGAGCAGGACACCCTGGGCCCGTGCAGTCCGCCGCAGACGGATCTCTGTCTGAACCTCGAGGGTGTGCAGTCTGAGGTTCCGGAGGGATACACGCGCAACGAGAACGGTCGCTGTGTCCCGACGTCGCCGCCGACGGATCTGTGTCCGAACCTCGAGGGTGTGCAATCGGAGGTTCCGGACGGGATGGTGCTGGAGGACGGCAAGTGCGCCGTTCCCCCGCCGCGCCTCTGCCCGGACGGCAAGCCGCCGACATCCGGCGAGGATGCATACGACCCGAACGACGACTGCAAGAGGCCGCCGGCTCCCGTGACGGAGACGACGCTCACGACGACTACGGAATCGGCGCCGACGACCACACCGGCAACACCGACGACACCGTCGACGCCGGCAGCTCCGTTCACGCCGCCGACGACGAAGCCCGTCGCCGAGAAGCCGGCGGTGAAGAAGCCGGCTGCCAAGCCCTCCCCGGCCACGCCCAAGAAGGCCGTCGCCGGTGCGCTCGCGAACGAACCGCCCAGGCTGGCGTACACCCCGTGATCGCAGCCGCGATCACGGCCACGGCGCTCGCGCTGACTGCCCCCGCCGCCCCACCGGCGGCGGGGGCGCCGTTCGCGACGATCTCCATTCCCGCGATCGGGCTCAATGCGCTCGTCCGGGAGGGCGTGTCGCAGCGCGTGCTCGATCGGGGCCCCGGCCACTACCCGGGATCCGGGCTACCCGGAAGGCGACGCGCGGTCGCGATCGCGGGGCACCGGGTCACGCACACGCGACCGTTCCTGCGGATCAACGAGCTGAAGCACGGTCAGCGGATCGTCCTCACGCGCCGTTCGCAGCGGTTCGTCTACCGGGTCTCGGCGATGCGGGTGGTCGAGCCGACCAACGTGTGGCCGATCCGGATGCGTCCCACCGTGCAGCGCCTCGTGCTCACGGCGTGCCACCCGCCTCACAGCGCCCGGTATCGCCTGGTCGTGTTCGCGAAGCTGGTCGACGCCGAATCGACGTAGCTCCGAGCAACCAGCGGCATCGCACGTCCGGGATGCCGCGGCGGCGGCGGGGTCACGTCCGTGCGATGCCGCCTGACACGGTATCGCAGCGCACCTAGGCTCCGGCCCGCGCCGGCCCGAGGCGCTCGCCGAAGAGCTCGTGCGCCGCCCAGGTGATCGCCACAAGTCCCGCGGCGCCCGCGACGCCGAAGGCAAGCGGCGTCCCGCCCTCCTGGGCGAGCCAGCCGGCCACGAGGCCGCCCACGGGTGCGAGGCCGGCGAATGCGAAGAGGTAGAGGCTCATCACCCGCCCGCGGAGATGCGGCGGTGAGCTGAGCTGGACGAGGGCGTTCGCGCTTGCGGTGAAGAGCGAGAAGCAGACGCCGAGACCGAGCAGCAGGACGAGCGCCGCCGTCACTCCGTGCACGAGCGCGAGCCCGAGCATCGCGAGGCTGAAGCCGATCGCGCCGCCGACGAACGCGCGCGGGCTCGCCTCGCGCAGGGTTGCGGTGGCCAGCGCGCCGACGAGGGCACCGAGGCCGAATGCCGCGGAGAGGATCCCGAAGGTGCCCGCCCCGACGTGGAGCGTCTGCGACGCGAGCAGCGGCACGAGGACGTGGAAGTTGAAGCCGACGGTGCTGACGACCGTCACGACCACGAGCACGACGCGGGGTACCGGAGCGCGGACGGCCCAGGCGACGCCTTCGCGGATTCCGGCCACGACCTTCGTCTCCGGGCGCTTCTCGACCTCGTAGAACTCGTCCTCCCGCATCAGCCGCAGCGCGACGAGCACGGAGAGGAAGCTCACGGCGTTGACGACGAAGCAGACTCCGGTGCCCGTGACGGCGATGAGGAGGCCCGCCAGCGCCGGGCCGATCACGCGAGAGGCGTTGAAAAGGCCGGAGTTGAGCGCCACGGCGTTCTGCAACTCGTCGTGGCCGACCATCTGGAAGGTCAGCGTCTGGCGGCCGGGCGCGTCGAAGACGAGCACGAGCCCACCGAGCGCCGCGAGTGCGTAGACCACCGGAAGCGTGGCGACGCCCGCGAACGTGACGGCTGCGAGCGCGATCGACACGACCATCGCGGCCCCCTGGGTCGCGACGAGTAGTCGTCGCGTGTCGAAGCGGTCGACGACGACCCCGGCAACGAGGCCGAGGACGAGGAACGGGACGAACCGGCAGAAGGCGAGCGCGCCGACGGCGAGCGGCGAGCCCGAAAGCTCGATCACGAGCCAGGCGAGTGCGATGTTCTGCATCCACGTTCCCGCGACCGAGACGATCTGGCCGGTGAAGAAGAGCCGGTAGTTGCGGTGGCGGCCCAGCGAGCGGAACGTCCGTCGCTTGAGGGCGATCGAGAGCAGCCTCACGGGCGCGGTTCCAGGAGCGCGTCGAGGGCCGGCAACGCTCGCTCGACCAGCTCACGGTCCTCCGCGGAGAGACGGTCGAGCCGGTCGGCCAGCCAGGTGGTGCGGCGCGCGCGGATGCGCCTCAGGATTGCGCGGCCGTCGGGTGTGAGCTCGAGGCCCACGCGGCGCCGGTCCTTCGTCGAGCGCACACGCTGCAGGAGACCGGCAGCCTCCAGGCGGTCGACGTGACCGGAGAGCGACGGCGGAGAGATGCCTTCGGTGTCCGCGAGCTCGCGGAGCGACAGGCCCGGACGCGAAGAGACCTGCGCGAGCAGCGTCGCCTGGTGCGCGGTGACCCCGAAGCTCTCGGTGTCCCGGCGCAGGTTTCGCGCGAGGCGGAGGATCACCGGGCGGAGCGCGACGGCGATGTCGAGCGGAGAACCAGTAGCCTCACGAATCATTCGTGAGGCTAATGGTACCTGGCTGTTCCGGCGACGCGTCGCGTCACGGGGGACAAGCCCTGCGGGGCCAGTCCCCTACTTCGCTTCCGCTTCCAGCTTGTAGCCGACGCCGTAACGCGTCTGGAGAAACGTGTGACGCGGTGCGTGGGCGTCGATCTTCTCGCGCAGCTTGCGGACGAAGACGTCGACGGTGCGGTCGCGGTGCGACGCGCGGCGGCCCCACACGCGTTGCAGCAGCTCGTCCCGTGTGAGCACGCGGCCAGCCTCGAGAGCGAGGGCGTAGACGAGGCGGAACTCGGTCGGTGTCAGGTCCGCGCTCTTCCCGTCGACGTACGCCTGGACGTTCCTCGGGTCCAGCCGGAGCTCCTCGATCACGATCTCCTCGCCGCGCCGGGGATCTTGCGCCCGGGTGCCGCGCCGCGCCGCTGCGGCGACCCGGGCGACGAGCTCCTTCATCGAGAACGGCTTGACGAGGTAGTCGTCGGCCCCGATCTCCAGGGCGTGCACGCGGTCGTGCTCCGTTCCGCGCGCGGAGACGACGACGATCGGTGTGCCGATTCCCTCGCCGCGCGCCTGTTCGATCACCTTCCAGCCGTCGACACCCGGGAGCATCAGGTCGAGGACGCAGACGTCCGGCCGCTCGTACCGCAGCCGCGCGAGGCCGGTCTCCCCGTTTGCCACGCCGACGGCGTCGAAGCCGGCGGCATGGAGATGGCGCGCCATCCCCTGCGCGATCACGTCGTCGTCCTCGATGATCAGGACTCTCGTCATGCGGTCTCTCGTATGGTGGGGACACGCGGTTGTCCGCGGGGGCGACGGCTGGTGAAGGAATGGTATCCGGGTGGTGAAACGCGCAGGAGCCCGTCTTCATCTGCTCGGCGTCAGGGTGCGGGTGCCTGCGAGCCCGGTGCAGGCCGCGCTCGAGGCGTCTGTTAGAACGCCGTGAGCATGGACGCCGACGCCGCCCGGGGCCGGGTGCTCCTCGAGGAGAGCCGCGAGTCGGTGGTCGTGCTCGACGCCGACGACCGCGTCGTTGCCGCCAGCAGGCGCGCACGCCAGTCGGTCGCGGGCCTCGTCGAGGGGAAGCAGCTGCCGGAAGGTCTCCTCTCCGGCGAGGCCGGAGTCGTGCCCCTCATCGTCCCGTACGACATGAACGGGAGGCGCGAGCGCCTCGTCTACCTGACGAGCGGCGGCGACCTCGCCGCGTACGAGGAGCTTCGCACCGGCTTCACGGCCGCCGTCTCGCACGAGCTCCGAACGCCGCTCGCGCGCCTCCTCTCCCTGCTCGACACCGCGACGCTCCCGGGCGAGGACGTGCTCGAGCTCGTCGACAGGGCGCGGGCCGAGGTCGAGCAGATCCGGGAGCTGATCGACGAGGTGCTCTTCCTCAGCGAGCTCGAGTCGGGGACGCGCGTGGTGGCGCTGGGCGCCGTTCCCGTGCGGCAGGAGCTCGAGACCGTGGTGGCGGAGCTCGAGGAGCGCGCGAGCCGCGCCGGGGTCGCGCTCGTCGTCGAGGGCGACCCGTCGCTCGAGCTCGCGATCCGGCCGCGGATGATCCGGGTCGTCGCGCAGAACCTCGCCGAAAACGCGATCCGCTACGCGGGCCCCGGCGCGACGTTCACGCTCGCCGTCGAGCGCGACGGGGACGCGATCGTCCTTCGCGGCACCGACGACGGGGTCGGAGTGGAAGAGGCGCAGCTGACGCGCCTCTTCGAGCGGTTCTTCCGGGCCGACCGGGCGCGCGCCTCGCGCGGCACCGGGCTCGGCCTCGCGATCGTGAAGCACGTCGTCACCCAGGCGGGCGGCACGATCGAGGCGCTCGGCGGTCTCGGTGCGGGAGTCGAGATTCGCGCGACGTTCCCTGCCGCGTAGCGGCGCGTTCACCGGTTTCTCACCAGACGTTCACCCGACGGCGGCCCACGAGCCCGCGCGTGGGGCCGACACTGGCCCCGATGTCGCAGACCACGACCGTGGCGCCTGTGTCCACCGGAATCGACCCGTCCAAGATCGGTCAGCTCGCGAGCCAGCTCGACTCCGACGACCGCGGCAGGGAGGCCGTCTTCGACGTCGAGGGTCTCTCGGTCTCCTACAGCGGTGCGCTGGCGCTCGACGGCGTGTCACTGGAGATCCGGAAGAACTTCGTCACCGCCTTCATCGGCCCCTCGGGCTGCGGCAAGTCCACGTTCATCCGGTGCTTCAACCGTATGAACGACCTGATCCCCGGAGCGGCGGTCGAGGGCCGCGTCCTCTACCACGGCAGGGACCTCTACGGGTCGAACGTCGACCCGGTGGAGGTGCGCCGGCGGATCGGCATGGTCTTCCAGAAGCCGAACCCGTTCCCGAAGTCGATCTACGACAACATCGCCTTCGGCCCCCGCGTGCTGAAGCTGACGAAGGACCTCGACGAGCGGGTCGAGCGCACGCTGCGCCATGCCGCGCTGTGGGACGAGGTGAAGGACCGCCTCTCCGAGAACGCCCTGGGCCTCTGGGGCGGCCAGCAGCAGCGTCTCTGCATCGCGCGGGCGCTCGCGGTCGAGCCGGACGTGATCCTGATGGACGAGCCCGCGTCGGCGCTCGACCCGATCTCGACGTCGCGCATCGAGGATCTGATCCACGAGCTCAAGCGCGAGTACACGATCGTGATCGTCACGCACAACATGCAGCAGGCCGCACGGGTCGCCGACATGACCGCGTTCTTCAGCGTCGAGGTGCGGGAGGACGGCACCGGCCGCCACGGGACGCTGGTCGAGTACGACCGCACGACGAAGATCTTCACCAACCCGTCCGACCGGCGGACGGAGGACTACGTCACGGGCCGGTTCGGGTAGTGGTAGTGCCCCGTCCGGCAAGCCCCTGCGGGTCCCTGGCGCGGCCGCATCCCTGGACGGGGCACTGATGGCACGCCTCGAGTACCAGGCGAGCCTCGACTCCCTCGAGTCCGACCTCCAGGAGCAGGGCGAGGTCGTCCTCCGCGCGGTGCGCGGGGCGATCAACGCGCTCGAGACGCAGGACGTCGAGCTCTGTGACGAGGTGATCGCCTTCGACGACGAGATCGACGAGCGGTATCACCGCATCGAGCGGTCGATCGGCCAGCTGCTCGCCCAGCAGGCGCCCGTGGCCAGCGACCTGCGTCTCGTGCTCGCGGTGCTGCACAGCTCGATCCATCTCGAGCGGATCGGCGACCAGAGCGTCACGGTCGCCAAGCTGACGAAGCTCTCCGCCGCCCTCGAGCAGCACACGGAGCTCGTCGAGGGGCTCTGCGAGATGGGGGCCCGTGCGGCCGAGATGGTCCGCCGGTCGCTCGACGCGTTCGCCGACCGCGACGTGGCGGGCGCGCGTGAGCTCGTCGACCTGGACGAGCTCATCGACCGGACCAACCGGGCGGTCGTCGACAAGGTGCTCGCGATGTCCGCGCCCGGGATGCAGGAGTGGGGGATGCGGATGATCGTGGTGGCGCGCTGCATCGAGCGGATCGGTGACAACGCGGTCGACATCGGCGAGCAGACCGAGTACCTCGTCACCGGCGAGTTCCACGAGTTCTCGGACGCGTCGCACTAGATCACTCGTCTCCTGCCGTGTTCACCAGACCGCCACACGATCGCAACCGGCGCGCGCCCCACGCAGAGGTCGGCCGTCGCGACGCTTCCGCCGTCAACCGAATGTCACACGCACAGGGAGAGAAGCTCATGAAGAAGGCACTCGCACTGACGCTCGCGCTCGCGAGCGTCGCCGCGATCGCCGTCGTCGGCGGCCGTGCCGAGGCGGCCCCGGCCCGCTCGACGGGCACGCTCGTCGGGACGGGCGCGACGTTCCCCTTCCCGCTCATCTCGAAGTGGATCCCGGAGGTCGGGAAGGCCTACGGGATCGACATCACCTACTCGCCGACCGGCTCGGGCGCGGGAATCGCCGGGGTCACGGCGCGCACCGTGGACTTCGGCGCCTCCGACGCGCCGCTGTCCGCCCAGCAGCTCGCCGACTGCAAGGGCTGCGTCGTCATCCCGTGGGCGCTCGCCGCGGTCTCGATCCCCTACAACCTGCCGGGCGTGAACGGCCGCGTGCACCTGAACGGGCAGACGCTCTCGCGCATCTACCTCGGGTCGATCACGAGCTGGAACGACCCGGCGATCAAGAAGCTCAACCCGAAGCTCGACCTGCCGGACACGAAGATCACGCCGGTCTACCGCTCCGATTCGTCGGGCACGACGTTCGCTTACACGGCGTACCTGTCCGCGGCCAGCCCTCAGTTCTCCAGTCGCGTCGGCAACAACACGAGCGTCAACTTCCCGACGGGCGTCGGCGCGCGGGGTAGCTCGGGCGTCACGGGAGTCGTGAAGAACACGCCCGGCGCCCTCACCTACGTCGACGCGGCCTACTCGATCCAGAACAAGCTGCAGTTCGCGACGATCCAGAACCGCGCCGGGCGCTTCACGACGCCGGGCATCCGCGGGATCACGCAGGCCGTCTCGCAGCTGCCGAAGAAGGTCACCTCGCTCTCGCAGCTGAAGATCGTGGATCCGCCGAAGGCGGCCGGGAAGCTCGCGTACCCGATCTCGACCTTCACGTACGTGATCCTGCCGACCAACTCGGCGAAGGCGGCCGACCTCCGGAAGTTCGTCTACTGGGCGGTCACGCAGGGACAGAGGTTCGGGCCGCCGCTCTTCTTCGTCCCGCTCCCGACGTCGGTCAAGGCGTTCGCGTACCGCGAGCTCGCCAAGGTGAAGGCCGGGACCTGAGCGCATGACGTCCGTCGGCTACGACCCCGCGGCGCCGAGCCCCGAGCTCGAGCGTCGCGGGATCCGGCTCGGCGACGTCCTCTTCCAGGGCATCGCGGTCGCCGCCTCCGTGGCGGCGACCGTGTTGCTCGGGATGATCGTCTACCAGGTCGTCTCCGACGCCTGGCCGGCCATCCAGGAGTTCGGCCTCGCCTTCGTGTGGACGGAGGCGTGGGACCCGGTCAAGGACTCCTACGGGGCACTCACGTTCGTCTACGGGACGGTCGTCACGTCGCTCATCGCGCTGCTGCTCGCGACGCCGCTCTCGATCGCGATCGCGCTCTTCCTCACCGAGATCGCGCCGCGCCGTGTTGCGGCGCCCATCGCGACGATGGTGGAGCTGCTCGCGGCCATCCCCAGCGTCGTGCTCGGGCTGTGGGGCATCCTCGTCCTCGGTCCCTGGGTGCGGGACACGCTCGAGCCGTGGCTCCAGAGCTTCCTCGGGTGGATTCCGCTCTTCTCGGGTGAGCCGTCGCAGGCCGGGATGCTCCCCGCGGCGCTCGTCCTCACGATCATGATCATCCCGATCACCTCGGCCATCTGCCGCGAGCTGTTCGCGCGCACCCCGCGCGACCTGATGGACGGGGCGATGGCGCTCGGCTCGACGCGATGGGAGGCGATCCGGGGCGTGATGTTCGCCTACGCCGCTCCGGGGATCGCGGCGGCCGTGCTGCTCGGGCTCGGTCGCGCGTTCGGCGAGGCGATCGCGGTGAACCAGGTGATCGGCGGCGCCAACTCGATCAACATCTCGCTCTTTGCGCCCGCGGACTCGCTCGGCTCGCGGATCGCCGCCCAGTACCAGGGCGCAACGTCCCAGCTCCAGGCGAGCTCGATCCTCTACCTCGGCGCGATCCTGATGGTCATCTCGCTCGTCACGAACGTGATCGCACAGGCGATCGTGACGCGGTTCGAGCGGTCGCGGAGGGCGTACTGATGACGACGGTTCCCGGCGACGACCGGTACGACATCACTATTCGCTCGGCCGGGCTGCGTCGCCGCCGGATCACCGAGAAGGCGTTCGCCGGGCTCGCCGTGGCCAGCGCCCTCGTCGCCGTCGGGATCCTCGCGCTCGTGCTCGGCACCGTGATCCACAAGGGCCTGAGCCAGCTGAGCCTCGACTTCTTCACGAAGGCGCGTCCGCTCTTCGGCGAGTCGGGAGGCATCGCGGACGCGCTGGTCGGCAGCGTGCTGATCGTCGGGATGGCGATGCTGATGGCGATCCCGGTCAGCATCCTCGTCGCGATCTTCATGTCCGAGTACGCCGGCCCGCGGCTCTCGGTGGCGCTGCGGATCGTGCTCGACGTGCTGAACGGCGTCCCGGCGATCGTCGTCGGCATCTTCGTCTTCGGCCTGCTCGTGGTCGGACGCGGCCAAAGCGCGATCTTCGGCGCCTTCTCGCTGGCCGTCCTGATGCTGCCGATGGTGGCCCGGGCGACGCAGGAGGTGCTCGAGATCGTCCCGCGCAGCCTGCGGGAGGCGAGCCTCGCCCTCGGCGTCACGCGCTGGCGAACGACGGTCAGCGTCGTCCTGCCGACGGCGATCGGCGGGATCTTGACCGGCGTCGTGATCGCGGTGGCGCGCGTCGCAGGCGAGACCGCGCCGCTCCTCTTCACCTCGTCGATCGCCGCGAACGCGATCTCGACCGACGTGTCGCACGCGCTGCCGACGCTGCCCGTGGCGATCTTCGCCTTCTCGGAGTCGGCCGACCCGGCGGAGCAGGCGATGGGCTGGGCCGCGGCGCTCGTCCTGATCCTGTTCGTCCTCGTGCTCAACATCGTGGCGAAGCTCGTTGCGAGCCGCCAGCGGCGCAAGAGCGAAGGCGCCTGACGCTACGCCGCCGCCGCGGCCGCCGCGGCCGAGGCTGACGGCTCGACGGGAGGCGCCAGCCGGCGCCGGTCGAAGCGTCGTGCGAGGAATGCCGCGGCCGCGATGAGGATCGCGAGGACGAAGACGATCACGTGCCCGCCGGGGAGCCGGGTGACGACCTCCATAGACGCGCCGACGAGCGCTGCCGCCGGGATCGTCAGGATCCAGGCGACGAGGATGTTCCCGGCGACGCCCCAGCGCACCGCGTGGAAGCCGCGGACGGCGCCGGCGCCGAGCACCGACCCGGAGATGGTGTGGGTCGTCGACACGGGGAAGCCGAAGTGCGCCGTCCCCCACAGGATCGACGCGCACGCCGTCTGCGCCGCGAACCCCTGCGCCGGGTCGATCTTCGCGATGCGCTGACCGAGCGTCTTGATGATGCGCCAGCCCCCGGCGTACGTCCCCGCGGCCATGGCGAGCGCCGAGGCGGCGATCACCCACGTGGGCGGGCGCTCGAAGTCCGGGCTCAGGTGCCCGGAGGCGACGAGCGCGAGCGCGATGATCCCCATCGTCTTCTGGGCGTCGTTCGTCCCGTGCGTGAACGCGACGAACGCCCCCGAGACGAGCTGAGCCCGGCGGAAGCCCCGGTTCACCTTCGTCGGCGCCCGTCGAGCGACGAGCCAGGTGATCCCGAGGATGAGCACGAACGCGAAGGCGATCCCCAGAAACGGAGCGACGAGCGACGGGATCAGCACCTTCTCCTTGATGCCGCTCCAGTTCACGACGCCCCAGCCGGAGGCCGCGATCGCGGAGCCGATCATCCCGCCGATCAGCGCGTGGCTCGAGCTGGAGGGCAGTCCGATGAGCCACGTGAGGAGATTCCAGGCGATCGCCCCGACGAGACCGGCCATGACGACCTCCAGCGTGATCGCGTCCTGGTCGACGATGCCCTTCGCGATCGTCGCCGCGACCGCGACCGAGACGAACGCGCCGGCGAAGTTGAGGACCGCGGCGCTCGCGACCGCGACCCGCGGGCTCAGCGCACGCGTGGAGACGCTCGTGGCAATGGAGTTCGCGGTGTCGTGGAAGCCGTTCGTGAAGTCGAAGAACAGTGCGATCGCCACGACGGCCCAGAGTGTCGGCTCCACCGGGTCAGGCGTTCTTCACGACGATGTTGGCGATCGTGTTCGCCGCCGTCTCGCAGCTGTCGAGCGCGCCCTCGAGCCGGTCGTAGACGTCCTTCCAGCGGATCACCATCAGCGGGTCGATCCGATCGTCGCGGAAGAGCGACGCGAGCCCGTCGCGGAGGATGCGATCGCCCTCGTCCTCGAGCCGCTTGAGCTCGATCAGCGCCTCCTGGACGCCGACGAAGCTCTTCAGGTTGGCGCAGGCGATCGAGAGCTGCTCGGCGGCGGCCACGATCAGGCCCGTCTGCTGGACGGCGTGCTTCGTCGGCAGCTCGATCCCGTAGAGCCCGAGCAGGTCGGACGCCTCCTCCAGCTCGTCGACCACGTCGTCGATCTCGATTGCGAGCATGTAGATGTCGTCGCGGTCGAACGGGGTCAGGTACTGCGTGTTGAGGAGCTGGATCAGCTCCCTCGTGATGGCGTCGCCCTCCGTCTCCTCCGCCTTCACCTGCTCCTGTGTGATCCCGGAGTTGGGGTGCTCGCGGAAGCGCCGCTCGACGAGGCGGGCCACCTCGAGCGCGTTCTCGCCGGCGCGGGCGAAGAGCACGAAGAACTCGCTCGTCCTCGGCGTGAGCGACAGGCGCACGGGCGCGCACGTTAACCGAAACGAGGCATCTCCATTCGTGGACGAGACGACCGCTCCGGTCCCGGATACGCTCGGATGATGAAGGAGACCCTCGAGCGTGAGGTGAAGCTCGCGCCGCCCGGCGAGGGATTCGTCCTGCCGGAGCTCGGAGGCGAGGTCGATCCGACGCGTGTCTTCACCTCGACGTACCACGACTCAGCCGACTTCCTGCTCGCGCGGCACGGGATCACACTCCGGCACCGTCTCGAGCGCGGTGCCGGGGTCTGGCAGCTCAAGCTCCCCCGCGCCACGGGCCGAGCCGAGCTCGAGCAGCCGGGCCCGCCTGCCCGACCGCCGCTCGAGCTGTCGTCGCTGCTGGTCGCGTTCCTCCGCGGACGCGAGCTCGGCCCGGTCGCCCGGCTCCGCACGCGACGCGAGGTCGTTCGCGTCGACGGGGCCGAGATCGTCGACGACGCCGTCTCGGTGCTCGCCGGCCAACGCGTCACCGCTCGCTTTCGTGAGCTCGAGGTCGAGCTGGTCGGTGGCGACGAACAGACGCTGCGTCGGCTCGTGAAGGAGCTTCGCGGCGCCGGAGCGACCACTGCCGCGGAGCTGCGGCCGAAGCTGTACCGCGCGCTCGACCTGCCTTCCCCCGCAGCCGCGGCGGAGATCCCGAAGAAGACGCCGCCGGACGCGGCGCTGGGGCTCGCGATGGCCGAGCAGGCACGGCAGCTGCTCGCGCACGACCCTGGTGTCCGGCTCGGCTCCGATCCGGAGGACCTCCACGAGTTCCGCGTCGCGACGAGGCGCCTTCGAGCCTTCCTCCGGGCGGGCCGTCCGCTGCTCGAGCCCTCCTGGTCGGAGCCCCTGCGGGACGAGCTCCGCTGGCTGGGCGGTGCGCTCGGCCCGGCCCGTGACCTCGACGTCCTGATCGAGCGGATCGAGGAAGACGTGGCGGGGATCGGCGGGGAGGACGCTTTCGCCGGCCTGTTGCGAGCGCTCGAGGCGGAGCGCGTCGAGGCTCGTCGCGTTGTCGTCGAGGCGCTCTCGAGCGACCGCTATCTCGCGCTGCTCGACCGCCTCGAGCACGTCGGCGACCCGGAGCCGAGCGGCTCAGGGCGCACGCTGCGTCATGTCTGGCGAGGAGAGTGGAAGCGCACGCGGAAGGCGTTCGGGCGGCTCGACGAGGGCTCGCCCGACGACGAGCTGCACGCCGGGCGGATCCGCGTGAAGCGCGCTCGCTACGCGGCAGAGCTCGCGGCGCACGAGCTGGGCAAGCCGAGCCGTCCGTTCATCCGCGCCGCGAAGGAGCTGCAGGACGTTCTCGGCGGGCACCAGGACGCCGTCGTCGCGGAGGAGCGGATCCGCGCGTGGGCCGGCAAGGACGTCGAGACCGGAGCGCCGGCGCGCCTCGTCGAGGCCGAACAGGAGCGGAGAGCGTCGGCACGCGCGGCCTGGCCCAAGGCCTGGGATGCTCTGCGAAAGGCGGCGAAGCGGCTCTCGTGACCATCGTCCGCGCCGCCGGCGGCGTGCCCGTCCGCACCGCCGCGCAAGGGATCGAGGTCCTCGTCGTCCACCGCCCCGGCTACGACGACTGGACCTTCCCGAAAGGGAAGTGCGAGCCGGGCGAGAGTGACGAGGACTGCGCACTGCGCGAGGTCGTCGAGGAGACCGGGCTCGTCTGCGACCTCGAGGAGGAGCTCCCGTCCACCGCCTACCGGGACTCGAAGGGCCGGCCAAAGCGCGTGCGCTACTGGCGTCTCCGCGTCGTCGGGGGAAGCCTCGCGTTCGATCACGAGGTGGGGAGCGGCCGCTGGCTCAGCCCGGCCGACGCCGAGACGTTGCTGACGTACGAGCGGGACCTCGCCGTGCTGCGCGCACTCTCGTAGCAGCGCAGCGGCGGAGCGCGGGTAGCCTGGGCCGCGCATGTCCGCAGACGTGATCTACACGATGTACCGGGCCGACAAGTTCTACGGCCCGGAGCGCCAGGTGCTCTCCAACATCTCGCTCTCGTTCCTGCACGGGGCGAAGATCGGCGTGCTCGGGCCGAACGGCGCCGGTAAGTCGACGCTCCTCGAGATCATGGCCGGGCTCGAGGAGCCGTCCTCCGGCGTCGCCGAGCTCGACCCCAAGGCGAGCGTCGGCTTCCTGTCGCAGGAGCCGGAGCTCGATCCCGCGAAGGACGTGCGCGCGAACGTCGAGGACGGCGTCCGCGAGCTGCGCGACCTGCTCGACCGCTTCAACGCCGTCTCCGCGGCGTTCGCGGAGCCCGACGCCGACTTCGACGCGCTGCTCGCCGAGCAGGCGAAGGTCCAGGACCGGATCGACCGCGCCGACGCATGGAGCCTCGACCAGCAGCTCGACCGGGCGATGGACGCGCTCCGCCTCCCGGACGGCGACCGCGACGTGACGACGCTCTCGGGCGGCGAGCGGCGCCGCGTCGCGCTGTGCCGCCTCCTCCTCTCCGCGCCGGACCTGCTGCTCCTCGACGAGCCGACGAACCACCTCGACGCCGAATCCGTCGCGTGGCTCGAGCGGCATCTCGAGGCGTACAAGGGCACCGTCATCGCGGTGACCCACGACCGGTACTTCCTCGACAACGTCGCCGGCTGGATCCTCGAGCTCGACCGCGGCAGGGGCATCCCCTTCCAGGGCAACTACTCCTCCTGGCTCGAGCAGAAGGAGGCCCGCCTCGGCGTCGAGGAGAAGCAGAACGCCGCGCGGCGCCGCACGCTCCAGCGCGAGCTCGAGTGGGTGCGGATGAGCCCGACCGCGCGCCACGCGAAGTCGAAGGCGCGGCTTGCCGCGTACGAGAAGCTCCTTGCGGAGGATCAGGCGGACCGGATCGGCACAGTCGAGATCCACATCCCCGCCGGGGCGCGGCTGGGCGACGTCGTGGTCCGTGCCGAGCACGTCCAGAAGGGCTTCGGCGACCGCCTGCTGATGGAGGACCTCACGTTCGACCTGCCGCCCGGAGGCATCGTCGGTGTGATCGGGCCGAACGGCGCCGGGAAGACGACGCTCTTTCGCATGATCGCCGGCGAGGAGGAGCCGGACTCGGGCTCGCTCGAGATCGGCGACACCGTCGAGCTCGCCTACGTCGACCAGTCGCGTGGCGCTCTCGACGGGAAGAACACCGTCTGGAAGGAGATCTCGGGGAACGAGGACGTGATCGCGCTCGGCAAGCGGGAGGTCAACTCGCGGCAGTACGTCTCGTGGTTCAACTTCCGCGGTGGCGACCAGCAGAAGCTCGTCAAGGATCTCTCCGGCGGCGAGCGGAACCGCGTCCACCTCGCGAAGCTCCTCCGCTCGGGCGGCAACCTGCTGCTGCTCGACGAGCCGACGAACGACCTCGACGTCGACACGCTGCGCGCGCTCGAGGAGGCGCTCAACGACTTCGCCGGCTGCGCCGTCGTGATCTCGCACGACCGCTGGTTCCTCGACCGCGTCGCCACGCACATGCTGGCCTTCGAGGGCGACTCGCAGGTCACGTGGTTCGAGGGCTCCTACGCGGAGTACGCCGACTGGGTGCGCGAGACGCGCGGCCCGGAGGCGCTCGAGCCGCACCGCATCGCCTACAAGCCTCTCGTTCGGCCGGGCTGAGGCTTCCCGGGCGTGGCTTCAACCTCGCCCGTCTTGGTCCACGACTGCTGATCCACTGTCTCGAGCCAGTTCTCGACCCGTAGACCGGGGACGCGCTCGAAGTGCCGGGTTGCGCGCGAGCGCGTCGGTGAGCCGCGGCGCGGTGAGGGCACGTCCGGAGCGTCCGTCACGCTTCGGCCGATGCGCGTTGCGGTCGTGGACGTGGGGTCGAACACCGCGCGCGTGCTCGTGGCCGACGTCGTCGGCGGCCGGGTCGACGTCGTCGCGGAGCGGCGTGCGCGCCTGGGGCTGGGTGAGGAGATCGCGCGCACGGGCACGCTGTCGCGCGACACCGTCGCCATCGTGGCGCGGCTGTGCCGTGACTACGCCGACCGTGCCCGCGCGCTCGAGGCGGAACGTGCCGAGACGATCGTCACGGCGCCCGGTCGCCAGGGACGCTCACCAGAGCTGCTCGTCGCCGCCGTGCAGCAGGCGACACGGCTTCCGGTTCGGGTCCTCTCAGCCGAGGAGGAGGGGCGACTGTCGTTCCGTGGCGCCGTCTCGCGCGTCGGAGAGCATCCCCGGGGGAAGATCGCCGTGGTCGACGTCGGAGGAGGCTCGACCGAGATCGTCGTCGGCACGGCACTCGCAGCGAACTGGGTGCGCTCCGTCGACCTCGGCTCGATCCGCCTCACGCGACAGATGCTCCGCCACGACCCTCCGACCGGAAGCGAGCTCGACGCGGCACGTGACCTCGTCCGTGCGACGCTCGGCGCGATCACCGCGCCGTTGACCGACGTCGCGCTTGCGACGGGCGGCAGCGCCAGAGCTGTGGCGAAGCTCGTCGGGCCGTCGTACGGGACGCGTGAGATCGAGAAGGCGATCGCACTCCTCTCGCGTCGGACGTCCACGAAGGTCGGTCGCAAGGCGGGGATCCATCCCGTCCGCGCGGCGTCCGTGCTCGGAGGGGCGCTCCTTCTCGCGGAGGCCGCCAGGGTGCTCGGCCGGCCGCTCGTCCTCGCCCGCGGCGGTGTGCGCGAGGGCGCTGCGCTCGCCCTCGCGAGCGGGCGCGTCGCCGCGGCCGCGTAGTACGAAGGGGTCGGGCCTACGACCTCGCGCGGCGGGCGCGGCTCTGCGCGCGACGCATCATCGTGTCCTGGTGCGCGTGCCGCTTCTTGCCCTTGCGCTCGATGCGCTCCCACGCCCCGTCCGGCAGGAGCTCCCAGGTGTTCTCCGTGTCGGCGAACACACTGTCGAGGATCGCGCCGATCTCCGCGCGCGCACGGGCGTTCTCGACGGGCGTCAGCACCTCGATGCGGCGGTCGAGGTTCCGCGGCATCAGGTCGGCGCTGCCGATGAAGACGGTCAGGTCGTCGCCGGCCTCGAACCAGTTGACGCGGCTGTGCTCGAGGAAGCGGCCGACGATCGACGTCACGCGGATCGTCTCCGAGAGTCCCTTGACACCCGGGCGCAACATGCAGATCGACCGCGCCATGATCTCGATCGGCACGCCGGCCGCCGAGGCCGCGTAGAGCTCCTCGATGATCGTCGGATCGACGAGCGCGTTGACCTTGAGCCGGATCCGCGTCGACTCGCCGGCCGAGGCGGCCTCCGCGACACGGCGGATCTCCTCGACGAGGCGCGAGCGCAGCGTGAACGGGGCCACGAGCAGCTTCCTGAAGGCTTGCGGCCGTCCGAAGCCCGTGACGTGGTTGAAGAGGTCCGCGACGTCCGCCGAGATCTCCTCGTCGGCGGTGAAGAGGCCGATGTCCTCGTAGATGCGCGCCGTGGAGGCGTTGTAGTTTCCGGTGCCGACGTGGACGTACCGTCGCAGGCCGCCCTCCTCGCGGCGGACCACGAGCGTCATCTTCGCGTGGATCTTGAGGTCGGGGAAGCCGTGGACGACGTGGACGCCCGCTTCCTCCATCGCGCGTGACCACTCGATGTTCCGCCGCTCGTCGAAGCGGGCCTTGAGCTCGACGAGGCACACCGACTGCTTGCCCTCCTCCGCGCACTCGATGAGCGAGCCGATCAGCGAGGACTCGTCGCTCGTCCGGTAGACGGCGGTCTTGATCGCGATCACGTCGGGGTCACGCGCCGCCGCCTGGGCGAGCGCCTCGAAGCTCGCGCGGAACGAGTCGTAGGGCTGGTGGACGAGCAGATCGCCGCGGCGGATCTCCTCGAACAGGTCGTTCGGCCCAGTCACCCGTGCCCAGCGAGGCGGGACGACCGGAACCCACGGCTCGTCCTTCAGGTCCGGCCGGTCGAGCGAGACGAGCTGCCAGAGCTCGGACTGGTCGAGGAGACCCTCGACCTCGTAGACCTGGCCGGGGCGGACGTCGAGACCTTCCACGATCCGCTCCCGCATGTCCCGCGAGGCCGACGCGGAGAGCTCGAGGCGAACGACGTCGCCGAAGCGCCGCCGCCGCAGCTCGGACTCGACTGCCTCGAGCAGGTCGTCGGCGTCGTCCGAAACCTCGAAGTCGGCGTCGCGCGTGACGCGGAACGTCGCGCGCTCCTGGATCTCCATCCCCGGAAAGAGCATCGGCAGGAAGTGGGAGATCAGCGCCTCGAGCGGCACGAGCCGCTTCCCGACCGGGACGAACCGGTCGAGCACCTCCGGCACCTTGACGCGGGCGAACCTCTCCTCGCCCGTCTCCGGATCGGATGCGATCACGCCGTGCGACAGCGAGAGGCCGGAGACGTATGGGAACGGCTGTCCCGGCCCGACGGCGAGCGGCGTCAGGATCGGGTAGATCTCGCGCTCGAAGTACCGCTGCAGCTTCTCCTGCTCGCGCTCGGAGCATTCGTCGATCGACGCAACCTCGATGCCGGCCTTGGCGAGCGTGGGTCGAAGCTCGCGCTTCCACAGCCGGCCCTGGCGGGCGATCAGCTCTCCGACGCGCTCGTGAATCTGCTCGAGCGCCTGGGACGTGCCGAGGCCGTCCGCCGAGCGGACGGGCACGTCCGACTCGTCGAGCTCGAGCAGCCCCGCGACCCGCACCATGAAGAACTCGTCGAGCCCCTGGGAGAAGATGGCTGCGAACCGCACGCGCTCGAGGACGGGCAGCGTGTCGTCCTCGGCGAGCTCGAGGATGCGGCCGCTGAAGTCGATCCAGGAGAGTTCACGGTTGAGAAGGCGCGACGGTGCCGGCTCGACAGCAGTTGCCATGGACAGATCGTAAGGCGAGCCGCCGGCTGCGGGGCCGTTGGTGTCCGACTAGGAGTCGGACACCACGCGACCGGGCTCAGTCGTCGGTGCCCAGGGCTCCCACGACGAGCGACTGGAACCAGGCGATCAGCTGCTCCGACTCTCCGAGCAGCGTGCCCGCCTCGAGGCCGCCGCTCGAGATCCCTCGCTGGACGGCTTCGACGAGGGCGCGGTCCTCGCGGCCGACCTGCTCGTCGAGCTCGAGGTAGCCGGCAAGCCATTCGTCGTCGACGTCCGGGCCGACGAAGTAGTCGAGGAACCGTGCGGTGCGGTCGACGTCGCGCGGCACGATCGGGCCGATCGAGAGGTTCGGCTTGCCGGGCATCACGTTGACGACCGTGCCCGGGAAGAGAAGGTGGAACTGGCCCCGCTCGATCTCCCCGGCCGCGAAGGCGCCCACGCCCTTCGGCGGGCCGACCTGACTGGCGACCAGGCCGTGCGCCTCGAGGCCGTACGCGTCGGGCGACACGTCGATCGCCTTCGCAAGGCTGGGATGGGCGGTCGCGCAGTGGTAGCACTCGAGGAAGTTCTCGACGCACACCTTCCAGTTGCAGGCGTAGTCGTCCGCGACGTCGCGCCGATGGAATCGGAGCGCGTCGACGTCGAGGCCGCCGTCGGCCAGGCGGGCAGGCAGGTCGCCGAGGTGGTCGGCGAGCGGTGGCGCATCGCGGTCGGGGTTGACGAACACGAACGGGCCGAAGCTCTCCACCGAGACGGGTACGAGGCCGAGCGCCGAGCGGTCGAAGCCCGGCTCGCGATCGGAGCGTGGGGCGCGGCGCAGCGAGCCGTCGAGCCCGTACGTCCAGGCGTGGTAGGGGCACTGGATGGTCTCCCGCCGGTCGTCGCCCTCGCAGAGGGGATGACCGCGGTGCCGGCAGACGTTGACGAATCCGCGCAGCTCGCCGTCGCGACCGCGCGCGAGGACGACCGGAAGCTCGCCGGCGTACGCGGTCGTCAGCTGGCCGGGCTCGGCGACCTGGTCGAGGCGCGCGGCGTAGTGCCAGCTACGCGCGAAGATCCGCTCCTGCTCGACCCGCAGCACCGCCGGGTCGGCGTACCAGTCGTACGGCAGCGTCCGGGTCACGGCGGCGGTCGCCATCGGATCGATCATCTAGCGCCCCACCTCCCATGCGAGGTGGGCGAGCTCCGGCTCGATCAGCTTCTCCCACGCGAGCGCGACGGCCTTGGGCGATCCGGGCACCGAGACGACGACCGCGCCGCGGTACGTCCCCGCGGTCGCGCGCGAGAGCATCGCCGCGGAGCCCACCTGCTCCCAGCTCAGCATCCGGAAGAGCTCGCCGAACCCCGGGAGGGTCTTCTCGAGCATCCCGGCGAGCGTGTCGTACGTCGTGTCGCGACGTGAGACGCCCGTGCCGCCGTTGACGACGACGACTCGAGCGTCGGCGACGAGCTCGTCGACCGCGCTTCGCACCTCGTCGGGCTCGTCGCGCACGACGCGGTAGCCCGAGACGAGCGCCCCCGCGGCGACGACGTGCTCCTGCAACCACTTGCCGTTCGTGTCGTCCTCGGGCGTGCGCGTGTCGCTCACCGTGACGACGCCGACCGCGATCGGCCCGAGCTCTGCGGCGGCCGCCCGGTGCGCGTCGGTGCCCACACGAACGATCGTAGACGGTCGCCCTGGCTCCGCTCGGGTACCCTCGCGGCGTGAGCGATCCCCGGGCCGTCGTCACCCGCGCCGTCGACCGGCTGCGCCCGCTGCACAGGACGGCGGCTCTGTCCTGGTGGGACGCGAACGTCGAGGCGACCGAGGAGCACGAGCGCCGGCGGGTCGCCGCCGAGCTCGCCCTCTCCGACGCGCTCGCCGACGGCGAGCTCTTCAGGGACGTCGAGGAGGCGCGCGCCAATGGCGCCGACGCCGTCGTGCGCCGCCAGCTCGACCTCCTGCACTCGAGCCTCGTCCCGCACCAGGTGCCCGAGGCAATCCGGCACCGCATCGTCGAGCTCGAGGCCTCCGTCGAGGCCCGGTTCGCTCAGCACCGCGGGGAGGTCCGAGGTCGCCCGGTCGACGACAACGAGATCAAGCGGATCCTCCGCACGAGCGACGACGTCGACGAGCGTCGAGAGGCGTGGGAGGCCTCGAAGACGGTCGGGGCGGCGGTGGCCGACGACGTGCGTGAGCTCGCGCGCCTGCGGAACGAGGCGGCCCGCTCGCTCGGGTATCGCGACTGGTTCGCGCTTGCGATCAGCACGTCCGAGATGGACGAGACGAAGCTCTTCGAGACGCTCGACGAGTGCGACCGTCTCACCGCCGGCGCGTTCGCCGCGTGGAAGGCCGCGACCGACACCCGGCTCGCCGAGCGCTTCGGCTGCGCTGTCGACGACCTGCGCCCCTGGCACTACGAGGACCCGTTCTTCCAGGAGGTACCCGCGGCCGGCGGCGTCGACCTCCAGTCAGTCTTCGCCGGGAAGGACGTCGTCGAGCTCGCACGCACGACGTACGACGGGATCGGCGTCGACACCGGGCCGATCCTCGACCGGAGCGACCTGTATCCGCGGGACGGGAAGTGCCAGCACGCGTTCTGCATCGACCTCGATCGCGAGGGCGACGTGCGCGTGCTCGCGAACGTCGAGCACGATCGCTACTGGGCGGACACGATGCTCCACGAGCTCGGCCACGGGGCCTACGACATCGGCTTCGACCCGTCGCTGCCCTGGCTCCTGCGCGACACCCACCTCACCATGACGGAGGGCATCGCGATCCTCATGGGGCGCCTCGCGCTCGAAGCCGACTGGCTCGAACGCGTGGCGGGGATCGACGCCGCCGAGGCGGAGGAGCTCGACGAGAGGTTGCGAGCCGCCCAGGCTGCGGAGCTGCTCGTCTTCACCCGGTGGGTGCTCGTGATGACGAACTTCGAGCGAGCGCTCTACGCAGATCCCGAGACCGATCTCGCGTCGACCTGGTGGAGCCTCGTCGCCCGCTATCAGCTGTTGACGCCGCCGGACGGCCGTGACGCTCCGGACTGGGCTGCGAAGATCCACGTCGCCTGCGCACCCGTCTACTACCACACGTACCTCTACGGAAATCTGGTCGCCTCGCAGGTCAGGGAGACGATCGACCGGGTCGCGGGCGGTCTCGTCGGCCGTCGCGAGGCCGGGGCGCTCCTCGCCGAGCGGATCTTCCGGCGGGGCCAGTCGCTGCGGTGGGACCGCCTGCTCGAGGAGGCCACCGGCGAGCAGCTCACCGCGACGCACGCCGCCCGGTTCATAGAGCGCGGGCTCGCGGCGTGAGCAGGGCCGCCGGGCTCAACCACGTCAGCGTCGTCGCGCACGATCTGGAGGAATCCGTCGCGTTCTACGTGGACGTGCTCGGCCTGGAGCGGCTCCCGACCCCCGATTTCGGATTCCCCGTCCAGTGGCTTCGCGCGGGCCCGCTGCAGGTGCACGTGTTCGAGCGGCCGGACGATCCTCCGACCTACGCGCACTTCGCGCTCGAGGTCGACGACGTCGTCGGACTGTACGAGCGCGCGCGTGAGCTCGGGATCCTCGATCGGACGAGTTTCGGCTACGCGATCGCAGAGCTCCCGGGAGGCGAGGCGCAGCTCTACATCCGCGACCCGGCGGGCAACCTGATCGAGATCGACCACCCGGAAGGAGCCGAAGCCCGGGAGCGGATCGAGGAGATGATCCTCTTCGCCGAGCGGCGACCGCAGCCCGACGGCCCGACGCCGCGGCTGTTCACCGCCGAGCTCGACCGCTAGCTTCGGCCAGCTCGTCGGCCGCGTTCGCACCGTCCGCGTCGAGCAGGCGATGGACGACCCGGATCGCGATCGACCCGGCGCCGACGGCCGACGCGACGCGCTTCAACGATCCGGCACGCGCGTCGCCGATCGCCAGGACGCCCGGCATGCTCGTCTCGAGCGGGAACGGCGCGCGGTCGAGCGGCCACGGCGCCTCTCGGGGGACGTCGGCGCCCGTGAGGACGAAGCCCTGGTCGTCCCGCACGATTTCACCGGGCAGCCACTCCGTGTGCGGGCGGGCCCCGATCGAGAGATAGAGCCCGTCGGCTGCGACCGTTTCCTCGGCGCCGCTCGTCCGGTCACGCAGCACGAGATGCGTGAGCCAGCCGTCGCCGCCTCCGCCGACGATCTCGGTTCCGAGCCTGACGTCGACGTTCGGCGTCGCCGCGAGCTGGCGGACGAGGTAGTGCGACATCCCCGCCTCGAGCGAAGGCGAGCGCGCGACCAGCGTCAGGCGGCGTGCATACCGCGCGAGGTGCAACGCCACTTGCCCGGCGGAGTTGGCGCCGCCGAGCACGAAGACCTTCTGGCCGGACATCCGGTGCGCATCGGACCCCGCGCCGCCATAGAAGACGCCGGCGCCCGAAAGGGCCTCGAGCTCCGGGACGCCAAGCCTGCGATAGGTGACGCCGGTGGCGAGGACGATCGCCCGCGCCGTGACGGTGCCTCCGTCGGCGCGGCTCGCGACGAGCCGGTCCGCCTCGCGCCGCAGCGCCGTCACGGTCTGGATGAAGGCGAACTGCGCGCCGAAGATCCAGGCCTGCTCGTGCGCCTGGCGCGCCAGCAGGCCGCCGCTGATCCCCCGAGGAAACCCGAGGTAGTTGCGGATCAACGAGCTCGACCGCGCCTGTCCCCCGATCCCGCCCGAGTCGACGACGAGCGTCCGGAGCCCTTCGGAGGCGCCGTAGACGGCCGCCGACAGCCCGGCCGGCCCCGCGCCGACGACGAGGAGGTCGAAGTCGTCTCCCTCGGGCTCGACGGGAGAGCCGGTCGCCCGCGTGAGCTCGACGTCGGACGGGTTCGCGAGCATCGTCCCGTCCGGGAGGATCACGACCGGCAGCTCCGTCCCGGCGCTCGAGCCCTCGAGGAGCGTCCGGCCCTTGGCCGAGTCGGCGAGGCAGAAGGCGTGCGGGAAGGCACAGCGCTCGAGCACCGTCCGGAGCTCGGCCGCCCGGCCCGACCACGAGTCGCCGACGACCTGGATCGAGTACGGCGCCGTGCGCCGCTCCTCCGCCCACTCGAGGAGGAACGTCGAGATCGTCTGGTGGAAGAGCTCGTCCGGCGGCGCCGCCGGCCTGACGACGTAGTGGTCGATGCGCCCGTGCTCGATCGCCTCGAGGATCGCCTCGCCCGTAGCGGGGAAGCCCCATTCGCTCCAGCCGACGAGCACCGCGCGCTTCGCGTGCGGATGCAGGTGACGCACTTCGCCGAACAACTCGCTGCACGTCGTGCCGCCGAGCGCGAGGCCCGCGAGCACGAGCGCGACCTCCCCGCCGTCGCGCAGCTCCGCCAGTCGACTGCACGCCTCGTCCGCGGACGCGACGCAGACGACGTCGTAGTCGCGCGCGTAGCGGGCGACGAGCTCGCGCTCGACCCCGGCGAGGTCCGCCGGGTCGTCGTCGACTGCGAGGATGACCGGCGCGCCCATCCCTACCCCGAGATCGCGTAGGCCTCGGCGACGTCCGGCATGAGGTAGGCGGCCGAGGGGCTCCCGGCAGGCGTGAAGATCCCGAGCACGGCGAGCTCGGCGACCGGATCGCTGTTCTCGACGATGTGCACCTCGCGCGGGTGCAGGCGGAAGGCCGAGCCGGGCGCCAGCGGCTCGACGGCGTCGCCGATGTGCACGCGCCCCTCGCCGCGAAGCACCCACACGATCTCGTCGTAGAGGTGGTAGTGCCACGGCGCGCGCCCGGGCGGGATGTAGCCGACGAACATCGTCGCCCGGGTCGAGCCGTTGTGCGGCCCGAAGAGGACCTGGAACGACCTCGCGCCGGTCGCCTTCCCCGGCTCGACGCGGTCGAGACCGACGACCTGCTCGAGCGCGCCCATCGGCGCGTGCAGGTCGGTGGCGCCGCCGAGCGTCGCCCGGACGCACGCGAGCCCGTCGGCGCCGGCCGAGAGCGTGCCGGGCGCTCCCGCGGCGACGAAGCCTGCCGCGCGACCTTCGATCGCAGCGGTGTCGAGCGCCCCGGACCCCTCGTACGTGAAGAGCACGGTGTCGTGGAGCGGGTCGGTCAGGTCGAGCGACGCCCCGGGCCCGAGCCGCAGCGCATCGAGGGCGAGCTCGGAGCCTTCCTCGGGCGGAACGAGCGGGCGCCGGTCGACGCCGTCCGACCCGGCCGCGCCGGTGTCGTTCGAACGGGTCACGCGAGCCATGGCATGAGCATATGGTCGGACGCACCCGAGTCGAGGAAGGAGGCGTGCCATGCCACTCATCCGCGTCGAGCTATTCGACTACCGCGTCAACGAGGAGACGAGTGCGAAGCTCATCGCGGGCCTCACCGACGCGCTCTGCGAGGCGACCCACGAGGCTCTCCGCGACCACACGTGGGTGATCGTCGAGGGGCACGACCCGAAGAACTGGGGCCTCGGCGGAAAGCCGTGGCCGGTGGGCGAGATGCCGCCAGGGCCGGCGTAGCCGCCCGCTTCCGGCTGCGGTACGGTCGGCGCATGGCACGTCGCCGTGGCCTCCTCGCGTGTGCCGTCACCCTCGCTTCGCTCCCGCTCGCACTTCTCGCGGGCTCCCGTCCGGCGGGCGGCGCGTCGACCGAGGCCGGCGTCCCCGCACGCGGCGCAGCCGTGTTCCAGGCGCGGCAGTGCTGGTCGTGCCACGCGCTCGACGCCGCCGGCTCGACCGGCAAGTCCGGCCCCGACCTCGACCGCTGGCTCGGACCGCACGCCGCGCAGCTCGAAGTCCCGGCCGAGGAGCTCGCTGCGCGCCGTATCGCGTACGGCGGGACGGGGATGACGGCCTACGCGCGTGACCTGACGCCCGAAGAGCTTGCCGACCTCGTCGCCTTCGTCGTCGGCCGTCCGGTCTCGATCGCCGTCGGGGGGCTGTCGCCGTTGCGTCCGGCGCCCGCCCCGCCGCCGGAGACGAACGCGTCGCCGAGGACGATCCCGCGCTGGGTCGCACGGAAGCGCCTGCGCGGCGCCGCGGCGCGCGGGGCGGCCGTCTTCGGCCGGGAGGGCTGCCTCAGCTGCCACCGCTACCTCGGCGCGGGCCGCGCGCGCTTCGGCGGGCCCAACCTTACGAACGGCGGCGCGACGAAGCGGACGACGGCCGCGACGGTCGCGTATCTCAGGTCTCCGGCGCAGCACGCCAACCCGCTGATGCCGGGCTACGCCGATCTCGGCCCGCGCAACCTGCGCGCGCTCGCGGAGTTCCTGGCCGCCTCGCGTCGCCCGTCCTGAGAGGTCGCCGCGGACCCGAGTAGCCTTGCCGCGTGCTCGAGCGCTGGACCCGGAGGGTGCTCCGCCGCCGGTTCTTCGTGCTCGCTGCGTGGCTCGCCGTCGCGATTGCCGGGATCGTCGCAGCGGCGCACCTGAGCCCGCTCCTCTCGAACTCGCTCTCGGTGCCCGGCAGCGAGTCGGATCGGGCGCGACTGCTGCTCGAGGCCCACTATGGCGAGCGCCCGGACGGCACGTTCACGGTCGTCGTTCCGACGCGGTCGCCTCGGAGCGAGCGCGCGCAGGCCGACTTGCGCCGGCGTCTCCGCGCAGCGGCTCGCGCGCTCCCCGGCGGTGGCGTCACGGGCGTACGCCAGGGCGGTGGGGTTCTCTACGGCGACGTCGTCACGCGGCTCGCCCTCGAGGATGCGAAGGGCTACACGCCCGACGTGCGGCGCGCGCTCGCCGCGGTGGGAGGGCCGCCCGCGCTCGTCACGGGCGCCCCGGCCATCCAGCACGATCTCGACCCGGCGGTGCGCGACGACCTGCGCCGCGCCGAGCTGGTCGCGCTGCCGGTCGCGCTCGTCGTGCTGGCGCTCGTGCTCGGCGTCTCCACCGCCCTCGCGATCCCCTTCGTCTTCGCGGCGTGCACGATCGGCGCGACGCTCGCGCTGCTCTATCCGCTCGCACACGCCATGCGGATGGCCTCGTACGTCGAGAACCTCGTCGTCCTGATCGGGCTCGCGCTCGCGATCGACTATGCGCTCCTCTGTGTCGACCGCTTCCGCTCGGAGCTCGAGCGGGGCGGCTCGCGCGACGAGGTGGTCGTCCGCACCATGGCGACGACCGGACGCGCAGTCGCGTACTCCGCGGTCGCGGTCGCGGTCGGTCTCGGCGTCCTCGTCCTGGTTCCCGTGCCATTCGTGCGCTCGCTGGGCCTCGGCGGAGCGCTCGTCCCGCTCGTCTCCGCCGCCGCCCTCCTGACCCTCCAGCCGGTGCTGCTGTCGCTGCTCGCCTCCCGCACCCTCGTACCGGGCCTCTACGACCGGCGGGCGCGTCACCTTCCGGGGACCGGCCCGTGGGGGTCCCTCGCGACGCTCGTGCTCCGGAGGCGGTGGGTCGCGGTCGGGGCGGGCCTCGGCTTCCTCCTCGTCCTCGCCTCGCCGGTCCTTGCCCTCCGGACCACGCCCGGCTCGATCCTGGCGCTTCCCTCCTCCGAGGCAGTTCGAGGCGCCGAGGCGCTCGCGGCGGGCGTCGGCGCGGGGGCGGTCACGCCGACGCAGGTCGTCGTCGACACGGGACGAGCCGGCGCGGGCGTCCGTGGCCCCGCGCGTGACGCCGTCGTTCGGCTCGTCGCGGCGGTCGGACGAGAACCGGAGGTGATGGTCGTCGCGAACGGCGTTCGGCCGCCGTACGTCGCGGGAGAGGGGCGATACGCGCGCGTCCTCGTGGCCGGACGCCACGAGTTCGGGCACCCCGACGCTCTGGCCTTCGTGCACCGCCTACGGGAGACGGTCGTCGAGGACGCCGGCTTTCCGGCGACGGCGGTCGTCGTCACGGGCGGCGTGCCGGCCCAGGGGGTCGACTTCCTCGACCGGCTGTACGCCTGGTTCCCGTTCCTCGTGGGGGCTGTGCTCGCGTTGACGGCCGTCGTGCTGGCTCGGGCCTTCCGCTCCGTCGTCCTCCCGATCAAGGCGGTGCTCTTGAACCTGCTGTCCGTCGGCGCGGCCTGCGGGGCGGCGGTCGCGGTCGTCCAGTGGGGCGTCGCCGCCGACCTCTTCGGCGTCACGGAGGCCCCCGCGGTCGAGGGCTGGATCCCGGTGTTCGCGTTCGCGCTGCTCTTCGGGCTCTCGATGGACTACGAGGTGTTCCTCGTGATGCCGATGCGGGAGGCGGTCGACGCGGGGGCGAGCACCGATCGCGCCGTCGCGGCAGGTCTCGAGCGGACGGGACGGGTCGTGACGGCCGCCGCGGCGATCATGGTCGCGGTCTTCTCCGGATTCGTGCTGGGAGACGTGCCGGGGCTGCAGCAGCTCGGGATCGTGCTCGCGGTCGGCGTCCTCGTCGACGCCACGGTCGTGCGGCTGGCCGTCGTCCCCGGCCTCGTCGCGATCCTCGGGAAGTGGAGCTGGTGGGTGCCTGAGCGATGGTCCGGCCGCGGGCCTTCCCGGACGTGACGAAGGGGGCCGGGCCGAGCGCCCGACCCCCTTCGCGTCCTAGACGACCTTGATGGCGAGCCGGAACGCGGGCAGGTCGTAGCCCGCGCCGAGGCCCGGCGCGTCCATCGCGAACCCGAGCAACGGCACCATGCCGAGCTGCGGGTAGGGGTACGCCGGCTGCTGCGTGTAGAGCAGCGGGTAGAGGTCGATCAGGTGCGTGCCCTTGTTGCCGGTGGCGAAGAGCTGGATTCGCACGTACCCGTTCGAGTTGAAGCCGCACGCGTAACCGACGTACGCGTTGTCGTACGTCACGGCCACCGTGTTGTCGAGCTGCGTCCACCCGACGCCCTTGAGCTCGACGATGAACGGCCGCCCCGCCTTCACGGTCTTCGGGATCGAGACGAACGTCCGCTTGACGAAGTAGCTCGTCTGCGCCTTGACCTGGCCGCCCTGGACGACTTGCACGGCGTGCCAGCCGCCGAGGCCGTCCGGGACCTTGATGTCGGCCCTGGCCGTCCCGTCTGCGCCCGCGACGCCGTTGCCGACGACCTCGTTGACGAAGTTCCAGCACTGGCCGGTGCAGTTGACGCGGTTGCCGACGACGCTCGCCCACTGCACGACATACGGCTGGCCGGCGCTCAGCCCCCCGGCGCTCAGCGTCGTCTTCGAGAGGATCGGGCCGCTCGTCGAGCTGAGCTGTGCGCTCGCAGCCGCTCCGGCTGCGAGGTTCGCGTTCTGGAGCGTCGTCCGCTCGGCGATCGTCGCTGTGACGGCCTTCGGCTGCTCGACGGACGGCTTCGGCGCGCCCTTGTCGGCGGTGACGCGGAACGCCAGGCGATGGCCGTCCGTCCACGGGACGGGGGACTGCTGCATGTTGAGGTAGGGGACCGTGTGGCTCGAGCCGGCGACCTCGATCCAATGCGTGCCGACGCCGCCGGACGCGCGGATCGTGAAGACGGACACGCCGCGTGTCGTGTTCGCGGAGATCGCGCCTGCGAACTTGTTGTCGTAGAGAACGGCGCCGACGCTCTCGTAGGTCGGCGAGCCCATGCCGACGACGGTGACCTTGATCGGCGTGCCCACCGGGCCCCGCGTCGGAGTCATCCTCACCGTCCGCTCGAGCAGGAAGCCGCCCTTGGCCACCTGCTTCCCGTCGACGACGGCGAAGATGTCGTGCAGGCCGCCGAAGTCCTTCGGGACGCGGAAGGACGCCTTGAACGCGCCCGACGCGTCGGTCTGCGTGTTCGCCAGCGCCACGCCGATCTTGTCGACCTTGCGGCCGATGTAGTCGACGCTGTCCGCCTTCGGATCGAGGACCCAGCGCACGTTCGCGGTCATCCAGACGAGCCTCACGTCCTTCGACTTCGGCAGTCCGGCACCGGTGATGGTGACCGGCTTGCCCGGCACTGCGACGTCGGGGACCGTCTTCAGCGTGGACACCGTCTCCACCGCCACGCCGGCGTCTGCGAGCGGCCCGAACAGCGGGGCGGCGCCCGGCATCTGCGGTGGTGTGACCGGCGTGGGGGCGGCCGTCGCTACGGACTGGAGCGCGGCGGCCAGGACCAGAGCGCCGCATGCTGCAACGACCCTCCTGAGCGATCTCGAACGTGTGGGTCTCATGGCAACTCTCCTGCCGGTTTCAGCGGTTCGCGGCCCTGCTCGCGAGCTTGGCCTTGGGCTTCGTGACGGCCTTCAGGGCCGGCACGATCGTGAACTGGTAGTCGTAGGTCCCGGTCTTGCCGTCGTCGGTCTTGAAGACGACGCGGGCCGTGCCGGTGCCGAGCGGGAAGTCGGCCGGGATGTTGACCGGGGCCGTCCAGAACCAGACGCGGTTGGACGTCGCGCCGTGCGCGCCCCAGTTGAGCTTCTGGTTCGCCATCCCCGGGAACGTCACGTAGCCGTCCGACACGTTCTCGGTCGACAGGACGTCGCCGGTCGCCGCGTCGGTCCCCCAGACGCGGAACACCATCTGCTCGCCTCGCGTGAAGACGTTCGACTGCGTGCAGCCGATGGGACGTGGCTTCGCGCCGGTCGGACGGGTGCCGTTCACGGTGTCGACGTAGATGAAGGCGTCGAGCTTCGTCGGCCCCGCCGCCTGGACGGCCGCGGGCACCACGAGGGCGATCACCGCGGCGACGAAGCCCAGCAGCACGAGTGGGCGTCTCATCGAGTTCCTCCGCTTGTATGCGTTCATCGAGGTCATCGCCTCCTCACCCCGCCGTGACCGTGAGCTGCGAGGTCGAGACGGGGATCTGGACGAAGTTGCCGTACTGCTTGTCCTTCGTCCGGAAGCGGACGACGAAATCGACGATCTTCGGCGTGTAGTTGGCCGGGATCGTCCACGTCCCCGACCAGGCCGGGTCGGTCGTGTTCGCCGGCTCCTTGTAGGACAGCTTGATCTTCGTGCCGTCCGGGAGCTTCACGTACGCGTACTTGACGTCCGCTCCCGTGAGGATCTTGCCGGTCTTGGTCGCGCCGGCGAAGACCTGGAACACCACGGTCGAGCCGCGCGCATAGAAGTTGGTGAGCACCCCCGGCCCGTCCGGGCTCGAGGGGGCCGTCACGGTGCGAGTCGAGACGAAGACGCTCTCGACCGTCTGCGACGGGAACGGGATCTCGCCCGGGACGGCTGCCAGGCCGACTGCCGTCAGCGTGAGCACGAACATCCCGACGAGAACGGCGGTGCGTCGTCTCATCGAACGCCTCCTTGCCGGTGACTCCGATTCGGCGGTCACTGGGTCAACTTCCCCTTGAACTTGACGGTGAAGGTGCCCGCGCCCCGGTCGTAGACGCCCGTGAACTTCAGGGTGCCCTTTGCCTTCGCAAGCGCTCCGGTGCCCTTCACGACGAGCGCTTTGCCGGAGATGCTGAACACCTGCCCGGCTTCGTCGCCGCACCCGGTCGAGCCCGCGACGACCTTGAAGGTGAGCTTGTTCTTCCCGGTGCCGATCATCGCCCCGGGGCCCGTGAACGGGACGCACGGCTGTTGCGAGGTGTCCCCCGTGCCGTTGCCGGTGATCTTCCCGGCGCCGAGCCCCGTGCCCTTGCCGGTGCCGGTGGCGCTGATGGTCGCGACCGTGTCGTTCACGGTCGTCGTCGCCGTGCCGGAGTACGACGCGGCGAAGACCACGATCTTCCCGCTCGCGCCGAGGGCCACGCTCGCGGTGAGCGCCAGCGCGACGACGGCGCCCGCCAGCACGACTGCAATTCTCGAAATCCTCACGTGCCTCTCCTTTCCCCGCTCCCCCCACCGGGGACCGGTGCTTCTCGGGTCGTCCAGGAACATGTCCTGGATGGTGTGCGGTTCGGCACGTGGTTGCGTCAGGGCACGTCATGAGCGTGCGTTCGGGTTACTACTGAACCGCTTCGGCCGCTCGAAACCCGTTTCGCACGGATTTGCAACAGGGGATGGCCGGGTGTGCCTGCGGCTACCCTCGCGCGGTGCCGTCGCGCGACGACATCCGGAACGTCGCGATCGTGGCGCACGTCGACCACGGCAAGACGACGCTCGTCGACGCGATGCTCTGGCAGTCGGGCTCGTTCCGCGAGAACCAGGACGTGGCCGAGCGCGTCATGGACTCGCTCGACCTGGAGCGCGAGAAGGGCATCACGATCCTCGCGAAGAACACCGCAGTCCGCTACGACGGCGTCAAGATCAACATCGTCGACACGCCCGGGCATGCGGACTTCGGCGGCGAGGTGGAGCGCGCGCTGCGGATGGTCGACGGCGTCCTCCTGCTCGTGGACGCGAGCGAGGGGCCGCTGCCGCAGACCCGCTTCGTCCTCCGCAAGGCGCTGGAGGCGCGCCTCCCCGTCCTCCTCGTCGTGAACAAGGTCGACCGGCCGGACGCGCGTGCCGTGGAGGTCGTGGACGAGGTCTACGAGCTGTTCCTCGACCTCGATGCCGACGAGAGCCAGATCGAGTTTCCGATCGTGTACTGCAACGCACGGGCCGGGAAGGCGGGGCTGTCGCCCAGCCTTCCCGGCCTGGAAGAAACCCTCGAGCCGCTGTTCGACACGCTGCTCGCCACCATCCCGCCCCCGGTCTTCGACGAGGGGCACCCGCTCCAGGCGCTCGTCACGAACCTCGACGCGTCGCCGTACGTCGGCAGGCTCGCCGTCTGCCGCGTGCACAACGGGACGCTCCACGCGGGCCAGCAGGTCGCCTGGTGCCGGGCAGACGGAACGGTCGAGCGGGCGAAGGTGACCGAGCTCTACGTGACGGACGCGCTCGACCGGGTCGAGGCGGAGGAGGCGGGACCGGGGGAGATCTGCGCCGTCGCCGGGCTCGCCGAGGTGACGATCGGCGAGACGCTCGCCGATCCGGACGACCCCCGCCCGCTCCCCGTGGTCGAGGTCGACGAGCCGAGTCTCTCGATGACGTTCGGCATCAACACCGGGCCGCTCGCGGGCCAGGAGGGCTCGAAGCTCACCGCACCGATGGTGAAGCAGCGCCTCGACCAGGAGCTCGTCGGCAACGTCTCGCTACGCGTCGTCCAGACCGAGCGGCCGGACGCCTGGGAGGTGCAGGGCCGCGGCGAGCTGCAGCTCGCCGTGCTCGTCGAGCTGATGCGGCGCGAGGGGTTCGAGCTCGCCGTCGGCAAGCCGCAGGTGGTCACGCGGGAGGTCGGCGGGAAGGTCCACGAGCCGGTGGAACGGGTCGCGATCGACGCGCCCGAGGAGTACGTCGGCGTGCTGACGCAGCTGCTCGCGCTGCGCAAGGGGCGCATGGAGCAGATGGTCAACCACGGCACCGGCTGGGTGCGGCTCGAATATCTCGTCCCCGCCCGCGGGCTGATCGGCTTCCGGACGGAGTTCCTCACGGAGACGCGCGGCACCGGGATCCTCCACCACGTCTTCGACCGCTACGAGCCCTGGCACGGGGAGCTCCGCACGCGACCGAGCGGGAGCCTCGTCGCCGACCGGCGCGGGCCGACCACGACCTTCGCGCTGCTCAACCTGCAGGAGCGGGGCTCGCTGTTCGTCGGGCCGGGTGTCGAGGTCTACGAGGGGATGATCGTCGGCGAGAACGCGCGGGCCGAGGACCTCGACGTCAACGCCACCAAGGAGAAGAAGCTGACGAACATCCGCTCGTCGACGGCCGACGAGCTCGTCCGCCTCATCCCGCCGCGACCCCTCTCGCTCGAGCAGGCGCTCGAGTTCATTCGCGACGACGAGTGCGTCGAGGTGACGCCGGCCTCGATCCGCCTGCGCAAGCTGGAGCTGTCCGCCTCGAAGCGCCAGCAAGCCGCCAGCCGAAGAGCTCGCGGCCTCTGAGTCAGCCTCAGACCGTTACGGCGGCGAGGCAGACCTCGCCCCTCGGGCCGACCGCCCGCGCGACCACCGTGTCGCGCCCCGGCCAGTCGGGCATCCCGAAGCGGACGGAGAACGACCCCGAGCCCGCGCTCGTGCGCCGTGCCGCCTTCCAGACGAGCCGCCGCTCGTGCACGACGGACACGGCCCACCGCGCTCCGCGCCGCGGCGTTCGGACGTCGAGGTCCACGCGCAGCAGGCCCTCGTCCTCTGCCCGGACACGGAGCCGGATGGTGCTCTGTGCCGCGCACGAGCGCTCGACGCGGACGTCCGCCCGGCCGCCGTCGTCGGCGCGGGTCGCGGGGGCAAGCGGGAGGGCGACGATCGTCGCGGCGAGCGCGACGAGGAGTGCAAGGCGGCGTGTCACCCGCCAATCGTGCGCGCCGGACAGGCGCGCGCGCAATCGGACCTCGGTCCTACGACCCGGCCGAGAGGCCGTTCCGCTCGGCCCAGAGCGCCGCCTGCGTGCGGTCGGTGACGCCGATCGCGCGGAACACCTGCGTCAGGTGCGCCTTCACCGTCTTCTCGCTGATCGCGAGCTCCCTTGCGATGAGCTTGTTGGGCAGCCCGCGCGCGACGAGAGCGAGGACCTCGCGCTCGCGCTCCGACAGCGCGTCGAGCGGCGAGGGGACCGTGCGAGCCTCGAGGAGCGCGCGTCCGGCGCGGGGGTCGAGTGGCGCCTCGCCGCGCGCCGCGGCGTGCACCGCCTTCTCGATCTCCGCGGGCTCGGCGTCCTTCAAGAGGTAGCCGGCGGCGCCGGCGTCGAGCGCGCGAAGGATCTGCTCCCGGTCCGAGAACGACGTCAGGACGACGACTGCGACGTCCGGCTGTGCCGCCGCGATCCGCCGGGTCGCCTCGATCCCGTCGACGTCGGGCATCTCGAGGTCCATCAGGACGACGTCCGGGCGCGCGCGCTCGCACTGCTCGACGGCCTCGTGCCCGTCCGCGGCCGACCCCACGAGCTCGATCCCGTCGAACGTCGACACGAGCCGCTCGAGCCCGCTGCGCACGACGGCGTGGTCGTCCGCGATCAGGAGTCGGATCATGTCTGCGGCAGCTCCAGCCGGAACGTGGTCCCCTCGTCCGGCGCCGAGCGTATCTCGAGCCCGCCCCCCGCCCGTGCCGCGAGCTCCTCGAGGAGCGAGAGTCCGACGTGGCCCTCCTCGCGACGGCGCTCGCGCTCGCCCGGCGCGAAGCCGCGGCCATCGTCGGTGACCTCGAGTCGCACGTGTCCGCCGCCCCTCGTCACCGCGACGCGGACGCGCGTCGCCTCCGCATGGCGCTGCACGTTGCGCAGCGCCTCGGCTGCGGCGCGGTAGACGAGTCGCTCCGCCTCCTCGTCCAGGCCGATTCCCGGCTCGACGGTGAGCTCGGTGTCGATCCCGCGTGCCTGCAGCGGGGCGAGGAGGTCCGCCATGGCCGCCTGGAGGCCGCTTGCGCGGAGGTTCGGCGGGTGGATCTCGACGAGGAGCGACCGCAGCTTCCGCATCGAGTCGCGCGTCCCGGCGGCTGCCCGGTCGAGCGTCTCTCGAGCCGCCGGCGATGTCTCCGTCTGCGCGGCGGCGCTCAGCGAGTACGAAAGGCCGGCCAGCTCCTGGACGGGGCCGTCGTGCAGCTCGGCGGCGATGCGTCGCCGCTCGTCGGTGGACGCCTCGACTGCGTGCACGAGAAGCGCCTCGCGGGCCTGCTGCGTCCGGCGCAGCTTTCGGTCGAGGCGCCACGCGAGCGGGACCTGGACGAGCCACAAGAGCCCGAGGCTCGCGAGCAGGAGGGCGGCGAACGGCATCCAGATCCGCCGTCCCGTCGAGGCGACGGAGCTCGTGCGCTGGTAGGTCTCGAAGAGCAGCGGCGTGCCGTCGGGCGCGCGGACCGGCAGGTACACCTCGTACAGGCTGCCCTGCCCCTGCTCGAACCGGTTCTCGGGCCCGGTGAGGTCGCTCAGCTCTGCCTGGGTGCGGCCCGTCCGCAGCACGTCGAGCTTCGCGTCGTCGAGTGGGTATCGCGAGCCGATCAGGCGCGGCTCGTCGGAGTAGAGGACGTGACCGTCGCGCGACCAGATCTTCACGCGGACGACGCGCTCGCCGAGGACGCGCTCCTGGACGATCCGGTCGACGGCGGCGATCGCCTCGCGGTCGCCGCCGAGCAGGCCGGGTGCGATCGCCGGCTCGACGACGCCCTGTCCCGCCAGGGTGGCGAACTGGCGGGCGTCGCGGAGCGCCTCGGTGTGCCCGAGGCTCCGGAGCGCGAGCAGCGCACCGGCGCCGAAGACCGCGAGGACGGCGAGCCCTGCGAGGGCGAACTGCGTGACCGGATGTTTCACGGGGCAAGCGGGTCTGCGACCAAGGTCCCATTGTCGCCGGGACCCGTGCAGCGGCAGGCTCCGAGGCGTCGGAGCAGTCGAGATTGGAGATGGGTGATGAAGCTGACGGCAACGATCGTGGTCACGGGAATCGTCGGAGCGCTGCTCGCGCTCGCGCCGGCGGCGCTCGCGAAGGATGGCGACGTGCGCGTCGCGGGAACGTGCACGAAGGCGAGCAGCTCGAAGCTGAAGCTGAGCCGTGAGGACGCCGGCACCGAGGTCGAGTTCGAGGTCGACCAGAACCGGAACGGCGTCCGTTGGCGCGTCGTCCTCTTCCGGAACGGGACGCAGGTCGCCAGCCGGGTGCGTGTCACGCGGGCGCCGAGCGGGTCGTTCGAGGCACGCTTCGTCAGCACCGGCTCCGGCCGGTTCGTCGCCAGAGCGACGAGCCCGACCGGCGAGCGGTGCACCGCGCGGGCGTCCATGGCGTAGCGCTTTCGGCTGCGGGGCGGTCGTGGCACGATCGCCCCGTGGCCACCGGCGCCGACATCGTCGCGACCACCGCCGAGGCGACGGACGCCGGGCGGCAGCCGCTCCTGGTGCTCGACCGCCTCGAGGCGTTCCTCGACAGGCACGGGCTCGGCGAAGGGCCCGTTCGCGCCGAGCGGATCGGCGACGGGGGCGGGTCGAACTTCTCCTTTCTCCTCGAACGCGGAGACGAGCGGTACGTGCTCCGCCGGCCACCGAGGCCGCCACTTCCTCCGTCGGCGCACGACATGGTGCGAGAGGCCCGGCTCCAGCTCGCGCTCGCCCCGCACGGGATCCGGCTCCCGCGCATTCTCGCCGTCTGCGAGGACGAAGACGTCCTCGGCGTGCCGTTCTACCTGATGGGCTTCCTCGACGGCCACATCGTCACGACCGCCCTGCCGCGGGGGTTGGAGGCGCCGGAGGCGCGCCGCCACCTCGGCGAGGAGCTCGTCGACGCGCTCGTCGAGATTCATTCCGCCGACGTCGGCGACCCCGCGCTCGCCGCGTTCGCACGGTCGGGGAGCTATCTCGAGCGGCAGGTGCGACGGTTCTCGCAGCTGTGGGAGATCAACGCCACGCGCGAGATCCCCGCCGTCGTCGAGGTCGGCCACCGGCTTGCCGCCGAGCTGCCCGCCCCGCTGCCCGACACTGTCGTCCACGGCGACTACCGGCTCGGGAACCTGATGGTGGAGCGGGAACGTCCCGACCGCGTGCAGGCGGTGCTCGACTGGGAGATGGGCGCGATCGGCGATCCGAGGGCCGATCTCGGCTACCTCCTCGCGACGTACACCGAGCCCGGCGGGGAGAGGAGCCCGCTCGGCGTCTCGCCCGTCACGGCGCTGGAGGGGTTTCCCACGAAGGCTGCCCTGGTGGAGCGCTACGCCGAGCGGAGCGGACGGGACGTCGGCCCCCTCGGCTGGTTCGAGGCGCTCGCGCTCTGGAAGGCGTCGGTCTTCTGCGAGGCGATCTATGGACGCTTCCGCCGCGGGGAGCTCGGCGCCGAGGACGCCCGGGCCGCGGGCTTCGAGCAGGCGGTGCCGCTGATGGCCGAGACGGCGGCCGAGCGTCTTCGCATCTAGTCATCATCTAGGTTGATGCTTTTCAAGCAGGTGGTCAACAGCGTGCTCCGGCGGGGACTGCACGACGGGCCGAGCCCGCCGGCGCCCTTCCGGATCGACGCGAGACCGCTCGGGCTGCGGCCGGGGATCGATCTCGACCGCGCGCTCGATCTCGCCGCGCGCCTCGAGGACGACGAGATCGTGCGGAAGCTCGAGCTCCACAAATGAGCCTCGTCGTCCTGCGCCAGCTGGCGGAACCGCTCGGCACCGGGGGAACCTCACGTCCGATGCGCATCTTGCGGCCCTTGCGCTCGAGCACGACGCCGAGCTCTGCTCCGCCGACGCCGACTACTCGCGCTTCCCGGGGATTCGCTGGTCGAATCCTCTCGTCGCGTAGGTTGCGAGGGTGACCGAGCAACGACGTCCAGCGACCTCGATCAGACCCGGCTTCGCCCGCGAGGACTGGAACGAGCGCTACGCGCAGAAGGAGCTCGTCTGGACGGCCGAGCCGAACCGGCGCTTCGCGGCCGAGGTCGAGGGGCTCGAGCCCGGCCGCGCGCTCGACCTCGCCTGCGGCGAGGGCCGGAATGCCGTGTGGCTGGCGGAGCGCGGCTGGCGGGTCACCGGCGTCGACTTCTCCGACGTCGCGCTCGCGAAGGCGGCGGAGCTCGCCGCCAGCCGCGGCGTCGAGGCCGAGTGGGTCGTCGCTGACGTCCTCGACTACCGGCCGGAACCGCGGGCGTTCGACCTCGTCGCCGTGCTCTACCTCCAGCTTCCTCGCGACGAGCTGCTCCATGCCATGCGCATGGCTGCCGCCGCGGTCGCCCCCGGCGGGACAGTGCTCGTCCTCGGTCACGACACGACGAACCTCGCGCACGGCCACGGCGGGCCGAAGGACGCGTCCGTCCTCTACACGGCCGAGGACGTATTGCCGGCGCTCGGCGACCTGATCGTCGAGCGTGCGCAGGCGGTGGAGCGCACCGTCGCCCTCGCAGACGGCGAGGCGGTCGCGATCGACGCGTTCGTCCGCGCGCACCGCGCTGCGTGAAGTCTCCGGCGCGGAGGTAAGACTCCGCGCCCGCCGGACACCAACGAGCAAGGTGAACGTCCGGTGACAAGAGCGACCGTCGCGCACGAAGTGCTCATCGCCTCCTGCGCGATCAGCACAGGGATCCACGCGGCGCTCGTGCCCGAGCACCTCCGCGAGGAGACCGCTGCGGGCGTGGGGTTCCTCGCTTCGGCGGCACTCCTCGCGGCCCTCTGTGTCGCCCTGACGTACCGCCCGGAAAGCCGGCTCGCCGTCGGAGCCGCGGGAGCGGTACTCGCCGGCCTGACTGCGGCGTACGCGCTCGCGATCACCGTCGGCGTCCCCGTGCTCCACCCCGACCAAGAGCCGGCCGACGGCCTCGGCCTGGTGACGAAGGCGATCGAGCTCGTCGGGCTCGCCGCCGCCCTCCACCTGACCGCGCCCGGCCGCCCCGCCGGCCGGCTCACACGACTCCAACCGAAAGGAACGAGATGACCGATGCACGCACGCACCGGCGCATCCCGCTCGGCCTGACGCTGCTGATCGCGACCGTCGCAGCGCTCGCCGCGCTTGCTTTCTCGGGCGGTCACGACGCCGCCGCGCACGGGGAGCCCGCCGCCACGAAGGGAGCCGTGACGAGCTCCGAGTTCGCGCTCCGGCAGGGGATGCGGGCCTTGTGGGAGGACCACGTGTCCTGGACGCGGCTCGGGATCATCAGCCTCACCACCGGGTCGCCCGACACGAAGGCGACGGTCGCCCGGCTCCTGCGCAACCAGACCGACATCGGCAACGCGATCAAGCCGTACTACGGCGCCAAGGCGGGCAACCAGCTGACCGGGCTCCTCAGGGAGCACATCCTGGTCGCCGCCGACCTGATCGCCGCCGCGAAGGCCGGCGACCAGGCGAAGCTCACGAAGGAGCAGGCCGCGTGGCAGCGGAACGCCGACACCATCGCGGGCTTCCTCAACACGGCGAACCCGAACGCGTGGAAGCTCGGCGAGATGAAGGCGATGCTGCGGTCGCACCTCGCGCTCACGACGCAGGAGGTCGTCGCCCGTCTGCAGGGCAAGTGGAACGCCGACGTCCGCGCCTACGACGCGATCGTGAAGCAGGCGCTCGGCATGGCGGACATGCTGAGCGAGGGGATCATCCAGCAGTTCCCGGCGCGCTTCGCAGCCTGAGGCGCACGACGACGGAGGCCGTGATGGCGCAGCACACCGATCACCAACGGAGGGCCACGACGGGTGGCAGGGGCGAAGCCACGCCCTTCGAATGGCGCCGTGACCGGCTCGTCGACGCAGGGTTCCCGCGCGGGCTCGCGACCCGGCTCGCGCGGGACGCACGCTACGACCTCCACGCCCTGATCGAGCTCGTCGAGCGGGGCTGCCCGCCTTCCCTCGCGGCGCGCATCTTCGCCCCGCTCGACGACGCCCCGCTCGACGACGCCCCGCTCGCCGCATGAGCACCACGGCGCCTATCGTGTCCCGCATGGAGAGCGCCGCCGGACGTCCCGTGGCGATCGACGAGAACCGACCCGCGTCCCTCGACGAGGAGTCCGGTGCGTGGCTACGGGACCTGCGGGGCGACGGGGCCGTCCGCGACCTTGCCGTCGAGCGCCTGCACACGCTGCTCCTGCGCGCGGCGCGCTTCGAGACCGGGCGGCGCCGAGGCTCGCACCCGCATCTGCGCGGTGATCTCGACGACATCGCCCAGGAGGCGGCCGACGACGCGCTGCTCGCCGTGCTCTCCCGCCTCGACGACTACCGCGGCCTGAGCCGCTTCACCACCTGGGCGTACAAGTTCGCCCTCTACCAGGCCTCGGTCAAGGTCAGGCGCCGTGCCTGGCAGGGCCGCGAGATTCCCCTCGAGGACGAGGCGTGGAACGTGTTCGCGAGCTCCGAGGCGCTGCCCGAGGACGAGGCGGAGCAGAGTGAGCTGCTCGGGGCGATCCGTGACGCGATCGCGACCACGCTGACGCCACACCAACGGAGCGTCCTCGTCGCGCTCGCGCTCAACGACGTGCCCATCGACGTGCTCGCCGAGCGGTTGCAGACGACCCGCGGCGCGCTCTACAAGACCTTGCACGACGCCCGCCGCAACCTGCGTCGCGCCCTCGCGGCTGCGGGTTACGCGGTGGGCGAGCAGAGAGAGGAGGGTTCGTGAGCGACTTCGACGCGCAAAGCCGCGCGATCGCGCGCTCGCTCGGTCCGGTCGGCCCGGAGGTCAGCTGCGAGACGTGCTTCGAGCTGCTCGACCGCTACGTCGAGCTGGAGGTGGACGGCGCCGACGCCGACGCGGCGCTCCCGGGCCTCCGCGCGCATCTCGAGGGCTGCCCGGCCTGCCACGAGGAGCACGAGAGCCTGCTGGCGCTCGTCTCGTCCGAGCCGCGTTAGCTCGGACAGAGCTCAGCGGCCGTCCGCGACGAGGTCGACGACGTCGCGCGCCGCCGAGACGTAGGGCATCAGCACGTGGTGGGCGCCCGCGCGGGTGAGGCGGGCGACGTCGGCGGGCCGGTGCGCCGCGACTGCGACATGTCCGGCGTACCCCTCGTGCGCGAGAGCGTGGAGAAGCGCGAGGTTCGCGTCGACGCGCCGCACCGTGCTCACGACCCAGCCGTGCCGAGGCAGCGGCAGCAGGTGGGGTAGCTCGGGATCCTCCGCGTCGCCGTAGACGACGTCGACGCCCTCGTCCGACCAGCGGGCGAGCGCGACCGGGTCGAAGTCGACGCCGAGGACATGCTCGCCCCGCGCCAGCAGCCCTTCGACGACGCCCGCGCCGTAGCGGCCGAGGCCGAGCACGATCACGTCGAACGGTCTTTCCGGCTTGCCGTTCTCCTCGGCTCGCGGCACCCGGCGCTCGAAGACGTCGAGCCTCGTGCCCAGTCGGGCCGCGATCGCACCCGAGTGCGGATAGACGTACACCGACACGGCGATCGTCAGCAGGGCCACCGCGGTCAGGAGGGAGGTGGTGTCCTCGTCGATGTGCCCGACGTGGAGGCCCAGCGCCCCGAGGATGAGCGAGAACTCGCTGATCTGCGCGAGCGCGAGGCCCGTCTCGAGGGAGACGCGCTTGCGGTAGCCGAGCGCGCCGAGCAGCGCTGTCACGATCAGCGGCTTCGCGACGAGCACGAACGTGGAGAGCACGAGCGCGATCGCGAGCTGGCCCGCGAGCTGGCCGAGGTCGATCCGCGAACCGAGATCGATGAAGAAGAAGAGGAGCAGGAAGTCGCGGATCGAGACGAGCCGCGCGCCGACGGCCTCGCGGTACGGTGTCGAAGCGATCGAGATCCCCCCGAGGAACGCACCCACCTCGAACCCGAGACCGAGCTCTTCGCCGACCGCCCCGAGCGCGACGGCCCACGCGATCGCGAAGAGCACGAGGAGATCGGGGAGCCGCGCGAGCCGGTGGAGGAGCGGCGTCAGGGCGAACCGCATCAGCAAGCCGAGCACCACGAGCAGCGCGGCGCCCTTCAGGACGACCTCGACGAGCGCCAGCCCGGTCGACCCGGATTCACCGCTCGCCGTCACGGCGATCATCACGACGACGACGACGAGGTCCTGGACGATGAGCACACCGACGGCGAGCCGACCATGGAGGTCGTCGAGCTCCCGCCTGTCGGTCAGGACCTTGACGACGATGATCGTGCTCGAGAGCGCGAGGCCGATTCCGACGTAGAGCGCCGGTGTCAGCGCGAGGCCGAGCGCGAGCGCGACCAGCAGGCCGCCGGCCGCGGTCAGCACGATCTGGGCACCGCCGACGACGAGCGCAACCGGCCCGAGCGTGCGGATCACGTGCACGTCCATCTTGAGCCCGACGACGAAGAGCAGGAGTGCGACGCCGAGCTGGGCGAGAAGCTCGAGATCGCCGCCCGGCTCCACGAGGCCGGCTGCGCTCGGGCCGACCGCGACGCCCACCGCGATGTACGCGATCACGAGCGGGAGCCGGAGCCAGACCGCCGCCGCGCCGGCGACGGCCGAGACGACGAGGATCGCCGCGACCTGGACGAAGACGTCTTCGGAGACGCCCACGGCGGCGAGGACGGATGCGTCCATGGTCGCTCCGAGTATCCGCGCGAGCGCGCGCCGCGACGTCCGCTGAACACCGCGCTCCGCTGCGGCTTTCAGCGGATGGCCTCAGGCGTGCGGCCTGCCGCACCTCCGAAGCCGGGCGGCCGCCTGGCTCCGCGCGGCATCGTGGACGCACGGCGAGTTCGACGAGAGGAGGAGCGATGCGCGGTTCGGAGCAGGCCGTGCCCGGGCAGCCCGATCGTCGCCCCTCCCGTTCGACGCGCCGGAACCTGTTCGCGGCGGTCGGCGACGCC
>NZ_DATMBZ010000113.1:0-32830 GCF_035558935.1 Gaiella sp. | reverse complement strand
TCCGTGAACCGGCTGCCGTGCGCCTCGGCGACGAACACCGGGAAGCCCCCGGGCCACTTCGCCATCCAGTGCATCGGGACCCCGGCGAGCAGGTGCCGGCGGGCCTTCGCGGCCAGCTCGCGGGAGCCTGGATGCTCGCGGGCGAACCGCTCTTCCTCCCGGCGCACGAGGGCGGGGAGCCGCTCGTGGACGGCGATGCCGCTCGAGACGGCGGTCACGCCCGGCGGATCGAGCGCACGGTCGCCTGCCAGGACCCGCGCGGCGCTTCGACCGCTACGACGTCCCCGACGCCCTTGCCCATCAGCGCCGACCCGAGGGGGGAGTCGGGCGAGACGCCGCCGACCGACGAGATCGTGATCTCCATGACGTCGCCCTGGTCGTCGGCGATCTCGACGATCGAGCCCGGCCCGACGTGGTCGTCGGTGTCGTGGTCGACGACGGTCGCCCCCGAGATCCGCGAGCGGAGCTTTGCTATGCGCGCCTCGAGCAGGCCCTGCTCGTTCTTGGCGGCGTGGTACTCGAAGTTCTCGGAGAGGTCACCGAAGGAGCGTGCCGTCGCGATCGCCTCGATCGCAGCCGCTCTCCGGGGCCCTTCGAGCTCGGCGAGCTCCGTCTGGAGCGCCTCCATCTGCTCGCTGGTCAGCACCTCGCCGTCGTCGCTCATCCGGCTGAGGCTACCGGCCTCCGCTCGTACGCGACGTACGCGACCCCGTCGCCCTCCTCCCCGCGGAGCTCGACCCAGTCGTCCCAGGCGACCGGCGGAAAGGTCGTGTCGCCCTCGGGCTCGTCGTCGACGAACGTGAGCTCGAGGCGGTCCGCTAGCGGAAGCGCGGCCGCGTAGACCTGGGCGCCGCCGACGACGAAGACCTCGTCGTCGATCGCCGCCGCGGCCTCGATCGCCTCCGGGACGCCCGACGCGACCACGACCTCGCCGGAGCCCGGATCCCATTCGGCGCTTCGCGTGACGACGACGGTCGTCCGTCCGGGGAGCGGGCGGCCGATCGACTCGTACGTCTTCCGGCCCATCACGAGGACGTGCCCGAGCGTGAGCTCCTTGAACCGCCGCAAGTCGTCCGGCAGGTGCCACGGCAGCCCGCCGTCGACGCCGATGACGCCGTTCCGCGCGACGGCGGCGACGATCGTGACCGGCACTGCGTCCTCAGACGGCGATCGGAGCCCGAATCGCCGGATGTGGGTCGTAGCCGACGACCTCGACCGAGGCCGGCTCGAACGCGTCGATCGACGTGCACGCCGGGTCGAGCCGTAGCTCCGGCAAGGGGCGCGGCGCCCGCGTCAGCTGCTCGCGCGCCTGGTCGAGGTGGTTCGAGTAGAGGTGGGCGTCGCCGAGCGTGTGGACGAAGTCGCCGACCTCGAGAGCTGTGACCTGCGCCACCATGTGCGTGAGGAGCGCGTACGAGGCGATGTTGAACGGGACGCCGAGGAAGAGGTCGCCCGAGCGCTGGTAGAGCTGGCATGAGAGCCGCCCGTCGGCGACGTAGAACTGGAACAAGGCGTGGCACGGCGCGAGCGCCATGCGCGGGATGTCCGCCGGGTTCCAGGCGCTCACGACGTGGCGCCGCGACTCGGGCTCCTCGCGGAGCTGCTCGATCACCATGGCCAGCTGGTCGATCCGGCGACCGTCGGGGGCGGGCCAGGAGCGCCACTGGACGCCGTAGATCGGCCCGAGATCGCCGTCCGCGTCCGCCCACTCGTCCCAGATCGTGACGCCGTGCTCGTGGAGCCACTCGACGTTCGAGTCGCCGCGGACGAACCAGAGGAGCTCCGCCACGACCGAGGGGATGTGGACCTTCTTCGTCGTCACGAGCGGGAACCCGTCGCGCAGATCGAAGCGCATCTGGTGGCCGAAGACCGAGAGCGTTCCGGTCCCGGTGCGGTCCTCCTTGCGGACGCCCTCGTCGAGCGTCCGGCGCAGCAGGTCGAGGTACTGCTCCATGCGGCCGACGGTAGCAACCGCAGGGGACTGAGCCTCGGGCTCAGAACAAGCCCACGATGTTCCCGTGCTTGTCGACGTCGATCGAGAAGGCAGCCGGCGCCTTCCCGAGCCCCGGCATCGTCTGCATGTCGCCGCAGAGCGCCACGATCCACCCCGCCCCGGTGTACGGGCGCAGGTCACGGACCGTGACCGTGAACCCGGTCGGCGCGTTGAGGAGCGTCGCGTCGTGCGAGAGCGAGAGGTGCGTCTTCGCCATGCAGATCGGCAGCTGCCCGAGACCTGATGCCTCGAACGCCTTCGCCTTGTCCTTTGCCGTCTTGAGCAGGAAGACGTCGTCGGCGCCGTAGACGTTCGTGGCGATCGCGCGGATCTTCTCCTCGATCGGCGCGTCGTACGCGTAGGCGAAGCGGAAGTCGTTCGGCTCGTCGGCGGCGGCGACGACGGCCTCGGCGAGCGCGGTCGCGCCCTTGCCACCCTGCTCGAAGCCGGCGTTGACCTCGGCCGCGTACGCGCCGTGCTCGAGCGCGAGCCGCTTCACGAGCTCGACCTCATCGTTCGTGTCGGTCGGGAACTTGTTGACGGCGACGACCGCGTTCAGCCCGAAGTGCTTGATGATTCCGATGTGGCGGGCGAGATTCGCCGCCCCTCCCTGGATCTCGGCCATCCCGCCGTCGATGTTCCCGCCGTGGTGCTTGAGCGCGCGGACGGTCGCGACCAGGACCGTGGCGCTCGGCCGAAGACCGCCGATCCGGCAGGTGATGTCGAAGAACTTCTCCATCCCCATGTCCGAGGCGAAACCGGACTCGGTGATCAGGTACTCGCCGAGCTTGAGCCCGATCCGGTCGGCGACGAGCGAGTTGTTGCCGTGCGCGATGTTCGCGAACGGCCCGCAGTGGATGAACGCCGGCTGTCCCTCGAGCGTCTGGACGAGGTTCGGCTTGATCGCATCCTTGAGGAGCACCGTCATCGAGCCGGCCCCCTTCAGCTGCTCGGCCGTGACCGGCTCGCCCTCGAATGTCTGTCCGACCGTGATGCGGCCGAGCCGGGCACGCAGGTCGCCGAGGTCGCGGGCGACGGCGACGAGCGCCATGATCTCGCTCGCGGCGGTGATGTCGAACCCGGTCTGCCTGGGGTAGCCGTTCACGCGGCCGCCGAGCGACGTGACGATGTCGCGGAGCGAACGGTCGTTCATGTCCATGCACCGGCGCCACGAGATCGTCAGGGGGTCGATGCGGAGCTCGTTGCCGTGCAGCAGGTGCGCGTCGATCAGCGCCGAGAGGAGGTTGTTGGCGGCGGTGATCGCGTGCAGGTCGCCCGTGAAGTGGAGGTTCAGGTCCTCCATCGGCACGACCTGCGTGTAACCGCCGCCCGCCGCGCCGCCCTTGATCCCGAACACCGGCCCGAGCGACGCCTCGCGCAGCGCGAGCACCGGACGCTTGCCGAGCTGTCCGAGTCCCTGCGTCAATGCGACCGACGTGGTCGTCTTGCCCTCGCCCGCCGGCGTGGGCGTGATCGCCGTGACGTTGACGATCTTGCCGTCCGGCCGGTCGGCGAGCCGCTCGAGGATCGAGAGGTCGACCTTCGCCTTGTACCGGCCGTACAGCTCGAGCTCGTCGGGCTCGATTCCGGCCTCGGCGGCGACGTCGGCGATCGGGCGAAGCGTCGCCTCCTGGGCGATCTCGAGACTCGAGAGCATCGGTCGGTTCCTCCAGCGTGGGGGTTGCGTGTCGGGCGAGAGATATATCTCAGTGCTCGGCGACGGCGCCGAGGTGCCGCTCGTACGCGCCGGTCTCGACGATCTCGCCGATCTGGTCGATCGCGAGCTCGAGCTCGTCGTCCGAGGTGAAGAAGTGCGGCCCGAGCCGGATCCCGGCGTCCGGCCTGAAGTCGCAGAGAATCTGCCGTCCGGCGAGCTCGCGGTGGACCGCCGGGAACTCGGGCACGTGGACGGTGACGGTGCCTCCCCGGCGCTCCGCGGTGCGTGGGCTCCGCACGTCGAAGCCGGCTCGGTCGGCGAGATCCATCAGAAGCTGGGTCTGCCGGAGCGAGTTGGCACGGATCCGCTCGACGCCGATCTCCTCGATCAGGTCGTAGCCCGCCGTCGCGGCGTAGTGGGCCGGGACGTTCGGCGTGCCCGTGAGGAAGCGCGCCGCGCCGGTCGTGTAGCGCATCTCCTCCTCGAAGCCGAAGGGCGCCTCGTGCGCCTGCCAGCCGGTGAAGGTCGGCTCGAGGCGCTCCGCGAGGTCGGGACGGACGTAGAGCCAGCCGTTGCCCGGCCCGCCGCAGAGCCACTTCACGGAGCCGCCGACGGCGAAGTCGACGCCGAGCGCGGTGACGTCGAGCGGCACGATGCCGGCCGACTGGTAGCAGTCGAGAATCACGTGCGCGCCGACCTCGTGGGCGCGCCGGACGATCGGCTCGACGTCCTGGATCTCCGCCGTCTTGAAGAGGACGTGGCTGATGGGGACGAGGAGCGTCCGCTCGTCGATCGCGTCCACGATCGCCCCGGCTTCGCGCTCCTCGCAGACGACCACCTCGAGCCCGGGCTGGGCCTGGTAGAGGTAGCGCACGGAGGGGAAGTTGCCCCGCTCGTAGACGATGCGGTTCCGCGCCGGGTCGATCGGGAAGAAGCACGAGAGGACGACTGCCTCCGCGACGGCGACGTTCTGGTGCATCACCGTCGAGCCGGGCGGCGCGCCGACGATCCGCCCGACCTGGTCTCCGACCGTCATGGGCGTCGTCCACCACCCCTCGCCCCAGGCGCGGATCCCGCGCTCCCGCCACATGCGTGCGTACTCCGCGAGACGCTGCTCCGCCTGGCGCGGCATCGCCGCGAGCGAGTGGTTGATCAGGTAGGTCGTGTGCTCGAGGATGGGAAACTCGGAGCGGTAGTCGAGGAGATCGCGCACGATGCGCAATGTAGAGACGCGATGAGGGCGATGGTGCTGCGGGCCGCCGGCACGCCGCTCGAGCAGGCGGAGCTTCCGGATCCGCAGCCCGGCACTGGGCAGGCCCTCGTCCGCGTGCGCGCCTGCGGCGTTTGCCGCACCGACCTGCACGTCTTCGACGGCGAGCTCCCCCGCCCGAAGCTGCCGCTCGTCCTCGGCCACGAGATCGTCGGCGAGGTCGTGTCGAGCCGCGGCCGATTCGAGCCGGGCGACCGTGTCGGCGTCCCGTGGCTCGGGTGGACGTGCGGCGAATGCGCCTACTGCCTCACCGGACGCGAGAACCTGTGCGACCGCGCCCGGTTCACCGGCTACGACACAGACGGCGGCTACGCGGAGCTCTGCGTCGCCGACGAGCGGTTCTGCTTCCCCGTGCCGGACGGCTTCGCGGACGTTCAGGCGGCGCCTCTCCTCTGCGCGGGCCTGATCGGCTACCGGTCGCTCCGCGTCGCGGGAGACGCCGCCCGCATAGGGCTCTACGGCTTCGGCGCGGCGGCGCACATCGTCTGCCAGGTGGCTCTGCACGAGGGACGCGAGGTCTACGCGCTGACCCGGTCCGGCGACGACGACGCGCAGGCGTTCGCACGCTCGCTCGGCGCGACGTGGGCCGGTGACACGGCGACGCGGCCGCCGGCCGAGCTCGACGCGGCCATCCTCTTCGCGCCTGCAGGCGAGCTCGTCCCCACGGCACTCGGACACGTGCGGAAGGGCGGCAGCGTCGTCTGTGCCGGGATCCACATGAGCGACATCCCGTCGTTCCCGTACGAGCTCCTCTGGGGCGAGCGCGTCGTCCGCTCGGTCGCGAACCTGACGCGCTCGGACGGCGAGGAGTTCCTCCGCATCGCCGCTCTGGTTCCCGTCGAGACTCGCGTCGAGGAGCTGCCGCTGGGGAGTGCGAACGAGGCGCTTGCATGCCTCCGCGCCGGCGACGTCCGCGGTGCGCTCGTGCTCGTTCCCTAGGACACTCGCCGCAGCAGGCCGAGCGCGCGCTGGTCCCACGGGACGCGGTGGGTGAGACCTACGTCGCGGAGCTCGGCGCGGTGGTCGAGGTACCAGTCGTAGGTCGCGCAGAGCGTCTCGACGTTCGAGAGCCGCGGCTCCCACCCGAGCAGGCCCCGCGCCTTGTCGATCGACACGAACGAGTCCTTGTGGGCCGTTCGGTAGTGCCATTCGGCGAGCGGCGAGAGGTGCGCGAGCTCGAGGCCGCGGAGCACTACCTCCGCCGGTCGGGCGGGGACGGGACGCAGCCGCGAGCCCGAGCCGGCGTGCTCGATCAGGCCCTCGAGGTCCTCGCGCACCGTGCCGAATGTGCCCGCGCCGACGTTGAGCGCCTCGCCCGCGACGGGAGCGTCGAGGCACCGGACGGCCGCGTCGACGAGGTCCTCGACCGCGAGCAACTGGTAGCGGTTCGACCCGTCGCCGAGGATCGGGATGCGCCTGCCCTCGCGGATCCAGTCGAAGAGAATCTCGAACACCCCGAGGCGCTCAGGGCCGACGAAGGTCTTGGGGCGCACGATCACCGTCTCGAGGCCGCGGCGCGCGAACGCCTCGCACAGGCGCTCGGCCTCGATCTTCGACTCGCCGTAGTGGCCCACGCCGACGAGCGGGTCGTCCTCGTGGATCGGGTGGCGCTCGGGAACGCCGTAGACGGCTGTCGAGGAGATGAGGACGACGCGCCCGACGCCCGCCTCGGCCGCGGCGGCGAACGTCACGGCGGCGCCCTCGACGTTCACCGAGCGGATCGCCGCCCGACTCACCTGGATCGGCAACGCCGCGGCGGCATGGACGAGCGCGTCGGCCCCGGCGACCAGCCGCCGCACGTCGGCCGTGCGCCGCACGTCGCCGCGCAGCTCCTCGACGCGTCCCTCGAGGGCGGCGTCGTCGAGCGGAGCGAGGTCGAGCGTGCGTACCTCGTGGCCGCCGGCCACGAGCCGTCGTGCGAGATGCAGGCCCAGGAAGCCCGCGCCGCCGGAGATCGCGACCAGCACCGGCGCGGAAACCTAGCGGCCGGCGGAAGGCTGGGCGCTGGTCGAGCCCGTCTCGACCGGTGGCGGCGCTCCGTTGACCAGAACGGCCGCCGCGAACAGCACCGCCATGGCGACGGCGCTCTCCGCGAGCAGACTGCGGCCGACGCTGCGCGGCATCTCACCGCGCTCGAGCCGCGGACGGACGAACGTGTGATGGAAGCCGCCCCAGGCGAGCGCCACGAGCACGAGCCCGATCTTCACGAGCAACGTGCGCCCGTACGACGTCTGCCAGAGGTCGGCGACCTCGGGCAGCCGCTCGATCGCCACCACCGTCCCGGCGACGAGGAGGAGGCCGATCAGGACGACGGCGATCCTCGAGAACCGCAGGAAGGCGGCGCGCCGGAGGTCGGGCGCAAGGGGCCACACGACGAGCGCGAGCGTCACGACGCCGCCGACCCACAGCATCGCCGTGACGAGGTGCACCCAGTCCGCGATCTCGCCGAGGGCCGTCGAGTTCGGCTCGGTCGCCTGGTGCCCCGAGAGCGGATAGCCCCACACGAGCACGAGCGCGAGGAGGAAGGCCGGCCAACGGAGTGTCGCGCTGTCGAGCACCCACGCGACGGCGAGGATCGTGAGGCAGACGCCGAAGCCGAGGGTCGTCACCATGAAGGCCGTCCCGAAGCGGGTCGACTCTGCGAAGGGCGAGAGATCCGCGTAGAGGAGGTCGACCCCCGACACCTGCAAGGCGTTCGCCGAGCGGATCACGAAGCCCGCGATGCCTGCGTTCAACGCGAGGAAGGCCCCGAGCGTGCCGAGGAGGTGGACGCGGCGCTCCACGCGCGGGTCGACAACGCGCGGCAGCACGAGCAGGCGGATCCCGACGACGCCGATCATCAGCGCGAGCGAAGCGAAGAGCGCCCAGCGGGCGACGTCGTCGCGCCAGGTCATGCCCGACGAGCCGACCGCCTCCGTAGGAGGCGGGGCCTCGACGCCGACCCCGAACGTGAAGACGCCGGTGGCGACGTGGCCGTCGGCCGACACCACGCGCCACCGCACGGTGTACGCCTCGCCCTTCACGAGGCCCATCACGTGCGCCCGCACGATCGTGTCGCGGTCCGACTGCGTGATCGCCCCGGCGCGGTTCTTTCCGTCAGCGCCGAGGACGACGATCGCGTCCGCCGGGGGGACGACCGACTGGTCGAAGCGGAGCGTGACCTCCTTCGGCGGCGTCTCGACACGGCCCTGCTCGGCGGGCGTCGCCTCCTTCATCGTCGCGTGCGCCGACGCGGCGGCGGGAACGACCAGGGCGATCGCGAGGACGCCGAGAAGCGCGCGTCTCACGGCCTGCCGCCGGCGAGCTCCGAGAGGTGCCCGAAGATCGGCGCGACGTCGCGATCCGCGAAGAGCATCACGGCGAGCAGGACCCACGTCGCCGCGAACCCGTAGGCCCACACGGCACGGCGTGGCCGCAGGGCCTCACCCAGCGGGAAGACCGACGCGACGACCAGCGTCCAGCCGATCAGGTGATGGAGGAACGCCGAGCGGGCGAACAGCCAGCCGTTCTGCTCGTGCACGAGAAACGAGGCGCCGGAGACGAGGAGGGCGCCGGCGGTCACGAGCGACCAGTACTGCGAGTGCAACCGTCCGCGCACGACGGCGAGCTGCACGGCGCCCGCCGCGGTCGCGGCCTGCGCCCATACCGAGTGCGCGACCAGATGGAGAGTCGAGAACGTCGAGAAGATCGCGATCAGCCAGAGCCAGGAACCGGCCATGAGCGCGAGCGACGGCCAGAGGCACGCGCGCCAGGCCCGGTGGCGAAAGACGGCACGCCCGACGATCGCCTCCGCGAGGAGCACCAGCCCGACGAAGAGGAAGCCGCCGGCGAAGAGCCAGTGCGCGATCTCAGCGCGCGGCTGCATCTCCGCGCTCGGAGCCCGACCGCTCCAGGTCGTCGACGAGGCCGGGAGCGACGAGCAGCGAGAAGAGGAGGCCGACCACGACGACGAGGAGCGGCGGCTGCACGGCCCAATCCCAGAAACCCTTCCCGTCGGGGTAGAAGAACGTGATCCGGTACGGCTGCGCGAACGCCCAGACGATCCCACCGAGGATCGTCAGCGGCCCGAGCGCCTCGACCGCGACCACGCGGAGCGTCTTCCGCGCGGTGCGCGGCTGATCCGCAGGCTGGGCACGGGAGGTGACGAGCTCGTTCACGGCCACATCGGGAGAATCGCCTCGTGTGCAAGTCTGCACAGGCGCGCCCCGCGAGCGCAAACGGCAAGCGTCTAGCGCGAGAGGATGCCGTCGGCCGAGATCTTCACTCCGCGCGCACCGAAGTCCTGGCGTGAGAGCGTCCGGACGACGCCGTGGGCCGTCTCGCCCGCGTCGATCGCGGGAAGACCCGCGCCGACCAGGTGGGTCGCCACGAGGCGACCGGTCTCGAACCGCCCGTCCCCGCGGAGCGTGACGCGCAGGATCCCGCTCGTCGACAGCGGCCCGCCGAGCGAGAAGACCTTGTAGCCGGCGAAGTTGCCGAGGGAGTACGCGATCAGGCGTCCGCGGTACCACTCCATTCCCCGCAGCACGTGCGGGCCGTGGCCGACCACGAGGTCGGCGCCTGCGTCGACGACCGCGTGGGCAAAGCGGACGGGGTTGCCGCGGTTCTCGCCGAGGAAGAGCTCGTTCCTGCGTGTCAGGTGCTGGCGGCTCGTTCCCTCGGCCCCCGCGTGCATCGTGACGACGACGACGTCTGCCTCTCGCGTCGCCCTGCGCACGAGCCGCTTCGCGGCGGCGATGTCCGTCAGCGACTGCGCCCACGGATAGGGAGCGAACCCGACGAGCGCGACGCGGATCGGGCCGACCTTCTGCACCGCGATCTGGCCGGGCCGGCCGGTCCAGCGGAGGCCGACACCCGACAGCGCGTCGGTCGTCTGGCGGAGCCCGTCGGGACCGAAGTCGAAGGCGTGGTTGTTCGCAAGGTTCATCACCGTGAAGCCCGCCTGCTGGAGCCAGCGCGCGTACGACGGCGGCGTCTGGAACGCAAAGCAGTCCGTCGAGCCCTTCCCGCACTTCGACCCGCCTCCGGTCGAGAGCGTCCCCTCGAGGTTCCCGAGGACAACGTCGCCCGCGAGGTCGATCTGCACGTCGGAGAAGAACGAGCGTCCGCCGTCGGACGGGAGATTCGGCGTCGAGCCCATCACGATGTCGCCGGTCGCGACGATCGCGACGACGCCCTCCGGCACCTTCGGCGTCGTGCGTTTCGCGGTCGTGCGGGCCTTCGGGGCGGGCTTCGGCGCCGGCTTGGTGACGGAGGCGAGATCCGGCCCCGCGGTCGCGGGCTGCGACCCGCTGTCGACGAGCAGCGAGAAGACGAACGCGCTGGCGGCCACGACGGCGCCGGCCCGCACGATCAGGGCGATCACCCGCACGGAGAGGAGCTACCTGCGGCTCAGGATGAGCAGCCAGTACGCGAGCTGCGAGAGCGCGGCCAGCGCACCGGCGACGTACGTCATCGCCGCGGCGGTGAGCACCTTGCGCGCGCCCTGCGACTCGCCGGTCGAGACGAGGCCCAGGTCGCTGATCTGCGCCATCGCCCGTCGCGAGGCGTCGAACTCGACCGGCAGGGTGACGAGCTGGAAGAGGACGACGACCGCGAAGAGGATGACCGCAAAGGTCATGAGCCCGGTGATCTGGGCGAACAGGCCGATCATCAGGAGGAAGAGCCAGGCCTGCGAGGCGAACGCGACGGCCGGCCACATCGCCGAGCGCAGGCGGAACGGCGCGTATGCCTTCGCATGCTGGATCGCGTGCCCGACCTCGTGCGCAGCGATGGCCGTCGAGGCGACCGAGCGGCCGCCGTAGACGGGCTCCGAGAGGTGCACCGACTTCTTCCGGGGGTCGTAGTGATCCGAGAGCGGCCCGCCCGGGGAGGTGTCGACGGGAACGTCGTGCAGCCCGTTCCGGTCGAGGATCTGCCGCGCGATGTCGGCGCCGGTCATGCCGTTTGCGACTGCGACCTGCATGTTCGCCGCAACCGTCTTCTTCAGCCACGCCTGGACGACGAAGCCGATGATCAGCGGCGGAATCAGGAAGACGAAGTAGAGGCCCCAGCCACTCATTTCCAGGAAGCGTAACAACGACGTACGATCGACCCCACCGTGACGGGCATCTCCCACGGCGCCGACAGGGGCGAGCTGCAGGTCGGCGCAGCGCTCGACAACCCACTCGAACGGCTGCGGCTCCTCTCCGGCGACGACGACGCGATCTCGACGTTCCTCGACGAGCTCGACGTCTCCTCGCCACGCGAGCGGGAGATGCTCGCCGAGCTCGCCCGCAGGTCGCCGCTCGCGCGCCCGGAGCGGTTCGACGCCGACCACCGCCGCGCGATCGAGGCGCTCGAGAGCCTCCGCCGTCACGGCTTCCACGGCTCGCGCGCCGGCGGCGGCCTCGGTCCGCTGCGCTACGTCGTGCGATGGCTGGTCGAGCTCGTTGCGCGCTACCTCGTCGTGTCGTACGTCAAGGACGTGGCCGTCTCGCTGCGAAACCTCTACTGGCTGCGCGAGATGGAGGCGCCCTCGAACTCGACCGAGCTCAAGCTTCTGCGTCCCGCGCGCTTCGACGCGAGCTCGCTCGTCGAGATCATGCGCTCGCGCGAGATCGGTGTGCCTTCGTTCGTGATCGCAGGTCTCCTGATCCCGCTCGTGGCGACGATCTGGCGGCTGATGACCGGCTTCACGTTCTCCGACTGGTGGGTCGCGGTGCTGGTCGGGCTCGTCGGCGTCGCCGTCGGAGTCGGCCTCTCCTGGGTCGTGCTGCGAGGGAGCGCCATGGCGAGCAACCGCATCCGGCTGTCGACCCGGCAGCCGGTGCAGGCGGTCTGGGACTCGGTCGGCAACTGCGGCCGGCCGCCGCGGGACGGGACCCGCAAGTTCGCCGCCGTCTCGATCGTGCTCATGGCAGGCGTCTGGATCGTGCTGCCCGCGCTCGTCGCCCTCGCGCTCGCGACGTAGCGCCGCCTGGCGTTCGCGGGCGTGGCTTCAGCTTCGCCCCTCTCCTCGACGCCGTCTTACCTGGTGCGCGAGAAGCGCTGCACAGCGGCGAGTAGCTCCTCGCTCTTCTCGCCCGCGACGTCGGGGTCGCCGGACGCGAGCGCCTCGGCGACGCAGTGCGTCACGTGGTCCTCGAGCAGCTTCGCCGCCACGCCTTCGAGCGCCGTCTTCACGGCGGCGACCTGCGTGAGGACGTCGATGCAGTAGCGATCCTCCTCGATCATCCGCTCGATCCCGCGCACCTGCCCCTCGATGCGGTGCAGGCGCTTCGTGAGCGCTTCCTTGTCCTTCGCGTATCCGTGCATCAGGTGACCTCCCGGATCGAATGGAAGCGCCGCAGCCGCAGGCTGTTGGTGACGACGAAGACGCTCGAGAAGGCCATCGCGGCGGCGGCGACGACGGGGCTCAGAAGCCCGGCCATCGCGAGCGGGATGGCCGCGACGTTGTAGGCGAACGCCCAGAACAGGTTGCCCTTGATCGTCGCGAGCGTCCGCCGTGAGAGGCGGATCGCGTCGACGGCGGCGCGGAGGTCCCCGGACACGAGCGTCAGGTCGCTTGCCTCGATCGCGACGTCCGTCCCCGTTCCGATCGCGAGACCGAGGTCGGCCTGGGCCAGCGCCGGCGCGTCGTTGACGCCGTCGCCGACCATCGCTACGACCTCGCCCCCCGCCTGCAGGGCCTCCACGGCAGCGCTCTTGTCGCCCGGCAAGACGTCCGCTTGCACGCGCTCGATCCCGACCTCCTCGGCGACGGTCCGCGCTGTCCGCTCGTTGTCGCCGGTGAGCAGGAAGGGCTCGAGGCCGAGCTCGCGCAGTTCGCGAATCGCCTCGGCCGACGTCGGCTTGACGCGGTCCGCGACGACAAAGATCCCGGCCGCGACCCCGTCGATTTCGGCTGGCACGACCGTGCGCCCGCGTGCCTCCTCCTCCGCGGCACGAGCCGCCAGCACACCACAGAGCCGAACGGCACGCCCGACGACGACCGTCCGTCCGTCGACGACCGCCTCGACGCCGACGCCCGCCTGGCTCGCGAAGCGCTCGACGCCGGGCAGCCGCCCGACCACCTCACCGGCGTGCGCCGCGATCGCCGCTGCGATCGGATGCTCGCTCGCGGCCTCGGCAGCACCGACGAGGCGGAACAACTCTTCGTGATCCGCACCCTCCGCAGGGATCGCCTCCTCGACCCACATGCGTCCCTCCGTCACCGTCCCCGTCTTGTCGAGCACAACCGTCGTAACGCGCCGCGTCTGCTCGAGCACCTCAGGCCCCTTGATCAGGATCCCCAGTTGCGCGCCACGCCCGGTGCCGACCAGTAGCGCGGTCGGCGTCGCAAGGCCCAGGGCGCACGGGCACGCGATGATCAACACCGCGACGGCGGCCGTGAAGGCGTCCGTGACGTCCCCGCTCGTGACGAGCCACCCCGCGAGCGTGAGCAGGGAGATACCGAGGACGACGGGGACGAAGACGGCCGAGACCCGGTCGACGAGACGCTGGATGGGCGCCTTCCCTGCCTGCGCCTCGGCCACGAGCCGGGCGATCTGCGCCAGTGCGGTGTCCGCGCCGACCCTCGTCGCGCGGACGACGAGACGCCCGGACGCGTTGATCGTGGCGCCGGCGACCTCCGCGCCCGGCCCGGCCTCGACCGGCACGGGCTCACCGGTGAGCATCGACTGGTCGATCGCGGACAGCCCTTCGACGACGACGCCGTCCGTCGCGAGCTTCTCGCCCGGACGGACGACGAACAGGTCGCCCACCCGGAGCTGCTCCACCGGAACGAGCGTCTCTTCGCCGTCGCGCACGACGCGGGCCTCCTTCGCGCCGAGCTCGAGCAGCGCGCGGATCGCCTCGCCGGAGCGGCTGCGAGCGCGGAGCTCGAGCCAGCGGCCGAGGAGGATCAGCGTCGTGATCACGGCGGCGACCTCGAAGTACGTGTGCGCGTCGATGCCGCCGACGAGCACGACGGCCGACCAGGTCCAGGCCGCGATCGTGCCGACGGAGATCAGTGTGTCCATCGTCGCCGCCAGGTGGCGTGCATTGAGGAGCGTCGCGCGGTGGAAGCCGAGCCCGGCCCAGAAGACGACGGGCGTCGCGAGCACGAGCGCAAGCCACTCCCAGCCGTCGAACTGGAGGCTGGGCACCATCGCGACGACGGTCAGCGGGGCCGTGAGGAGCACGGCGACGACGAGCCTCGTCTTGATCGCCTGCGCGAGATCGCGAGCGGGGGCGGTCCCGTCGGGCAGCGCGGCGTGGTACCCGACCTTCTCGACGGCCGCGATGAGGTCGTCGACCGAGACCGCAGACGGGTCGTAGGTGACCGCGGCCGCTTCGGTCGCGTAGTTGACGGTCGCCTCGACCCCGTCGAGCCTGTTCAGCTTGCGCTCGATGCGCGCCGCGCACGAGGCGCAGGTCATGCCGTCGACGTCGAGTCGCAGCTGCTGCTTCTCGGCCGTCGTGACAGCCATCACGACGCCTCGCCCTGACGTGGGTCCATGGCTCCTTCGCTTCTCCGGTTACCCCAAGTATACCCTCTTGGGGTATTCGTCAGAACGTGACGACCTTGGCCGCCCACACCCGTCCAGTCGGCCGACTCGTTGAGGCTTGCAATTCAATCGTTCAAGTAATACATTGATTAAATGGGAACAACACCGGCGAAGGCGGCGCTCTTCGACTCGCTCGCATCGGTCGCTCAAGCGCTCGGCAACGGTCGCCGCGCGGAGATCGTCGACGTGCTCGATCAGGGCGAGCGGTCGGTCGACGAGCTTGCCGCAGAGATCTCGCAGAGCGTCGCCAACACCTCCCAACACCTGCAGGTTCTCTCGCGGGCCGGGCTGGTGCGGTCGCGTCGCGCCGGGAACAGGGTCTTCTACCGCCTCGCCGACGACGGCGTCGGCGAGCTGTGGGCGGCCGTCCGCGACGTGGCGACGCGCCGCGTCGCGGAGGTCGGCGTCCTCGCCGACGACTACCTCGGAGACCGGGCCGAGATCGAGCCCGTCTCGGTCGCCGAACTCGAGCGGCGGCTGGCGCTGGGCGACGTCGTCGTGCTCGACGTGCGCCCCGAGACCGAGTATCGCGCCGGCCACATCGCCGGCTCCCGCTCGGTGCCCCTGCCGACCCTCGAGGCAGTCGCGCCGACGCTCCCGCGCCGGGCGCAGATCGTCGCCTACTGCCGAGGCCCCTACTGCGTCTATGCGCACGACGCCGTTCGCATCCTGCGCTCGCGCGGCCTCAAAGCCCGACGTCTGGACGTCGGGTTCCCGGAGTGGCGCCGGGCCGGCTTGCCCGTCGAGACGCCCGCCTGAGAGGAGACGCGATGCTGCTTCGCCCGTTCCTGAACGACCGCGGCTCGTGCGCGAGCTACCTGTTCGGCTGCACGAGCCACGGGCGGCTGGCGGTGGTCGACCCGCACGTCGACCTCGTCGACGACTACCTCGCGGCCGCGTCCGCGACAGGCTCGGCGATCGTCGCGGTCTTCGAGACGCACGTGCAGGCCGATCACGTGTCCGGGTTGCCCGCTCTCGTCGAGCGAACCGGGGCAATCGCCTATCTCCCCGGGGCCGCCGGGGTCGAATTCGAGCATGTGGCGCTCGCCGACGGGGGCGGGGTCGAGCTCGGGAACACCGTCGTCACCGCGATCGCGACGCCGGGCCACGCCCCGGCACACCATGCGTACGCGGTCGCCGACCGGCGCCGCGGGAGCGACGACCCCTGGCTCGTCTTCAGCGGCGATTCTCTCTTGATCGGTGACGTCGGCCGGCCCGACCTCCACGTCGCCGGCGACGCGGCCGGCCAGGCGCGCCTGCTGCATGCGAGCCTCGGACGCCTGCTCGGGCTGCCGGACCACGTCGTCCTCTACCCGAGCCACTACGGCGGGTCGGTGTGCGGCCGCGGCCTGTCGGGGAACCCGTTCTCGTCGATCGGCTTCGAGCGGATGCACAACCCGCTGCTCGCCGTCACCGACCCCGACGCCTTCGCCGAGGCGCTCGTCGCAGACCTGCCGCCGCGACCCGCGGAGCAGGACCGGATCGTCGCCGTAAACCGGGCCGGCCGGATGGTCGCCGCGGCGTGAGCGCGACCGGCGCTGTCAGGCTCGGCCTTCGCGCGAACGCATGGCAGTTCTCCCTGCTCGTCGCGCTCAACGCCGTGGTCGGCGCGATGGTGGGGTTGGAGCGGAGCGTCCTGCCGCTGGTCGGGGAGGAGGAGTTCGGGCTCCGCTCGACGGCCGCGATCCTCGCATTCGTCGTCGCGTTCGGAGCCGCGAAGGCGGTCACGAACCTCGCCTCGGGCGAGCTCGCGGAGCGCGTCGGACGCAAGCGGCTGCTCGTCATCGGGTGGGCGGTCGCGCTTCCCGTGCCGCTCCTCATCGGTCTCGCGCCGTCGTGGTGGTTCGTCGTGGCGGCAAACGTGCTGCTCGGGGTCAACCAGGGACTCGCCTGGTCGATGACCGTGGTGATGAAGATCGACCTCGCGGGCCCGCACCGTCGCGGACTCGCGCTCGGGCTCAACGAGGCGGCCGGCTACCTCGGCGTCGCCGCGGCCGCGTTCGTCACCGGTGCGCTCGCGGCCGACGTCGCACCGCGGACTGTCGTCTGGGCCGGCGCGGCGCTGCTCGCGGTGACCGGCCTGCTGATCAGCGCCTTCGGCGTGCGCGACACGGCGGCTCACGTCCGCGCCGAACAGGCCGGACACCGCGGGACCGAACCCGCGCACTCGGGCCTGCGGGCGGCCTTCGCGCACGCGACGCTGCACGACCCGATGCTGCGCGCGTGCAACCAGGCCGGGCTCGTGAACAACCTCAACGACGCGCTCGCATGGGGTCTCGCCCCGCTCTATCTCGCTGCGCACGGCGCAACCCTCCACGAGATCGCCACCGTCGCCGCCGCCTATCCGCTCGCGTGGGGAGCCGGGCAGCTCGCGACGGGCTGGCTCTCGGACCACACGGGCCGCAAGCCGCTGATCACGGCGGGCATGCTCGTGCAGGCGGGCGCGCTCGCGCTCCTGTTGGTCGGGGACGGGGCCTTCTCGGCCTCCCTCGCCGCAGCCGTGCTGCTCGGCGCGGGGACCGCGATGGTCTACCCCACGCTCATCGCCGCCGTCTCGGACGGGACGCAGCCCCGCGACCGCGCGCGTGTCGTGGGTGTCTACCGCTTCTGGCGTGACTGCGGCTTCGTGCTCGGGGCACTGATCGCAGGGATCGGTGCCGACGCGGCGTCACCCGACGTCGCGATCGTCGTCGTCGCCGCGCTCACCGCGGCCAGCGGACTGCTCGTCGCGGGCACCACCTGGCAATCCCCTCCCGTCCTCCGACCTGCGCCCGCACCCTAGAAGAGGAGGAGCCGTTCGATGGCAGCCAACGACAGGCCCTCGGCGACGACGCGACCGTACTCAGCGACCGAAGGAGGCGAGACGATGGCGATCGACGTGGACATCGACGTGGGAGTCCTGAAGGACGAGATCAGGAAGACGTATGCGTGCGTCTCGTCCGAGCCGGAGACGCAGTTCGTCTTCCCGACCGGGCGCGCCTGGGCCGAGGACCTCGGATACCCCGAGGAGCTCGGCCGCGTTCCCGAGTCGGCGGTCGAGTCGTTCGCCGGCGTCGCCAACCCGTTCTCGCTCGGGCGCCTCTCGCCGGGCGAGCGCGTGCTCGACCTCGGCTCGGGCGCGGGGACCGACTCGCTCGTCGCGGCGCAGATGGTCGGACCGGGCGGGCGCGTCACGGGGATCGACATGACGCCCGAGATGGTCGCGAAAGCCCGTGCGGCGGCGACCGCGCTCGGCGTCGACAACGTCGAGTTTCTCGAGGGCGAGGCCGAGCGCCTGCCCTTCCCCGACGCGAGCTTCGACGTCGTGATCTCGAACGGCGTGATCGACCTGATCCCCGACAAGGACGCCGTGTTCGCCGAGCTCTATCGCGTGCTCGAGCCAGGGGGTCGGATCCAGGTCGCCGACGTCACGATCCAGAATCCCGTGAGCGCGGAAGGGCGGCGGAACATCGATCTCTGGACCGGGTGAATTGCCGGGGCGCTGCTGGAGGCAGCGTACGGGAAGATCCTGGAACGCCATGGCTTCGAGCGGATCGAGACCGGCTTGCTCGTCGACACCTATGCCCGTTCGGCCTTCGAGGACACGCGGCGCAAGGCGCAGAAGTACGGGGCACACGGGACGACGCTCAAGGCCCACCGGCCGGTCGGAGGCCCGTGACGCCGGTGCTCGATCCCGAGGGCGTCCACCTCGCCGCGCTCCGCCGCCTGGGCGACTTCCGCGCTCGACGCGTGCTCGAGATGGGGTGCGGCGACGGCCGCCTCACGGCCGGGATCGCGGAGGACGTCGACCACGTGCTCGCGTTCGACCCCGATGCGGAGCGGGTCGCCGAGGCCGAGCGAACGCTGCCAACCGAGCTCGTCGACCGGGTGTCCTTCCAGGTCGCATCGGGGAAGGAGATCGGGATCGAGCCGCACTCGTTCGACATCGTCGTGTTCTCGTGGTCGCTCTGATGCGTCGAACCGGAGGACGTCGTGGACGTCCTGGACACGATGGTGCGGGCGGTGCGACGTGACGGCGTCGTCCTCGACCTGCAGGTGATCCGGCCCGATCCCCTGGTCGAGGCCAGGGGCCGGGTCGTGTGCCCCATCGACGGCGAGCCCCTGTTCCGGACCGCCGACGCGGCGACCGCGGCGATCGACGCGCTCGTGCGCACGGGACGCCTCGTCGAGGACGCCGTCGACGACCACGAGGTTCGCAAGCACTACGTCGACGGCCCCGAGTTGGTTGCGGACATCGCGGGAAGCCGGCGGAGCCTCCCGGCCGAGGCGGTGCCCCGGCTGTCGGCGCTCGCGGGGCCCTGCGCGGTGGTGGAGCGCTGCCGCCTGCGGAGGCTCGTGGTGGTCTGACGGCCGGGCGCGAGACCGGATGCGGGCCGGTTGCGCGCCGGGCGGGTCGCGAGCGACGATCGTTCGATGAACGGCCGATCACCCCGTCGGGGACGGGTGAGCCTTTCCGGCTGGCTGTCGGACTCCGAGCTGCGCCTCGGTCTCGGGTGCATGCGCCTCTCGACCGACGACGGCGCCGACGACGGGCGTGCGGTCGCGACCATCGCCGCGGCGGCGGCCTCGGGGATCACGGTGTTCGACACCGCCCGCGCGTACGGCCCAAACGAGCGCGTGCTCGCCGGAGCGCTTCACGGCTGCGGGGCGGCCGCGACCGCCCGCATCGTGACGAAGGGCGGCATGGCACGACCCGGCGGCGGGTGGGTGCCCGACGGCCGCGCGAAGGCGATCCGCGCCGACTGCGAGGCGAGCCTGGAGGCGCTCGAGGGCATTCCGATCGACCTGTACCTCCTCCACGCTCCGGACCCTCGCATCCCGTGGCGGACGTCGATACGCGCGCTCGACCGCCTCGTCGAGGAGGGCCTCGTGCGACGTGTCGGCATCTCGAACGTCAACCGGTCGCAGCTGGACGAGGCGCTGACGTTGGCGCCGATCGCGGCCGTGCAGGTCGCCGTCAGCGTCTTCGACGACCGCGCGCTCCGCGGCGGCATCGTCGACAGGTGTGCGGAGGCGGGCGTCTCTGTGATCGCGCACTCGCCGCTCGGCGGGCCACGTCGGGCGCGGTCGCTCGGCCGTCGCCCCGGGCTGGTCGACATCGCCGAAGACCACGGCGCGACGCCCGCGGAGGTGGCCCTCGCGTGGGTGCTCGGCCTCGGCCCGCATCTCGTGGCGCTTCCGGGCGCGCGCCGGCCGGAGACCGCACGCTCGGCCGCCCGGGCCGCGGCCGTCGTGCTCGGTGCCGACGAGCGCGAGCGTCTTGCGCCGTCGCGACGGCGCCGCCTGCCCCCTGCCCGTGCGGGGGCCGAGGTCGTGCTCGTGATGGGCATCCCGGGCGCCGGGAAGAGCCGCGTCGCGCTGGAGTACGCGACACGCGGCCACCTGCGCCTCAACCGGGACGAGCGCGGCGGGACGCTTCGCGTGCTGGCGGACGAGCTCGACGAGGCGCTCGCAGCGGGCGAGCGACGGGTCGTCCTCGACAACACCTACGCGACCCGCGCGTCACGGAGTGAGGTGATCGAGGCGGCCGCGCGCCACGGCGCTCGTGTGCGATGCATCTGGCTCGACACGCCGCTGGCACAGGCGCAGGTCAACATGGTGGCTCGGCTGCTCGATCGTCTCGGCTCGCTTCCGACGCCCGAGGAGCTGAAGGCGGCGGCACGGGAGGAGCCCGGTCTGATGCCGCCGACGTCGCAGATGCGCGTGCTCCGCGAGCTCGAGCCGCCCGCGGACGACGAGGGGTTCGCGTCGATCGAACGTGTTCCGTTCTCCCGCGAGCCGCACACCGGACGGGCCGGCGTCTTCGTCGCGGCGTCGACGCTGCGCACCGAGGGGTGGCGCGACGCCATCCGGTCCGCCGACCCGCGCGCCAAGCATCTCGTCTTCGACTGGCTGCCAGATGGATCGCCGGCTGATCTCCGCGACGCCGTCGAGCTGCTCTCGAGTGAGATTCGCGGCGTCGTGGAACGAGCCGTCTGCCCGCACGGCGGCGGCCCACCCGTCTGCTGGTGCCGCCCGCCGCTGCCCGGTCTGCCGCTCGCGTTCTCGCGCGCCGTCGGCGTCGACCCCGCCCGCTCGACGCTCGTGGGAACATCGACGGCCCACCGCACCTTGGCGACGACGCTCGGCGCCCGCTTTCTCGGCGCGTAGTGGGCCGGTCGCTCGCGGCCGCCGGGCGCTCAGGCGTCGGCGCGAACGGCGAAGAGCCCATCGAGACCCGTGATCGCAAAGGCGCGCCTGATGTGTCCGGCAGGCGGCACGAAGACGAGCCGACACCCCGCGGCAGTCAGCGTCCGATGGGCATCCACCAAGAGATTGAGCCCGTGAGAGTCCACGAACTCGAGCCCCGACAGGTCGATGACGACGTTCGACGGGCGTGCTTCGCAGACGGACTCGATGATCGAGCGGGCACGGCGGGCCGTATGCATGTCGAGATCCGCCGTGATGGAGATCCGCGTCGCGTCGTCCGTCCGGACGACTGCCACGCCGTCCGATCCGGTTGTGACTCGGCGGGTCTCCTTCGCGGTCGCCTCGTTGAGGTCGGACATCTCGTCGCTCCTAGTCGCTATGATCTGCGAACATTTAGACCCGACACATATACCACGAAAACAAATATACGAAAAGTATGTCACATGTTTCGAACGGAGACGGCAGACCGTGGCGGTTCGTCACGAACCACACCCAGGTGCTCCTCTGCATCGCCCGAGACCCCGACGTGCGAACACGAGACATCGCGGGGATGGTCGGGATCACCGAGCGAGCTGCGCAGCGAATCGTCGCGGATCTCGCCGAAGCCGGGTTCGTGACGATCGAACGGGTGGGTCGGCGCAACCGATACGAGGTCAACCGAGAAGCGGCGATGCGTCATCAGGCCCAGCACGGCCACGAGATCGGCGAGCTTCTCGACCTGCTCGAGCTCGATCTCCCTCCCGACGCCTCGGACTGAGGTCCGCCACCGTCCCTGAAGAAGCCGACGCCCGGACTCGAACCGGGGACCCCTTCATTACGAGTGAAGTGCTCTACCAGCTGAGCTACGTCGGCGGGCCGTCGATTCTAGCCGCTCGCGGGCGGCGGTCCCGGCTGCGCGACGCGAGGTCGTTTGGCCTGACCGCAGGCGACACGGGCTCTCGACGGCAGCGTGGTCGACCGCTGAACCGACACCGTTGGACGACTGTTCGTCCTCGTCCGGCTGGTCGAACACGATCCCCACGCCCGCCGCGACGACCGAGAGCGCGCCAGCACTCGGCAGTTCCGTTCACACGGAGGTGCGGCGGTGTGGCTCCGGCAGGCACCAACCGCCGGAGCCACACCGCTCGCCCGGTGTGGGCCTAGGGCAGGTTTCCCTGCCGGTTGCCGCAGAGGCCCGCGTTGTTCAGGCCGGTCTGGTAGCCGTTCGCGCCGCCCGCGAGGTTGTGGTCCTTCCCGAAGAAGCCGAAGGCGCCATGGCCGGCGCACGGGGTATTGGCATTCGCGACGGCGAAGCCGGGCTGGGTGCCGTACTCGCTGCCGTCGCCGGAATTGCCTGCGACGCCGATCGCGGGGATGGCGAGCGCACAGGTGCACGCCGCTGCCAGGACGAGTCTCTTCACGGGGTCTCCTTTCCGCAGGGCACGACTACCGTGCCTCCCCTCCCTCCTCGGCGGCCAGCCGCCGGACGTCATCCCTCGAACCGGTGAGGTTTGACTCCAGTCAGACGAAGGAGCGGCGCAGGCGCACGAACAGCGCCTCGAGGAAGAGCGACGCGTTGAGGTTGAGCTCCTCCGCCTCGCGCCACGCCTGGCGGACGACGCCGGCCGCGTCCTCGGCACGGGCGCCCGCCTCGCCGGTCGCGTCCTCGCGCAGCTCCCCGAGGAGATCCGCATTGACCGCGGCGCTTTCCGCCCCGTTCGCGACGACGACGAGGTCGCGATACCAGGAGCCGAGGTCGTCGAGCGCGGCGAGCAGCTCCGCGCGCTCGGCGCCGAACTCTGCGCGCCGGACACGCTGCTCGGCCTCGCGCGGCGGCAGGTCGAGCCCGTCGACCAGTTCCTGCTCGTGCTTGCGCGCGACGGCTCCGTGAGCTCTCGCCCCTTCGAGGACGACGCTCGCTGCAGCGGCGGGGTCGAAGCGCTCGTCGCGATAGGCGCCGCGCGCGGCGGCGAGCAGCGCGGCGCGGCGGGCGCGGGCCGCATCCTCGAGCAGCCGTGCCGCCCTGTCCAGGCGCCCGCCCGAGACGCGGCCGAGCACGCCGGCCTCGTCGGGTGGAAGATCGGGCGCCCGCTCGGCGATCCAGGACTGCACCGCTTCGCGCGACAGTCGGCGGAAGGGCACGAGCTGGCAACGGGAGCGGATCGTCTCGGGCAGGTGTCCGAGCTCGTCGGCGACGAGGAGGAAGGTCACGTAGGCGGGCGGCTCCTCGAGGTCCTTCAGCAGCGCGGCGGCCGCGTCCTCGTTCATCCGGTGCGCGTCGAAGACGAGGTAGACGCGGCGATCGGCCTCGAACGGACGCATGTGGAGGTCATGGTGGAGCGCGCGGATGTCGTCGATCCGGATCATCTCGCCGAGCGGCTGGAGGACGCGGAGGTCGGGGTGGATCCCCGCGTCGACGCGACGGGCGTCGCCGAGCAGAGCGCCGGCGAACGCCCGTGCCGCCGCACGCTTCCCGACTCCCGCGGGGCCGTGGAGAAGGTAGGCGTGTGCCGGGCCGTCGGCGAGCGCGGCCTCGAGCAGCCGCTTCGCCTCGGGCTGCTCGGGGACGTCAGCGAAGACGGTCACGGATCTCCTCGGCGACCTCCGCGACGGAACGACGGCCGTCGACGACGACGTAGCGCTCGGGATACCGCTCCGCGAGAGTCCGATACGCGCCCGCGACACGGCGCCAGAGCGCGATCCCGTCCCGCTCGATCCGGTCGCCGCTGGAACCGACTCGTTCGGCCGCCGTCTCGGGGTCGATCTCGACGAGGACCGTCCGGTCGGGGAGGAGACCGCCGACGACGGCGAGGTTCAGCGCGAGCACTTCCTCGAGCCCGAGCCCGCGTCCGACGCCCTGGTAGGCGACCGACGAGTCGATGTAGCGGTCGCAGACCACGGTCGCGCCGCGCTCGAGCGCGGGTCGGATCACCCCGTCGACGTGCTGCGCTCGCGAGGCGGCATACAGCGCCGCCTCGGCCCACGGCGCCACGTGGCCGCCGTGGAGGACGAGATCACGGATCGCCTCGCCGAGCGGCGTCCCACCGGGCTCGCGGGTCGAGACGACCTCGACGCCATCGCCCCGAAGCGCATCCGCCAGCAGGACGGCCTGCGTGGTCTTCCCGCAGCCGTCGAGACCCTCGAAGGTGACGAACATCGGCAGGACGTTAACCCGAGTAGGCTGCCGCGATGCGCGCACTCGTCACCGGCGGCGCCGGGTTCATCGGCTCGCACCTCGTCGACGCGCTCGTGGCCCGCGGGAACGACGTGCTGGTGCTCGACGACCTCAGCACGGGCCGCCGCGAGTACGTGAACGCGGCGGCGCAGTTCCGTCCACACGACATCCGTGAGCCCTTCGAGATCGATGCGGACGTCGTCTTCCACCTTGCCGCGCAGGCGGACGTCGGCACCTCGATGGAGCGGCCGGGCTTCGACGCCGAGGTGAACGTCGTCGGCACCGTCAACACGCTCGAGGCGGCCCGCGCGGCGGGAGCGCAGCTCGTCCTCGCGTCGACCGGAGGCGCCATCTACGGCTCGGTGGACGGGCCCGCGCGCGAGGACTCCCCACTCCTCCCGGTCTCGGCGTATGGGCTGGCGAAGCGCTCGGCGGAGGTCTACCTCGACGGCTGGAACCGGATCTTCGGTACACGCCACCTCGCGCTGCGGTTCGCGAATGTCTACGGCCCGCGCCAGTCGGCTGCGCTGGAGGGCGGAGTGGTCGCCATTTTCCTCGAGCGGCTCGCCGCGGGTGAGCCGACCACGATCTTCGGCGACGGCTCGATCACGCGCGACTTCGTCCACGTCGACGACGTCGTCCGGGCCTTGCTTCTCGCGGCGGAGCACGACGGCGGCGTGTTCAACGTCGGGACCGGTATCGAGACGACGATCGCGGCGCTCCATGCGCTGTGCGAGCGCGCCGTCGGCGTCGAGGCGCCGCCCTCGTTCGGCCCGTCCCGCGCGGGCGACGCACAGCGCAGCGTGCTCGACACGAGGCGGGCGACGAGCGAGCTCGGCTACACCGCCGCCGTCCCGCTCGCCGAGGGCATCGCCGCGACGTACGCGGCCGAGCAGAAGGAGTAGCGGCCCCGCGCGCGAACCTCGTTCGCGTCGTGGACCATCCGATCCGCCTCGAATCCGTCGAGCTCGCCGTCCGGCCCTGGCGCACGGCCACGCTCGTCGTGGCCGCCGTCGCGGCGGTCGAGCTCGTCCTGCTCGTGATGATCGGCGGCGCGCTGCTCGCGAAGCCCCACGCCGCCGGGCACAAGCGCTCGACGGCCTCGAAGCCGGCAGCGACGAAGACCGCAGCGAAGCCGGCCACGGCCCGTCCTGCGAAGCAGAGGATCGCACCCGCCGAGCTTCCTCGTCGCAAGGTGAAGGTCGTCGTCCTCAACGGGAACGGCCGGCAAGGTGCCGCCGCAGCCGCCGCGTCGCGCGTCACCCGGAAGGGCTACAAGATCGGCCTCGTCGCGAACGCGCCGAGCCAGGCCTACGTCACGTCGCTCGTCATGTACCGCCGGGGCTTCGAGGGGGAAGCCCAGCGGCTCGCCCGCGATCTCGGCGTGAAGGTGGTCGGCCCGCTGGACGGCGTCCGGCCGAGCCAGCTTCACGGCGCGCAGGCCGTCCTGATTCTCGGGGGCTGAGCGAGAGGATCAGCGCTCGCAGGCGCCGGTGTTGACGGCGTCCTTCGCGACGTCGAACGGCCCGCCAGGCGTCCAGCGGCTCGATGCGGGATCCAGCGTGTACGAGTGGTTGAACGCCGCATAGGCGGCGCAGAGGTCGTGCGTCGCGATCGCGTGGTAGAGGCCGAGCTCGTACCAGGTGTCGGGGTTCTCCGGCTGGAGGCGGGTCGCCTCCTCGTACCAGGCGACGGCCGCTGCCCGGTCCCCCGCCGCGTCCGCCGCCTGGGCGCGCGCCTGCAGCGGCCCGAGCGACAGCGGGTCGAGCATCCGGGCACGGTCGGCGGCGTCGACGGCGTCCTCGAGGCGGCCGTCGTCGATCGCGGCGAAGGCACGGTCGACCTGACCCTGCGCGAGACGCGGCAGCGCGACGGTGACGACCGCCGCCGCCCCGACGGCCGCGACGGCGACGAGACCCGGGAGGCGAGCCCTGAGCGCCGCGCGGGGACGACCGACGGCGAGGAGCGTGCCGAGGACGAGGAGCGCGGGGCCCGTCACGGCGAGGAAGTCGAGGTCGTAGTCGACGGCCGCGTGGACGACGTAGGCGAGGAGCAGGCACGCGAGCGCGACCGCCGCAAGCCGGTCGCCGCCGGCGAGGCGCCCGAGGCCACGACGAACCCCGACGAAGGCGCTGCCGACGGCCACGAGCCCGAGGCCCATCCCGACGAGCCCGAGATCGGCGAGCAGCTGGAGCGGGACGCTGTGCGGCTCGGTCACGGGCGTCGCGCTCTCGCGGTAGCGTCGTCGCGCGAGCGCGAAGGTGCCCGCGCCCGAGCCGCCGACGGGGCGGTCGGCGGCGACGTCGAGCGCCTCGCCCCACCACTGGAGCCTGTTGTTCGCGCAGAGGTCCGTGAGGCGCCCGGGCTCGTTGACGCATTCCCCCCGTGAGAGCTGGGAGTCGACCCAGGTCACCGGATCGCCCACTTTGGCGACGAAGCCGACGGAGCCCGCCACGAGAGCGAGCGCGCACGTGCCGAGGATCACGCCGCGCACGAGGTCGCGACGCATGTCCACGACGCGCCGGGCCGAAACCCGCCAGGCGACGAGCGCCACCGCAGCGGCGGCGACGAGCGTCAGGACGGCGAACACGCGGCCGTCGGCGACGCGATCGCTCCGGAGAGCGCCGTCCTCGACGAGGGCGGCCCGCGTGAAGGCCCAGCCGCCGACGGCAAGTGCCGGCACCGCGGCGATCACGATCCGGAGCGCGTCGGACAGCCGCTCGTCCGAGAGCAGGATCCAGAGCCCGAGCACCGCGAGGGCACCGACGACGCCTGCTCGAGATTGCGTCAGCAGCACGACGAGGACCGCGGCGAAGACGAGCAGCGACCCCGCGACGCGGGCGGTGGCACGCGGCCCGCGCGCGACCCAGAGCCCGAGCGCGACGGCGGCGTCCGCGAGGAGAGCGAGCGCGTTCCAGTACCCCACCGGCTCGCGGAGGCGCGCAATGCGGTCGCCGTCGGGAAAGAGCGAGGGAATCGCGATGCCGAGCAGCGCCCAACCGAGCGCAGCCGCGAGCACGACGGCGAGCAGGGCCGCCACGCGCCGCGCCCCTCCGCCCAGGGCGCCGGCGAGCACACCGAGAGTGAGGAACGCCGTGTAGACGAGCCAGCGCGCGAGCCAGGCCCAGGAGAGGTCACCGGCGATCGACCAGGCGATCGAGACGCCCGCCCAGGCGGTCAGCGCCGCGACGGCCGCGAAGGTCGTCGTCCCCGCGCGGTCGAGCCGCGGCAGCGGCAACGCCCCACGAAGCGCGGCCGCGACGCCCACCGCGGCGCAGACGATGCAGACGATTCCCGCCGTCGCGAGCGTGCCGTCGTGGGAGCCGCCGCCGAAGAGGACGACCCAGGCGAGCAGGATGCCGAGCGCCCCGAGAAGGACGGCCTCCGCGACGCGTCCGGGTCGCGGGACCGCGTCCATGCCGCGGCGAGGCTACCATGGGCCGCTGGCGCCGCAGGAGCCTCGCGCCTTGCCGCGAACGGCGTCTTACACATCGTTTACCCTTCCCTGATCGCCGACCCACGGAGGGTGGGAAGACTCACCCGCACCATCCGTCCATGACTCGTGCCTGACGTCTTCTTCCGTCGCATTCCCTTCCTCACAGCGCTGGCCGCGATCGCGGCGCTGACGGCGCTCTCCTTCGTGCCCGTCGCAAGCGCGAAGACCTGTGCGGAACAGGTGATCGACGACTGGTACGGGAACGGCCGCGTCGACCAGATCTTCCCCAAGCACTGCTACCTCGAGGCGATCCGCTCCCTCCCGGTCGACGTCAAGGACTACTCGAACGCCGAGGAGGACATCCGCCGGGCACTCGCGTTCGCCGGGCAGGGAGAGCCGGACCCGGGGCCGTCGGGCGGCCCGGCACCGACGGGGACGAATGGCGAAGACCCGCCCGGGACGACGCCCACCTCGCCAACGACGCCGCCGGACGAGACGTCGGGGACCGGTGAGCAGACGATCGCCGGAGGCGGCGTCGACACGTCCGGGCCCTCGTCGCTGCCGATCCCGCTCCTGGTTCTCGGCGGGCTCGCCCTGCTTCTGCTCGCGGCAGGCGGTGCGGGTTACCTCAGCCGTCGTGCGCAGGCCCGCCGGAACGGCGGTCCTCCCGGCCCGGCATAGCTCGTCTCCCGGCCCGACGACCGGGCGCGACGTTTCCCCAGCCGGAATCGGGGTACGGGCATGAGATGCCCTTCTTGCGGCCGCTCGTCTCCGCGGCCGTCGTTGCGGCCGCGCTGACGATTGCGGCGCCGGCCGGCGCCGGCCCGCTCGACGCATGCGCTCAGCGAGTGATTCGCGACTGGTACTCGGGCGGACGAATCGACGGCATGTACCCGCTCGGGTGCTACCGCGCGGCGATCCGGGCGCTTCCGGAAGACGTCCTGCAGTACTCGGACGCCGACAAGGACATCGCTCGCGCGCTCGCGTACGCGCAACGTGGACGGCGCGACCCCGGAAACGGCCCACCCGCCTCCTCCACCGGCCCTCAGGCGCCCGCGCGCGAGCCGGCCGCAGCCCCGCCGGCGACGACGCGGAGCCCTGCGACGCCCGCGCCAGGGCTTGGGCCGCCGGCGAGCCGCAATGCCCCGAAACCCGAGCCGCGCGGACCTGCTCGCGCGCACGACGGGCCCGTCCGGCTGGCGAGCGCGCCCGAGGCCGAGACTGCGGGCGCCGGTCTCCCCTACCCCGTCCTCGCGCTCGCAACGCTCGCGACGCTGCTCCTGCTGAGCGCTGCGGCCGCCGCTCTTCGCGCCCGACGGCGCTGACGGGCCGCGGGCCTCCGGACCGCTAGAATCCCGGGGTGAAAGGTCGCGCGATTTTCCTGCAAATTGCGCGATTTCCGTGTCGTCCGACCGGCGTCCTAGCATGCCCGGTCCGCTCGCAGGACGCGCTCCCCCGCGCCTCGCGCAGAGCAGCAAGGGATCGAACGGCGTAACGGAAAACTCGGCCCGGGAGGACAGCATGGCAACGGCGAAGCACGCGAGGCAGGCACCACAGACGGAGCCGAACGACACCGCGGAGATCGTCAACAGCGTCGTGGACGACACCGCGAGCGTCGCGCCGCCGCGGTACTTCACGATTCCCGGACGCGACCCGTTCGACGAGATCGAGTGGGAGACGCGCGACGCTCTGATCCCGGGCAAGAGCGGGCCCGCGTTCGAGCAGCGCGACGTCGAGTTTCCGAAGTTCTGGTCACAGACCGCGACGAACATCGTCGCGCAGAAGTACTTCCGTGGCCGCATGGCCTCGCCGGAGCGCGAGCGGAGCGTCAAGCAGATGGTCGGCCGCGTCGCCGACACCGTGGCCGACTGGGGGCGCAAGGGCGGCTACTTCGCGTCGGAGGAGGAAGCCGAGACCTTCCACGCAGAGCTGAAGGCGATCCTCGTCAACCAGTACGCCTCGTTCAACTCGCCGGTGTGGTTCAACGTCGGCTTCGAGGAGACGCCGCAGTGCTCGGCCTGCTTCATCCTCTCGATCGACGACTCGATGGAGTCGATCCTCGACTGGATCCGACGCGAGGGGATCATCTTCCGCGGCGGCTCGGGCTCGGGCCTCAACCTGTCGCGACTGCGCTCGTCGAAGGAGCAACTCTCGAAGGGGGGCTACGCCTCGGGCCCGGTCTCGTTCATGCGCGGCGCCGACGCGTCGGCGGGGACGATCAAGTCGGGCGGCAAGACGCGCCGGGCGGCGAAGATGGTCGTGCTCGACATCGACCATCCAGACGTCGACGAGTTCATCTGGTGCAAGGCGCGCGAGGAGCGCAAGGCGCGGGTGCTCGAGCAGGCGGGCTATGACATGTCGCTCGACTCGCCCGACTGGGCCTCGATCCAGTACCAGAACGCGAACAACTCGGTGCGCGTCACGGATGCCTTCATGGAGGCCGTCACCGAGGGGAAGGAATGGGCCCTCACGGCTCGCACCGACGGAACGGTCGTCGAGACCGTCGACGCGCGCGGGCTGCTGCGCGACATGGCCGCCGCCGCGTGGGAGTGCGCCGACCCGGGCGTCCAGTACGACACGACGATCAATTCCTGGCACACCTCGCCGAACACGGGCCGGATCAACGCGTCGAACCCCTGCAGCGAGTACATGCACATCGACGACTCGGCGTGCAACCTCGCGTCGCTCAACCTGATGAAGTTCCGCCGCGAGGACGGCGAGTTCGACGTCGAGATGTTCGAGCACGCCGTCGACGTCGTGTTCCTCGCGCAGGAGATCCTCGTCGGCTACTCGTCCTATCCGACGCCCGAGATCGGCCGGAACGCGAAGAAGTTCCGTCAGCTCGGCCTCGGCTACGCGAACCTCGGCGCGCTGCTGATGGCGCGCGGGCTCCCGTACGACTCGGACGAGGGCCGCGCGTACGCGGCGGCGATCACGGCGCTGATGACCGGTCGCGCCTACCGCAAGTCGGCCGAGGTCGCGCAGCGAATGGGGCCGCACGTGGGCTACGCCGAGAACCGCGCCGCGATGGTGGGCGTGATCGCGAAGCATCGCGCGGCGGTCGGCAACATCGACCACCCGGAGTCCGTGCCGGACGACCTGCTCGCCGGCGCGCGTCGCGCCTGGGACGAGGCGCTCGACGTGGGCGAGGTGCACGGCTTCCGCAACGCCCAGGCGACGGTGCTGGCGCCGACCGGGACGATCAGCTTCATGATGGACTGCGACACGACCGGCGTGGAGCCTGACTTCTCCCTCGTCAAGTCGAAGAAGCTCGTCGGCGGCGGCGAGATCACGATCGTCAACAAGACGGTGCCGATGGCTCTCGGGGAGCTCGGGTACGCGCCGCGCGAGGTCGAGGAGATCGTCGCGTACATCGACGAGAGGGGCGGCGTCGTGGGGGCGCCGCACCTCAAGACCGAGCACTACCCCGTGTTCGACTGCGCGATCGGCGAACGCGCGATCCACTACATGGGTCACGTGAAGATGATGGGCGCGGTGCAGCCGTTCATCTCGGGCGCGATCTCGAAGACGGTCAACCTGCCCGAGTCGACGACGATCGACGAGGTCGCGAAGCTCTTCGTCGAGTCCTGGCAACTCGGCGTCAAGGCGATCGCGATCTACCGCGACAACTGCAAGGTCGCGCAGCCGCTCTCGTCGTCGAAGGACGCACCGGCCGCCGTGCTGCCGGTCGGCGCGACAGGGGTCGTCCCCCATCCCCAGCGCCGACGCCTGCCGGACGACCGCACCGAGGTCGGGCGCAAGTTCAAGGTCGGAGACTACGAGGGCTACATCCACGTCGGCCTGTTCGAGGACGGGACGCCCGGCGACATCTTCGTGGACATCGCGAAGGAGGGCACGACGCTCGCCGGCCTCATGAACTCGTTCATGATCTCGGTCTCGCTCGGGCTCCAGTACGGCGTGCCGCTCGACGTCTACGTCTCGAAGTTCAGCCACATGCGCTTCGAGCCGAGCGGGATGACGAACGACGCCGACATCCGCGTGGCGAAGTCGATCGTCGACTACATCTTCCGCTGGATGGGCAAGAAGTTCCTCTCGCCCGAGCAGCAGGAGGAGGCGGGGATCCTGACGCCCGAGGTGAAGGCGCGCCTGGCGGCGGCGTACACCGAGAACCCGGGCGCAGGAGCCGCCGCTGCGGCAGTGGAGTCGGCCCCGCCGGGCCAGACGGCGCTCTTCAACCAGTGGGAGGACGCCGTCGAGTGCGCCCGCTGCGGCGGCCGGATGGTCAGGACCGGCTCGTGCTACACGTGCCGCGACTGCGGCACGAACACCGGCTGCAGCTGAGGCCGCTGCTCAGCCGATGCTCCGAGAGGGCCGCCGCGAGGCGGCTCTCTCCTTGCTCGGGTGAGGCATGCGTCGGTCAGGCGGCAGCCGCGGGGACGATCAGCGCCAGCCGAGGGCGGGCGCGACGTGCTTCACGACGCTCTCGACGACGTGGGCGTTGTACTCGACGCCGAGCTGGCTGGGCACGGTGAGGAGAAGCGTGTCCGCGGCGGCGATCGCCTCGTCCTCTGCGAGCTGGGCGACGAGGGCGTCGGGCTCCGCGGCGTAGGTGCGGCCGAAGATCGCGCGCGTCCGCTCGTCGATGTAGCCGACGTGGTCGCCCTCACCGCGCCCGGTGCCGAAGTAGCGGCGGTCCATGTCGTTCACGAGAGCGAAGATGCTGCGGCTGACGGAGACGCGCGGCTCGCGCTGGTGCCCCGCCTCCTTCCAGGCGTCGCGGAACGCCTGGATGTGCCGGGCCTGGACGACGTGGAACGGATCGCCGCTCGCGTCGTCGAAGACCAGGGTCGAGCTCATGAGGTTCATGCCGAGCCCGGCGGCCCAGGCCGCGGTCTCCGCCGACGCGGCCCCCCACCAAATCCGGTCGCGCAGGCCCGGTGAGTGCGGTTCCAGCCGCAACAGCCCGGGCGGGTTGGGGAACATCGGCTGCGGGTTCGGCTCGGCGAACCCTTCTCCGCGCAGCAGGTCGAGGAACACCTGGGTGTGGCTGCGCGCCATGTCGGCGTCGGTCTGCCCCTCGGCGGGTTGGTAGCCGAAGTAGCGCCAGCCGTCGATCACCTGCTCCGGCGAGCCGCGGCTGATCCCGAGCTGCAGCCGGCCGCCTGCGAGTAGGTCGGCGGCGCCCGCGTCCTCGACCATGTACAGCGGGTTCTCGTAGCGCATGTCGATGACCGCGGTGCCGAGCTCGATCCGGGACGTCCGCACACCGGCCGCCGCGAGCAGGGGGAACGGCGACCCGAGCTGCGCCGCGTAGTGATGCACGCGGAAGTACGCGCCGTCGGCGCCGAGCTCCTCGGCCGCAACCGCGAGCTCGACCGACTGGAGCAACGCGTCCGAGGCGGTGATCACCTGCGACGCCGGCGACGGCCCCCAGTGGCCGAACGAGAGAAAGCCGATCTTCTTCATCCGTCCATCCTCCCCGACGGCGCAGGTCGTCCGCGGCACAGGACGGGGATCAGCTGAACCCGAACAGCGGCGGCAAGACGATCACGACGGCGGCCGCCCAGGCGGCGAAGACGGGGAGGTAGGCCGTCTGCCATCGCTCGAGCCGGTGGAGCGTGCTCCGTCGTCGCAGGAACA